>JAFUEM010000215.1 GCA_017463935.1 Kiritimatiellia bacterium
GGTCGAGATTTGGCCGTATAAAAGCAGCAGGGTGGTGTCACGGTTTTGTAGTTGTTTTTTGATTTGCCAATGATTCGCAATGTTTGCAATATTCAATTTTTGCTCATGTTTGCACATCATTGACAACTCCAAAACGCTTTCTCTTACCGTTGTTGTATATTGTGCCTGTAAATGCTGCAGCATTTGTGAAGTAGAGCGGGGGAGTGCAAGTATTATACCCGTCGTAAAGTGTTCCATTGCCTTCAATGGCCGCAATAGTCATTACTGAGCCGCTTGTCCATCCGCTATCGTTCTTCCATGCGTATTCACCGGCGTTCTCGCCATCTTCAAGAACGAGCGTCCACGGGCAGGACACTGTCCCGTTCTGGTAATACGCCTTGACATTTGTGAACTTCACCCTGGAGCCGGAATTGCCGAAACTCACCATTGTACCAAGACTAGCCTTTACGCGGATTCCGCCTGCACTAGAATGATACGACTCATTGCCGAAGTCTTTAATCCAAAGCGTTCCCGTCCAGCCACTATCGGTAAATGTTGCCGTTGGAACAGCATCTGCCTCCTGCGAGGAATATTGATAAAGAATAGTGCCATCACCCCTCACAGTACCTGAAAGCGCATTGTTGGCTGTAACCTTGACGATGCCGGCGCCAGTCACTTCGATTTCATCCGCCGCAGTCAGAGTGCTGCCGGAAACGGTCAGCGTCACGCCATCGTCGACATCGAATTTGATGGTCTTGGCCGAGACTGCGCTTGGGAGTGTGAGGGTGGCGTCTGCGGTGACGTTGATGATATAGCCCTTCGTCGCATCATCCGTCGCCCAGCCGGCGAGATCGCCCGAACCCCATGTGGCATCCGAAGAAATCGTCACTTCCGAAGGCGCAACATACTCTATGTAGCCCGCCGCGTTGGCCTGACAATAAGGCTTCGCTACGCCGCCGATTGTCACGCCGGTCGCGACATTCAGCGAGCCGCTGATGCCCGTCGCAACATAGTACGGGAACGTCGCGCCGGCAGGAAGCGCAATCACGGTGCCGCTGTTGACGGTAAGCGTGCCTTGAATGTACGCATCGGACGAAGACGAAACTGTCGTAGGAAGGTCTGTATAGTCGAGCGTAGCGTCGCTTGCCGTCAACGTCGCGGCGAGATGACCGCCGCCATGCAGCTTCAGTGTACCGCCGCCTGTGCCGCTAAGAGTACTTGACTTATTTGATGTTGAGCACTTGGTGGTAGTGCCGGCAATCGTGAAAGTCTTGCCGCTCGCTACCGTAATATTGATTGTGCCGTCGAGATGGCAGCCATTGTTGCGTGCATTCGTGAAGTTCTCGTAGAAATCAAAGTATGTCTCAATCGTATTCGTGGGGTCGCCGAAGATGGAATAGCGGCTTCCATTCTGGGCAAAACTGTACCCAGTCGCGCCCTCTTCTACGATGATACCGCCGAGAGTAAGCGGTGAAAACGAACCAGCGAGAGAATGCGCATACCCCTCGCCAGCCACAAAGCGCAGAAGCGAACCTGGTGCCACGTATGAATCACCTGCGCCGGTGGAGTAGCATACATAGTGCCAGTGCCCCTTGCTGCCGCTTGCTGTTCCGCTGTCGTATGTCGTAGCAGTATTATCGCCGCTCTGGATATCGAAAACCGTATATTGCGTGCTGGCATTCGCAATGATGTCTCCAGTGACGGAGGAGGCCGTAGTCCACGTCAAACGCCGTGCTGCGGGGATATAAGAGAATTTAGAATACTTCTCCTTCGCCGACGGCCAGACGTATGCTGTCATTTGCGCTTCAGTTAGGACGCCCTTGAAGATTGCAATGCCTGTAATCTTCATGCCGGTGGCGGGTCCACCATTTGTTGTCGAACCGCGCGGGCCGCCAATAACACAACCATATATACTACTATCGGACGTCGAGCCAAGCGTCTTCAGGTTATATAAAGCCGACCTTGTTCCATTGCTAAGATACCAAAGATGCGTTCCCAGGTTGCTATCAGTTGTGCTCGCAGAGTAATATGAAAATGCCATGACACCGCTTGTCTCTGTAGCAACAAAAGTATGAGAAGTTTGACTAACTCCGTTCGCAGAAGTGCAAGTTTTACCCGCCCAAAGACCTTGTGAAGCACCAGAGCTGTCAATATAAACACCTGTTCTATTGCCATTGCTGTCGCCTGTGGCAGTCCCATTCGAGTCAATAGAGGAGTTCACAAGAGTCTGAGCAGAGCCCAGAGACAAATTCAAATCGGAATACCTAACCAACACCGTCATCCCCGATGTCAGTGCCGCACTTGAATCCACCTTCACGCCAACACTCTGATTTATAGTAATTGAGGAGCCGTCGGCGGCGACTGAGTTGCCATTGGCGGCGAGGGTGTAAGTGGTGGTACCATCGGAGCCGAGCTTCGTCGTAGCGGCAAACTGCCCAGCTTCCCATACCGCGAGTTCGCTCGTCAGCGCAGAGCGCGGCAGGGCGAGATTGTAGATGGCGTAGTGGCTATTGGCGTTCGTTTTACCTGCGACAGAATCGCCTACAGAGCCGCCGTTGATGCTTCCAGCCGAGACAATCTGGACATTGATGTCGTCGCCTGACTGCGTGAACTTTAGGACCATGCCCTTGAGCCACCCGTCATCTTCCAGCTGCGCCTGGCAGGTGATGTAGTCGTCATCTTCGCTACCTTCGTTCGACCGGTCGAAGTTGTTGAAGGTGAAACTCTCAGTTGCAGCAGTCCCCGCCCAATCGCCTGACATGCGCCCGTGCAGTGTCTCCGCCGTCAATTCGCTAAGCGTCACATCTTTGAAGGCAAGCGTATCAGTACCAACAGCACTAAGAGCGCCTCCCGTCTCCTCGAGCGAGTCCGTCGCCCGGGCGCCGGATGCCGCGCAAACGGCGAGGAGCAGTGCGGCGAGGCGCGCGGGAGGCGCGACGAGTCGAAGCAGTATCTCTATTGTTCTTTTCATGGTTCTGTTCCTTTCTCTCTTTTGGTTTTTGTCAAGTGCATGAAGGGTTGATTACAAAGCGCATCGGGGCGCAATCGGGGCAATTGGCGCATGGGGAAAAAGGGACGCAAGCGACAGAAGGGACTGAAGGGACGATGCGCGCAGGATGGCGCGAGATTGATTGCGGGTATGATGCGCGCGGGATGGCGCGGAATGGAGCCCCAGGCAACTGGAGAAAGCGACCGAAGCGACGATGCGCGCGGAAGTTGCGCGAGATTGGCTGTAGGGATGATGCGCGCGGGAATTGCGCGGAAATGAGTGCGCGGACAATGCGCGCGGGATGGCGCGCGAAACGCCTTGGGGAACGGGACGATGCGCGCGGAAGTTGCGCGGTGTTACGCTGTTGTGCTAGGCGAGTTGCGGCGCGTGAGGCTGAGAGGCTGCCCCCCCCCCCCCCTAAAATCGCACAAAATGTGGCCGTTGCGGCGCGATTCGCCGCATTAAAGCAGATTCTGTTGCAACGCGCTGTCATTTATCGGTCACCTCTGTGCTGTGCGTCAACACATATTCCGGTGCAATGTCAATTTCACCATTCTGCCATGTCAATGTCTCAGAATCAAGCGTCCAATCTGAGAAGCACTGCGCATCTTTAAGCGGTTCAAAAACCTCTCCTTCAAGACGGCGACCGTCAAACAGGCGATTCTGCCCGTCGCTGAACCAGACGCTGACAAGATGATCGCCAACATTCTCCGCCGCCACAATCTTAAAGACGGGTGCCAGCGAATCAGCAAAACACATGCCATTGCGTACAATCACAGCTTCACCTCAATCTTTGAGAAATGTTTGCCCTGCACCGCCAGCTCCCACGCCGCATAGACCTCTTCCTCATGCAACGCCAGCCAGCCGATGAGAATCTTCATCTGCCTTGCAGGCAGCGAACCCGCCAAAATCTCGCCATCCACGCCCACCGAAGCATCACAACCCTCGCAATGCGCATGCACATGCGGCTTATGATGCTGCTGCGTATCGTGGAAGCGCATACTGATTTTCATGCCTGCGATCGTACACAACTCGCCCATCACAAGCCTCCTTCCAGCGACCAGAAGATGCAGCGACAAGACGCGACATTACCCCGCATGGGGGATGTGGCGCGGGTGCAGAAAGCCGCGCGCGGCTGCGTGTGCACGCAACCCGCCGAGGTCGATTCTCTCCGCATGCTCTTCATTTCACCCCTGTTTTCATTGGCTCTTCCGCAGCCGCGGCACGTTTGCCGCGCACGCATCGGAGGCATTGCCTTTCGCAAGTCTGGCAACACTATAGCATAAATTGCACAACCGCACAAGGGGAATGTTGCGCCACTTTTCACGCGCGCGTTTCGCGCGGGGATCGGCGGCGCGCGGCGGCCGGGATCAGCCGCCGAACGGCAGGTTCGGCAGAAGCGTCACGCGCGGCACGGCGTTCGTCGCCAGCGGATCGAGCGCCTGTTCGCTCAGCGGGCGCAGATCGAGCGACTCGACGCCCTCCTGCGTGCCGTTGATCTTGTCGCCCGGCTCCAGGCGCTGGCCCTGGATGAACTGGCGGCCGAGCACGGCGTTCTTCGGCAGGCCCACGTCCTTCTTCATCCGGTTGGGATCGACAAGTCCCACCGTCACGAAGACGATGATCTCGGCCTGCTCCTTAACGCGCGTCTTGGAGCTGAAGAAGTGCGAGCCGATCCACGGAAGCGACCGCAGGCCGGGAATGCCGTTGTCCACCTGCCGCTCGACGGTGCGCGACAGCCCGCCGATGACCGCCGTCGTCTCGCTGGCGAGGTTGAACTCGGTCACGAGGCGCTGCACGTTGATGATCGGATACTTGGCGGAGTAGCTGCCGGTGTCGGCGCTCTTGTCGGCCGTCGTGCCCGCCATCACGTAGTCCTTGCAGTCGGAGATGGTCGGCACGATCGAGACGTTGATGAGGCCGTTCGTCCCCACGCGCGGCGTCACCTCCAGCTGGATGCCCCACGAGAAGAACGCCTCGTTCGCGAACATGAACTTGTCCTCGCCCGGGATCGACGTCATCTGCATGTCCAGGTCGAGCGAGGTCGTGTCGTTGCCGGACGTCGTGCGCTTGGCGGAGATCTTGACGTTCGGATACTTCTGCGTCATGTCCACGACGGCCTTCTTGCCGGACGAGACGATGATGCGCGGATTGGAGAACGTCTTGGCGTCCTCGGCCGACTCGAGCGCGCGCAGCACGAGCACCATTTCCGAGAAATCGAGCGTGCCGGTGAAGTGCGACATTTCGGCGTCGTGGCCCGCGCCGCCGCGCAAGCCGTAGTGCGTAACGGTGTTGCCGTCGACCACGTCGCGCGTGTAGTCCGACACGCCGCTGCCGAGGCGGCTGTGCTCGATGCCGCCGCCCAGGCGCAGGGTGCCGCCCATGTTGTCGAGCATCTGCCAGTCGATGCCCAGCTTGTGCGACGCGTTGTTGCTCAGCTCCACGAAGCGCGCTTCGATATAGACCTGGCGCGCCTCGACATCGAGTTCGAGGATCGCCTTTTCGCAGGCGTCGAGGATGGGCGCCGGCGCGCTGACCATCACCGAGTTCGATTCCGGGAAGTCGACGGCCATTTTCGTCACTTTCCAGACCTGGCCGAATTCGCCGTTCCACATTTCGTTGAACTTGGCGGCGACTTCGGCGGCCGAGCAGTGGTTGAGGCGGAAGATGCGCGTTTCAATGTTGCGCGGGCGGGCGGCGGTGGTGGCGGCATTCGTCGCGGCGGCGGTCGAATTGGTGGCGGGCGCGGCGGTGACGGCCATGGTCTGATTGGTGGCGGCAACGGGCTCGGACGCGTCCGCGACCTCTTCGGCCGCGCGCGCCCAACCAACCGCCGCCAACACAGCGACCACCAGATAACTCGCCTTGAACATTGAAGGGTTATTATATCAAATCGCCGTCACCCCGCGCAAGGCGAAAGTGCAATTAGATTTTTCAAAACTGTGAAATTTGGTGGCCAAGGCCGGGATCGAACCGGCGACACGCGGATTTTCAGTCCGCTTCTCTACCAACTGAGCTACCTAGCCACAGTGCAGAAGGTTGAATGGTAGGAGCGCAGGGATTCGAACCCTGGACCCAGTGATTAAGAGTCACTTGCTCTACCAGCTGAGCTACGCTCCCATTCACCTGCTTTGGGAAACAGTGGAGCGAGCTAAGGGACTCGAACCCTCGACAACCACCTTGGCAAGGTGGCACTCTACCAACTGAGTTAAGCTCGCTTGTGCTTTGCTTTGTCACCCAAAACGAGACGTAGTATATCACAATTCGGCGGCGCTTGACAAGGGGGTATTTTGAAATTTTTTTGGGCGCCGGACTTGGCGCGGCGGACGGAATATGATACAATGCACGGATATGAAACGACGGATCATTCTTACGGCGGCCGCGCTGGCGGCACTGACGGCAACGGCGAAGACATCGACGCCGCGTGGGTTCACGGACGATTTCGACGGCGCGCTCGCGCGGGCGAAGGCGGAAAACAAGACCGTCGTCGCGGCGTTCTCGGGCAGCGACTGGTGCGGCTGGTGCAAGCGGCTCGAAAAGGAAGTCTTCTCCAAGCGCGCGTTCCTTCAGGAGGCGACCAACCGCTACGTGCTCGTCTACATCGACCGGCCCTCGGACGAATCGCTCCTCTCCGCACATGCGGCGAAGCAGAATCCGCAGCTGATCGAAAAGTACGGCATCCAGGGCTTCCCCACCGTGCTGCTGATGGACGGCGACGGCAAGGTTCTCGACAAGATGGGCTACGAGCGCGGCGGCCCGGAGAACTACCTGAAGCTCATCGAGTCGACGCTCGCCGCGCTGCCGTACGTCGCGGAGTGGATCGAGCCGATGACGCAGCGTTTCGATGCCGTCTACAAGGAGCTGAACCGCGGCGGGAAAACGGCCCTGAAGCTGGACGGCGTGCGCCGGGCCGACGAGGTGAAGCCGCACTTCACGCGCGCGGCGGACGCGCTTGAAAAGCTGATCGCGGAAGAGCGCGCGAAGGACGTGCCCGCGCCGGTGAAAGCGAAGCGCGCGGCCCTGCTCGACGAACAGGCGGAGATCGTGCAGGAGTTCCGCAAGATCGCCGCCACGCCCTCCGACGAGCTGCTGCGGCAGATGCGCTAGGTCCGGCGGGCTACCGGAAGAGCGTATAGCCGACGAGCCCGACCCATTCCTTGACCGCAATGCTGTTGCGCGCGAGCGCGTCGGCCGTCGGCAGGAAGTCCCTGAACCGCCACGCGGCCTCGGCGACCATCGTCATCTCGAAATCGGCGGCGACCGGCGTCACCTTGAGCCCCGCGCGCTCGAACAGCATCCGCGAACGCCGCATGTGCCACGCGCTCGTGACGAGCGCAACGTGCGTGACGCCGCTCGCGGCGATCATCTGCGCCTCGTCCTCCGTGATGCGCGCGTCGGGGAACGAGACGAACACCCCTTCCGGCACGCCGCACTCGACCATGAACGGCACCGTGCTCGTCGCGACGCCGCCGCCCGAGACGGAAATGCGCACCGCCTCCCTCCCCGCGTCCGCCATCGCCTTCCAGAGCTTCACGCCCTGCCAGACGCGGTCCGCGTTGGCGTTCATGTCGTAGGCGCCGCACCGCTCGTGGTGCGCCATGCCGCCGCCGAGGACGCAGATCATCTCCGCATCCGGCACCGTTTCGATCGTGCCGCAGGCGACGGCGGGCGACGACGGCAGGAATTCCCTTTCGAGCGGCGGGCCGATGAGCCGCGTCGCCGCGCCCGTCGAGAAGAAGTAGAGCGCCGCGACGGCCGCGCCGCCGCAGATCCACGCGAGACGCCGCCACCGCCGCAGAGCCGCGAC
>JAFUEM010000066.1 GCA_017463935.1 Kiritimatiellia bacterium
GCGGCATCCGAGGCGTTGTCCGCAGACCGGACGGGCGATCCCGCCGCGTCTCGCGCCGCGCGTCTCGCGGCCCCCGCCCGGCCGACGCTGCCCGTCTGCGGCATCCTGACGACGCCCTATCCGTGCCTCGTGCTGAAGAACGGGATGCGGGTGCTCGAGGGCGCGCCGCTCGGGGACAGCATCGTCCTGAAGATCGAGGCGGACGCGGTCACGCTCACGAACGCCAACGGGAGGATCGTATGGAAGCCGTAAGGGACCCCATCCGTCTTCTGGCGATCGAGAAGGAGCTGGCGGGGCCGGAGAAAGAGGCCGCGCTCGTGAGGTACGATGCCATTCTCGCCGCGCTCGACGCGCGGCTCAAGGCGGCGCTGGAAGCCGGGCTGCCGCCGGACGAATTTCCGCGCGCCGAACGGCTGAAAGAGGCAAATGTCACGGCAAGGAAGATTTTAAGGTTGGCCGTCCGGGTGGATGGCCAAGGAAACTAAACGCCGAAAGGCAAGCGTTCAACAACAACAACCCAACGAAAGGAAACAGGAAATGGCGACAGGATTACCTGATGTCAAAGCGGTCGTGAACGATTTGTCGGGCAGCCGCGTTCAAAGCGGAGCCTCCGAATACATTCACACCGACGCAGTCTATCTCGCGCTCATGAATGCGGCGGTCTCGATGGAGGCGCGCCTGAAAGAGTCGCTCGAGAACTATCAGGAGCACCCGGACGTGCAGGCGAACCTGCAGCAGCTCCAGTACGACCTGCAGCAGTGGAACCTCGCGCTCACCACGATGACGAACATCAACAAGAACATGGGCGACGCCTTGAATTCGATCGCCTCGAACTTCCGTTGATGTTTGATCTGACGGGCGAAGAAGCTCGGCTGTTGTTGAACGTCGCCTTGATGGCGACGGGGCAGAACCGCTTCCGGTCCGCCGCGAAGATCCTCGCGGCGCTGGGGGCGTTCCGCCCGGAGGAGGCGTCCGTCGCCTCGGCGAACGCCATCCTCTTCATCAGCATGCTCGACTTCCAGGGCGCGGTGGACTACCTCGACCGCGAGGCGATCCCGCGTTTCCCGGACGCACCCATGCTCAAGGCGTTCAAGGGCATGGCGCTCATTCGGATGAACCGTCCGTCTGAGGCGCGCATCCCTCTGGAAGAAGCCGCCAACCAGTCCGCCGATCCTGCGGCGGCGCAACTTGCAAAGGATTTGATGCCATGACAGAACAGATGATCGTCGAGGCGATCCGCGCCACGGGCGGCTCCCCGGCGGCGATGGCCGCCCCCGCCCCGAACCCGGTTGCCGATCCGTCCGCCGTGCAGCGCTTTGATCGCGTGATGGCCGCCGATCCCATTCCGTTTGCGTCCGAGGCGACGGCCGCGTGGCGTTCGGCGCAGGTCAACCACCAAGGCATCCTGCACCGCATCCGCGCGCTGAGCGAACTCAAGGAGATGCATTCGCCGTCGATGGGGGACCTCATCGAGCTCCAGTACGAGGTGATGAACCTCTCCTTCCAGCAGGAAGTCGTCACGAAGGTCGCCGACAAGGCTTCAACGGCGATCCAGACGTTGGTGAAGAACCAGTGATTAGAGAGACGCGAGACGTTGGACGCGAGACGCGTCTCATGTCTGATGTCTCACGTCAAAGCAGAAAGGTATCCAGCCATGAAACGAATCTTGCCATTTGCGCTTGCCGCCGTGCTGCTGCTTGCGGGCTGCGACAAGGAGACGACGCTCCATTCCGGGCTTGAGGAGCAGCAGGCCAATCTCGTGATGGCCGCGCTGCTGGACGCCGGCATCTCCTGCCACAAGGAGCCCGGCGCGGAAGGGACGTGGAACGTCCTGTGCACCGAGCAGAAGTTCGCCGCCGCGGTGAACCTTCTGGAGCGCCAGGGCCTGCCGCGCCGCGCCCATCAGGGCATCGGCGAGGTCTTCAAGAAGACGGGCATGATCTCGTCGCCGTCGGAAGAGCGCATCCGCTTCATGGACGCGCTGGCGCAGGATCTCGCCAAGACGATTTCGATGATCGACGGCGTCGTGGACGCGCGCGTGCATGTCGTCCTGCCCGAGAACGACCCGTTCGCGCGCAACGCGCTGCCGTCCTCGGCGGCCGTCGCCATCCGCGCGCGCTGGGATTCGGACATCGCCGATCTCGTGCCGTCCGTCAAGGGGCTCGTCAAGAACGCCATCGAAGGCCTGGCGTATGACAAGATACAGGTCACGATCTTCAAGGACACGCCGCCGCTGAAATGACCGCCGACGAGAGACAGTTCCTGCTGACATCCGCCTGGATGTTCATGCGCCACGGCCAGCGTGCGCGCGCCCTGGCCGTCTGCGAAGCCCTCGCGGAGAACGACCCGCGCGACGGCGTCGCCGCCGTCGCCCTGGCGGAACTGCTGCTCGACGAGTCCGATGCCGCGCGCGCGCTGGAGGTTCTGCACGGCGCGGACATCCCCGCGTCGCTCGCGCACGTCGCCGCCGTCCTCGAGACGCGCGCGCTGAAGATGAGCGGGCGCACCGCTGAATCCGCCGCCCGCTGGCGGCGCTACCTCGAATCGCAGAAAGGCGCCCAGCGGCAATGGATGGCGTAAGGAGAAGTTTGGAGGTTTGGAAGATGGAAAGTTTGGAAGGTTGAGAGACTGACGACTTATGGGTGAGAAGAAAAGAGAATTTGCAATAGATGAGGCGAGGGAGCTGGTTGCGAACCGGCTTCTCTGGCTGCGCGTGCGCGATTTTCTCTGGGACTTCGCGCCGCAGGTGCATGAAAGCTGGCTGGAAGATATTCGGGGACGTGAGACGATGGACGCGGGACGCGAAGCCGTCCCGTCTCAGGTCTCACGTCTCGCGTCGTCTCCTCGCGTCAAGCGTTTCATTCTCGATCAGCTCGGCGTGGAGCCGTGCTTCCACGATTTCCCGAAGGACGATGGTTCGCGCCTCGCGCTGCTCGACGGCGCGACGCTGCTCGCGATCGTCCGGTGGCTTGGCGCGCTCGCGTGCGCGGACGAACTGCGGAAGGTCACGGACGGCAAGACCGTGCGCGCGCTCAAGGCCGCGCTCCCCGGCGTCTATCCCGACGTGTTCGGCTACACGGCGTATTTTCCCCTCTCGCGCGGAGACGAATGGATCGCGCGCCGAGACGCCGAGACGCAGAGCCTGGCTGATCAGGTTGTCTTGACGGGCTTCAACATTCTGCTGTCGGCGCGGACCGATCTTCCCGCGTCCCTCGTCTCGCGCCTCAAGCTCAAGCTGCCCAAGAGCCTCTGCGACTCGGCGTCTCTGCGCGAGACGACGTCTCGGCGTGATCGAAAAGACGCGGTCGCCCGCGCCGCCATTCTCAAACTCCTCAAACTGAAGTTCCCGGAGGCGTATTCGCTATGTTGCTTGTAAACAAACCTGGATTTTCGCTCGCGAGCGACCGGCGCGTCGTGAAGGCGACGGACGTCGCGACCGTCCGCACCGCCGAAGAGATCATCGCCGCCGCCGAGGCGGACGCCGCGCGGATCCGCGAAGAGGCGAAGGCCGCGTTCGAGGCGGAAAAGACGCGCGGCTACGAGAAGGGCCTCGCCGACGGCAAGATGGAGATCGCGATGCTCAAGCTCGAGCAGGTCGATTCGTCCGTCGCGTTCATGGAGGGCGTCGAGCAGAAGATGGCGGACGTCGTGATGAAGGCGCTCAAGTCGTTTGTCGTCGAGATCGGTGAAAAGGAGCTCGTGGTGCAGATCGTCCGCAAGACGATGAACGCCGTCATCCGCACGCAGCGGCAGGTCGTCCTGAAGGTCGCGCCGGAAATGGTCGAGACCGTCCGTGCGCGCATCGCCGAGTTCCGTCTCGCCTATCCGACGGTCGAGAGCTTCGACGTCGTGGAGGATCCGCGCCTCAAGGGGGCCGCCTGTATCCTCGAGACGGAGGCCGGCGTCGCCGACGCCTCGGTCGAGACGCAGCTCGCGGCCATCGAGAAGTCGCTCAAGAAGCACATCGCGGGAGATGGCCGATGACAACCGTCTTCGACTATATTCCGGAGGTGCTGAACCGCGCCGTTGAGGACGCGCAGCCCATTGATGTGAAGGGCAAGGTCATTCAGGTCGTCGGCACGATCATCAAGGCGTCCGTTCCGGGTGTCAAGATCGGCGAAGTCTGTCTCCTGCGCAACCCGTGGGACGGGACGGAAGTCCAGGCCGAGGTCGTCGGCTTCACGAAGGAGGCCGTGCTCCTGACGGCGCTCGGCGCGATGATCGGCATCAGCGGCGAGACGGAAGTGATCCCGACGCGGCGCGTCCAGATGGTGCCCGTGGGCAAGAACCTGCTCGGGCGCGTCCTCGACGGTCTCGGCCGCCCGATGGACGCCGACACGAAAGGGCCGCTCCGGCCCGACGGCTACTATCCCGTCTACGCGCCGCCGCCCTCGCCGCTGGAGCGGCGCATCATCTCGAAGCCGATCTCGCTCGGCATCCGCGCCATCGACGGGCTGCTCACCTGCGGCGAAGGGCAGCGCATGGGCATCTTCGCGGCGGCCGGCGGCGGCAAGTCGACGCTCCTCGCCTCGATCATCCGCAACACGGAGGCGGAGGTGACGGTGCTCGCGCTCATCGGCGAGCGCGGCCGCGAGGTGCGCGAGTTCATCGAAAAGGATCTCGGGCCCGAGGGCATGAAAAAGGCGGTGCTCGTCATCTCCACCTCGGACCGCTCGTCGATGGAGCGCCTGAAGGCCGCCTATGTCGCGACCGCCATCGCCGAAAGTTTCCGCGACCAGGGCAAGAAGGTGCTGCTGATGATGGATTCGGTCACGCGCTTCGGCCGCGCCCAGCGCGAGATCGGCCTTGCGGCCGGCGAGCCGCCGACGCGGCGCGGCTTCCCGCCGAGCGTCTTTTCGGAGCTGCCGAAGCTGATGGAACGCGCCGGGAACTCCGCGAAGGGATCGATCACCGCGCTCTACACCGTGCTCGTCGAAGGCGATGACATGACCGAGCCGATCGCCGACGAGACGCGCTCGATCCTCGACGGCCACATCATCCTCTCGCGCAAGCTCGCGCAGCAGAACCACTATCCGGCGATCGACATCCTCGCGTCCGTCTCGCGCTGCCAGTCGGCCATCATTCCGAAGGACCACAAGGCTGCGGCCGCGAAGCTGCGCGCGCTCCTGGCCAAGTACGCGGAAGTGGAGCTCCTCTTGAAGATCGGCGAATACAAGAAGGGGACGGACCCCGAGACGGACGAGGCGGTCGCGAAGAACGCCGCCGTGAACAACTACCTGAAGCAGGGGCTCGACGAAAAGCCCGTCTACGCCGACTCCATCCAGAAGCTCAAGGAGGCCGTCGCGTAATGGCGTACCTCCTCCAGCCCCTGCTGCGAATACGCACGATGCGCGAAGACCGCGCGTCAGGCGAGCTCGTCGCCGCCAAGCGCGATCTGGCGCTGGCGGAAGAGGCGCTCGCGGCACGGCAGAAGGATCTGGCGGACTGGGAGGCGACGAAGGAGGCGCGGCGTGATCGGATTTACGACGCCATCATCGGGCGCGAAGTGAGCCGCGACCAGATCGACCTTGCGAACGAGGGCATCGCGCGGATCGACGAGGAGGGCGTGCTCAAGGCGGATAACGTCAAGCGCGCCGAGGCCGAGCGCGTCCGGCGCGAGGAGGCGGCGGAGGCGGCGCGGCAGAATTTGAACGCGGCGACGAAGAACCGCATGAAGATCGACGAGCACAAGGCCGTCTGGCTCGCTGAGGAGGCGAAGGAGATTGAGGCGCGCGCAGAGGGCGAACTCGAGGACTTTACGGTCAGGAAGGATGAAGTGTGACAGTGGAAGCGTTGACATTTGAAATCGGCGGTTTTCCGTCCGTTGAACTGCAGCTGGCGTCGTCGGAAGGGCTGGCGCCGCTGACGCTGCCGTCGCAGCTGCCGACGCGGCAGCCGTCGCCAGAGGCCGTGCGCCTTTTCCAGGCTGCGATGGCGGAAGGGGAGCCGGCGCCGACACAAGTAAAAGGATGGGCGGGATTGGAGACAGTTGAAATCGTTCCTGTGCAATCTGAGAATCCTATCAATCCTGTCAAAGAAGACGTACCCGTGCGGACGATTGAAGTTAACTCCGACGGCTTAAAAAAAGAGCTCCACGACCGTTCCGCTCCACGCGTTGCGCCGGAGAGCCGCCTTTCAAATGATGTTTTGCATACGATTGAAAATCCTGCCCATCCTGTCCAAACCGAAGTTCCTGCACAGCCGATTGAACGGCAGCTTGAAAGCGGTTTTGTCGCGCGTCGTGAGGGCGAAGGGATGACGGAGCCAGCTTTTTCAACCGT
Source organism: Kiritimatiellia bacterium (assembly GCA_017463935.1). Taxonomy (GTDB): domain Bacteria; phylum Verrucomicrobiota; class Kiritimatiellia; order RFP12; family UBA1067; genus UBA1067. Next base: position 6,282 of record JAFUEM010000066.1, read on the forward strand.
CGGAGTTGAAACAACACCCCAACCGCGTACGGTTGAAAATCCTGTCAATCTTGTCAATCCTGTCAAAGAAGACATCACCGTGCGGACGATTGAAGTTAACTCCGACGGCTTAAAAAAAGAGCTCCACGACCGTTCCGCTCCACGCGTTGCGCCGGA
>JAFUEM010000216.1 GCA_017463935.1 Kiritimatiellia bacterium
GATCCGAAGTCCGCGCGCTATCTCGCGCTCGCGGCGGGCCTTGCCCTCGCGGCCGTCCTCTTCGCGGTCGCCGTGCCCGAGGCGTCGCTCCAGGGCTACCGCGGCGCGGCGTATCCGTGGGGCAAGTCGACGTTCATCTTCTGGCTGCTCATCGCCGTTCTCTTCGCGCTCGGGACGCTGACGCCGCGCGGGCTCTGCTTCGCGATTCCGGCGGCGGGCCTCCAGATCGCCGCGTTCACGCTCCTGAAGCACGGCGCGATGAACGGCCTCACCCATCCGTGCTCGTGGTGGTTCTGCTGGCCGATCGCGTGGAACTTCGTCCTCCTCGCGCTCGCGTGGGCGACGCTGCCGAACGGGCGGAGCGTCGCGGGCGCGGCGTTCTTCACGCAGCTGGGCGTTTCGTTCTACGCCTACATGCCGATCGTGAGCGATCTCCGGAATCCGCCGATGAACTGGGGCTACCCGCGCACGTGGGAGGGCTTCAAGCACGCGATCCAGCGCGGCCAGTACGAGGCCATCGGCTTCCAGCGGCCGCAGCTCGAGGTCATTCTCAACTACTTCGAGGACGTGCGCGTCCAGTTCACCGACCTCCTCATTCCGTTCGCGCTCGTGCCGTTCGCGGCCGGGCACTGGATCGTGAAGAAGGAGAACCGCAAGGCGTTCTGGCGGTGGATGGTTCCGGCGCTCGTCTGCTTCCTCCTGATGAGCGTCCTCCTCATTGCGCTCGCGAACGTGAAGGGCGACCTCCAGGACGGCTTCATCCAGAAGGTGAAGTTCATCTCGTCGCACGCGATGCTGGCGCTCTGGATCGGCTACGGGCTCGTCTTCGCGTCCGTGACGCTCGCACGGCTTCTGCCGTCCGCGACGTGGCTGAAGATCGGCGGTCTGCGTTCGCCGGCGATAACGCCGCGACGCTTCGCCGTCGCGGCCGCCGCGCTGATGATCGCCGTCTCGTTCGTCTATCCGCTCATCGACAACTACTGCGGCGACTACCTGCTCGGCGTGAACGAGGTCGCGTTCAAGCTCGGCGGCTCGGAGCAGAACGGCCACACGTTCGGCTGGCAGTTCGGCGCGTACCAGCTCGAAGGCGCGAACGCGATCAAGGAGCAGCTCGTCGCCGACGAGGAGCCGCTGCCCGACCCGGACTGGCCGGAGCGGATGGAGGACTTCTCCATCTTCTTCGGCGGCACCGACCCGGGGCGGTTCGTGCCGACGTACATGATCTATTCCGCCGATTTCCGGCCCGACGTCTACCTCATCACGCAGAACGCGCTCGCGGACGACACGTACATGTCGGTCGAACGCGACCTCTACGGCGACGAGATCTGGATTCCGTCGAAGGAGGATTCGGCCGAGGCGTTCAACATCTACATCGACGAGGTGCAGCGCGGCGTCAGGCCCGCGAACGGCGACCTGAAGATCGAGAACGGCCGCGTGCAGGTCACGGGCGCGCTGGGCGTGATGGAGATCAACGGCATCCTCACGAAGATGATGTTCGACCACGACCGCCTGCGCCATTCCTTCTACGTCGAGGAAAGCTACGTCATCCCGTGGATGTATCCGTACCTCTCGCCGCACGGGCTCATCATGAAGATCAACAAGGATCCGACGCCCTACGACGCGCGGACGGCGGCGAAGGACCGCGACTTCTGGGACTGGTACGTGCGGCGGCTCCTGTCGGACCCGATGTACCGGCGCGACTTCGCGGGGCAGAAGTCGTTCTCGAAGCTGCGTGCCGCGCTCGCGGGCCTCTACCTGAAGCAGGGCCGCCGCGCCGAGGCCGCGCAGGCGTACCGCGAGGCGATGCTGCTCTATCCGGCGTCGCCCGAGGCCGCCTTCCGCTATGCGCAGGAGATCCTTGTGCCGCTGCGCAGGTGGGACGTCGCGGCGGAACTGATGGACTACACCGACCGGATCGACCCCAACAACCGGCGCACGGCGGCCTTCCGCGCCTCGGTGGACCACATCCGCCGCATCGTCGAGGAGGTCGACGTGCTGGAGGCGAAGCGCCGCAGGGACGGGACGCTCGGGAAGATGGAATCCTATCTGCTCGCGCAGGACTACTACGCGCTCGGCCGCACGATGGAGGCGGCGCAGACGGTGCGCGGCTTCCTGCCGGCCGCGACGCAGCCGGAGGAGCTCAGGCTGCTCGTGACGCTCCTCTTGGCGGCGCACCTCGCCGCGGACGCGGAGACGGCGCTCAAGAAGCAGCTCGCGCGCGAGCCCGACGCCGCGGCCGACCCGTGGCTGGAGCTCGCGAAGCTCCAGCAGAAGACGGGGCGCAGACGCGACGCGCTCGACTCCTTCCGCAAGGCCGCGCAGATCGACTACAACCGCGTGATGGAGCGCCTGCGGCGCGAGGACGAGCTCATGGAGATCGCCCGCCCGCTCCTCCAGCCGCGCCGCTGACGTGCCGCAACGCGCCCCCAGGCGCAGTTGACGCAGGGGCGCGTTTTCGGTATAATATTTGTCAACCTCAACCAATAGGAGTCTTTCAATGGAGACACAGCAGAAGAAGGGCGGCAGTCTGATCGCCATCGTGACCATGTTCGCACTCTACGCGATGTGCGGCTTCATGACCTACCTGGCCGCGCCGGCCGGCGACATCTGGAAGTTCAAGATCGGGTCCGTCACGCTCGGCAACCTCGGCAACATGATGAACTTCCTCGCCTACCTCTTCATGGGCTACCCGATGGGCATGATCCTCCAGAAGGCGGGGTACAAGCGCACGGCGATCCTCGCGTGCGCGACGGGCGCGGCCGGCATCCTCGTGCAGCTCCTGTCGGGCTACGTCAGCCTCGGCACCGTCGGCGGCGTGCCCGGCGAATGGTTCGTCTATCTCCTGGGCGCGTTCATCTCCGGCACGTCGAACTGCCTCCTCAACGGCGTCATCAACCCGATGCTGAACACGATCGTCGGCGGCGGCAACAAGGGCAACCAGCTGAACCTCGCCGGCGGCTCGTGCAACTCGCTCTTCCAGGGCTTTTCGATGCTGATCGTCCCCGCCGTCGTGGGCAAGGTGACGGCCGAGACGCAGTTCGCCGAGGTGGCGGGCGTGCTGGGCGTCGCCGCGGCCATCTTCATCGCCGCGACGGTCATCATCGCGTTCCTGCCGATCGCGAACCCCGTGCAGCGGTCGAAGGACGTCGTCTACGAGCGCAGCGCCCTCGCGTTCCGCCACTGCCTGCTGGGCGTCGTCGGCATCTTCCTCTACATGGGCGTCGAGGCCGGCATCCCGATCGCCACGCAGAGCGACCAGATCAAGGAGATCATGGCCTCCGGCATCGCCGGCGCGGGCGACGCGGCCGCCGTCATGGCCGGCACGCTCGCGATGGCGGTGTTCGTGCTGATGCTCGTCGGACGCCTCCTGGGCGCGGCGTTCGGCGGCCGGATCTCGCCGCGCGCGATGCTCCTGTGGGCGAGCGGCGTCTCGCTCGCGCTGCTCGTCGTCGGCGTGACGCTGATCGGCTGCGGCGTGACGATTCCGTGGGAAGTCGCCAGCAAGGGGACGACGGTCACCGTCAACGTGCCGGTCGGGGCGTTCTGCTTCGTGCTGATGGGCATCTGCACGTCGGTCATGTGGTCGGTCATCTTCAACCTCTCGACCGAGGGCGTGGGCAAGTACACGGAGCAGGCGTCGGGCCTCTTCATGACGATGGTCGTCGGCGGCGGCATCCTGCCGCTCATCCAGACGTGGATCGGCGCGAACGTCGCGTTCCTCGCCGGGTTCGTGGTGCCGGGCGCGTGCCTCGCGTACCTGTTCCTCTACGCGCTCGTCTTCTCGAAGAACGTCAACCCCGACATCAAGATCGACTAATTCATCAACCTGCGGCGCGCCCAGGCGCGCCCCGCCAAAAGGAACACAGCCATGCAGAACAAGGAAGTCTACGACGAGCTCGTCGCGAAGTTTGAAAAGATGTACGGCGCGAAGCCGGAGATCGTCGCCTACGCGCCCGGCCGCATCGAGGTGCTGGGCAACCACACGGACTACAACGAGGGCTACGTCTTTTCGGCGGCCATCGACAAGGGCACGTTCTTTGCGGTCTCGGCGAGCGCGGACACGTCCTGCGAGCTGACGGCGGGCGACTTCATGGAGACGGCGAAGTTCGACATCGCGTCCGTCGCGCCGGCGAAGGAGATGACGTGGCAGAACTACGTGACGGGCACGTTCAACTGGCTCTTCGACGGCGAACCCGCCAAGGCCGGCAAGGGCTGGAAGGGCATGTTCCTCGGCAACATCCCGCTCGGCGCGGGCCTGAGCTCGTCGGCGGCGCTCGAGATGTGCACGGCGCTCGCGCTCGCGAAGCTCTACGGCATCGAGAAGGACAGGACGACGCTCGCGAAGATCGGCCAGAAGGCGGAGCACACGTTCGCGGGCTGCCCCTGCGGTCTCCTGGACCAGGCCTCGTCGATGTACGGCAAGGCGGGCGCGCTCGTCAAGAGCGACTTCCGCAGCAATACGTTCGAGACGGTGGACATGGGCCCCGGCGTCGCGTTCATGATGGTCAAGTCGAACGCCAAGCACGCGCTCGTCGACGGCGCCTACGCCTCGCGCCGCCAGGCGTGCGAGGATGCGGCCAGGTATTTCGCGGGCGTCCTGCGCAAGCCGGTGACGCACCTTCGTGACGTGACGATGGCCGAGTGGGTGCTCTACCGCGGGGGCCTCAGCGAAACGACGGCGAAACGCGCGGTGCACCCGATCGGCGAGGACGAGCGCGTGCTCCAGGGCGCGGCGCTCCTTGAAAAGGGCGACCTCAAGGCGTTCGGCGCGCTGATGTACGATTCGCACGAGTCGAGCCGCAACTGGTTCGAGAACTCCTGCGAGGAGCTCGACGCGATCGTGGACGCCGCGAAGGCGATTCCCGAAGTGTACGGCGCGCGCCTCTCCGGCGGCGGCTTCGGCGGCAGCTGCTGCCTGCTCGTCGATCCGGCGGCGGCGGAGAAGATCGCGGCGCAGATCACGAAGGAATACAAGGCGAAGTTCGGCGACGAGCCGGTCTGCTCGGTCATCAGCCCGTCGGACGGCGCGCATCTCGTCTGACGCGCGGAACATTTGGACAACCCTCAGGAAAGGTTCGGGTCAATGAAGGCACTCATGCGGACGGTGGTGGCGGCGACGGCGGTGGCGGCGTTCGTCGTGATGGCGCAGGACGACGACTTCGACTTCGGCGACGACGGCGCGGAAGAGACGGTCGCGGGCGACGCGGACGAGGCGGCGGACGACGAAGCGGACGCCGACGGCGAGGGCGCCACGGACGACGAGGCGGCGAAGCCCGCCAAGAAGGGCAAAGAGAACGCCAAGACGTTCTTCATCCTGCCCTACTGCCGCACGCTGGAAGGCAGCGCGGAAGTGCTCAAGCCGGGCGCGACCGCGTGGGAACCGATCCGCGAAGGCAAGTTCTATCCGCTCGGCACGGCCTACCGCACGCTCGGACCGAGCGACTTCATCCGGGTCCAGTTCGGCCCCGAGATCGAGGTCACCATCAAGGGCGCGGCGTCGTTCGGCACGCGGGCGCAGGCGCTCGACGTCAAGTCGCGCGCGATCACGCTCCTGTCGGGCACGGTCAACGTGAAGCTGCCGCGCACCGCGCCCGAGGGCCTCTTCGAGGTGCTGGCGCCCGGCTTCAAGGCGTTCAACCTCGCGGGCGAGTCGCGCTACGTCTATCGGCAGGTGGGCGACGGCGACGAGGCGGTCATCCGCTGCGTCACCGACCGCGTTGACGTCGAGGGCCGCCACTGGACCGTTGCGCGGATGCGCGCGGCGGACGAGATCCGCGTGCGCACGTCGGCGGATCTGCTCTTCACCGGCCTCTACGGTCAGAGCGGCGACTGCAACGTCAAGCTGGACCAGGGCCGCATCCTCGTGCGCGACTTCGAGACGGGCGAGAACAAGGAAGAGGACAAGTTCCTCGACTGGAAGCTCTCGCCGCAGACGGCGGTGCGCATCCACCGGGCGCTGCCGGCGATCGGCGAGCGCATGAGCGTGACGGTCATGACGTTTGACGCGGCGGGCGAGCTGCGCAACCGCTGCGCCTTCGCCGAGAAGCTGATGGAGGTCAATTCCGGCGAGCTCGGACCCGTCCTCAACAAGGACAGCGCGGACCTCGCCAAGCGCGCCGCCGAGGCGGCGGAGACGACCGACGGCGACGTCGAGGAGGAGGCGGACGACGGTGCGTCGGACGCATCGGACGACGCGGCCGCCGATGACGCGGACGGCGGCGCGGACGACGCCGACTCGGACGATCTGGATTTCTGAGCGGCCCCGGTTTCACGCAACGCATTTTTTCAGCAACCAAAAAGAAAGTTCAAAGAGTAGCAAGATGGTCATCCTTCAGTTCAACAAGTTCATTCGCAACAAGTGGGCGTGGGGCGCGGTCGCGGTCCTGTTCTGCGTGATGTTCGTCGGCGTCGACCTCGTTTCGACGCTGACGCGCGAGGAGCGCGAGGTCAAGCGCGACGCGGGCGAGCTCGGCGGCGAGCCGGTCGACGCGCAGCTGATGCAGGCGTGCCTCAACGACGTGCGCGGCTACGGCCGCAACCGCGCGGACCTGACGGACGCTGAGGCCGAGGCGAAGGCGTACGAAGCGTACGCCGCGATCAGGACGGCCGAGAAGAACGGCGTCAAGATCAGCGATGCGGCGGTCGCCGAGGCCGTCCACGGCATGTTCGGCGGTGCCGCCAACTTCAATTTCGAGCGCTACCGCCAGCTCGTCGTCGGCGAGCTGGGACTGACGCCCGAGCAGTTCGAGGACTACCTGCGCCGCCAGATGATGGTGCGCGAGGGCATTCAGCGGACGCTCGTCGACGCCACCGTCTGGACGTCGCCGATGGAGCTTGACCAGGCGATCGACGACGCGACCGACGTCTTCACCGTCAAGGTCGCGCGCTTCCGCCAGGACAAGGAGTCCGCCGACGCCGTCACGGTCGACGAGGCGGGCCTGAAGAAGTGGTACGACGACAACGTCAAGAAGCTCGCGCTGCCCGACCTCTGCAAGGTTCGCTTCGTCAAGTTCGACGCGACGGATGCGGACGTGCTCGCGAAGATGACCGTCAACACGAACGAGATCTGGGACCTCTACGACCAGTACAAGGACGAGCGCTACACCTCGACCGACACGAACGGCGTCGAGACCGTCAAGTCCTACGACGAGGTGAAGGACGAGCTCGAGAAGGAGCTGCGCCAGATCGCTGCCGTCGAGTTCTACGAGACGAGTCTCGCGCGCCGCGCCTACGCCAACTGGGCGGAGGGCGAGGACAGAAGCGTCTCGCGCCTCGAGACGATCGCGGCCGCAGACGGCAAGACGGTCGAGGAAAGCGGCTGGTTCGCGCTGGACGGCTCCTACCACGAGGGCTTCACGGTGCGTTCGACGTCCGTCTGCCCCGGCGCGCGCGGCTTTGCCGAGGCCGTCGCCGAGCTCGATCCCGAGGTCGAGGACCTGCGCTACGGCGTCGTCAGCTCCGACCGCTCCGTGTGGCTGCTCGAGCGCGCTGCGTTCAGCGCGGCGCACACGCCGTCGTTCGAGGAGGCGAAGGGGAAGATCGACGCGCAGGCGCTCCGCGACGCGAAGGCCGACGCCTTCAAGGCGGAGGTCGAGGCGATTGCGGCGCAGGGCGTCGAGGCGGTGCTCGCGACGAAGGACGTGTCCACCAACCTGACCTTCGCGGTCTCCGAGCTCGCGAGCGGCGCGTTCCCGGACCAGCGGGCGATCGCCGGCGCGGCGATGAAGACGCGCAAGGGCGAAGTTTCCGAGTTCACGCTGACCGGCACGGGCCGCGCGCTTCTCGTGGTGTGCGAAGACCGCGTGCCCGGCGATGCCGTCAAGGCGACGCTGATGCGCGCGCAGCTCCGCGACCAGGTCGCCGGCGACCAGCGGGCCGCCGCGGTCGAGCGCTGGGCGGGCGAGAACCTCGCGCGTCTCGGCTATGAGGCGCCGGCTGACGAGGCCAACGCGGAATGACGCTCGGCTTCAAGCGCATCCATCCCGAGGCGACGCTTCCGGCCTATGCGCACGCGAGCGATGCGGGGATGGATGTCCGCAGCGTCGAGGACGTGACGATTCCGCCGCTCGGCCGCGCGCTCGTCCACACGGGTCTCGTGATGGAACTGCCGCCGCGCTACGAGGCGCAGGTGCGCCCGCGCTCGGGCCTCGCGCTCAAGCACGGCGTCACCGTCCTCAACACGCCCGGCACGATCGACGCGGGCTATCGCGGCGAAGTGGGCGTGATCCTCGCGAACTTCGGCGACGCGCCGTTCGAGGTGAAGAAGGGCGACAAGATCGCGCAGCTCGTGATTGCGCCCGTCACCCAGCCCGTCATCGTCGAGGTCGCGGACGTGAACGATACCGACCGGGGCGCGGGCGGATTCGGTTCGACGGGGGTCTGAGCGCATGAAGCTGAAAGTCTACCGGTACGGCGAAAAGGTCCTGCGCGAGAAGTCGCAGGCCGTCGCGTGCGTGACGGACGAGCTGCGGCGTCTCGCCGACGACATGATCGAGACGATGCACGCGGCCAAGGGCGTCGGGCTCGCGGCCGAGCAGGTGGGGCGGCTCGAACGGCTCTGCGTCATCGACATCCCCGACGGCTGCGAGGACGACGCGGACGCGCTCTTCAACGCGCCCATCCCGATGCCGCTGAAGCTCTTCAATCCCGTGATCGTCGCGCAGGAAGGTTCGCAGAAGGACAAGGAAGGGTGCCTCAGCTTCCCGGATGTCGGCGGTTCGCTCGTCCGCGCGGCGCAGGTGACCTGCCAGTACCTCGATGCGGACAACCGCCCGCAGATGATCACCGCGCGCGGCTTTCTGGCGCGCGCGCTCCAGCACGAGATCGACCACCTCGACGGCATCCTCTACATCGACCGCATGTCGGCGGTCGAGCGTCTCTCCTACGCGCCGAAGCTGAAGAAGCTCGCGAAGGCCAACGGCGGCGTGCGCTGACGCACGGACGCGCAGGGCGACAAAACGAAAGGGCCGCGGCGAACCGCGGTCCTTTTGCGCAATTTAATTCCCTTGCGCCGTCTTACTTGACGGTGACGACCGAGTTGAACGTGCCCTGGTCGTTCTGGACCGAGTTGACGTTCTCCGGATCGGCGCACCAGGTGCCGTCGATCACGAACTTGTACTGGTAGTCGCCCGGGAGGAGCTTGACGGTCGCGGCGTAGACGCCGGCCTTCGCCTTGTACGCCATCTTCTTGGCGGTCGGGTCCCACTTGTTGAACTCGCCGGCGAGGTACACGTCCTTGCCTTTCTCGGCATGGACGGTGAACTCGACGGCCTTAGGCTGCGGCTTGGCGGCCTTGGCGGTAGCCGCCGGCTTGGCGGCCTTCTTGGCAACGACCTTGGCGGTCGTGCTCTTGGTGGTCTTGATTTTCATTGTGTTTCTTTGTATCTTGTGCCGGGGTTGGGCCGATTCCGTAGGGTTTCGCCCTTCCATCCAGTTAACGACCGAATAGTATCTCATATTTTTTTCAAAAGTCAATGATGAATCTGAAAAAAATTTGATATAATTCCCCGTATGAAAGAAGGTTTCAGAGAAAAGTTCCTGCGGTACTTCACCGTGGTGCTCGTGCTGGCCATCCTCGTCGGCGGGCTGGCCGCCGCGTGGCCGAACTACGTGCGGCGCAATTCGCTCAAGGCGCAGGATGCGGCGCTCGCCGCGTCGATCGAGGAGAAGAAGCGCGAGATCGCGCGGCTCCAGGACTTCCAGCGCCGCTTCAAGACGGACAAGGATTTCGTCGAGTCCATCGCGCGGCAGAACCACCGCGTCTATCCGGGCGAGCTCGTATTCCTGTTCGAGGACGAAAGATAGCGATGGCGAATTTTCTCCGCATGATCCTGGGTCTCGCGCTGCTGCCCGCCTGCTGGGGGGCGGGGCGCACGCTCATGGACGCGGTCGTCGCGGCGGCGGGCGGCGCGGACGCCTTCAGCGTCGAGACCTTCTCGCTCCTCGGCGGCATGGCGGCGTTTGTCCTGTGCTGGTTCGCGATCCCGCATCCCGTGCGCACCTACGTGCTCGGCCACGAGCTGACGCACGCGCTCTGGGGGCTCGCGTTCGGTGCGGTGCCGACGAAGGTGCGCGTGACCGAGCGCGGCGGCAGCGTGGAGCTGACGAAGTCGAACCTGCTCATCACGCTCGCGCCCTACTTCTTCCCGTTCTACACCTTCATCGTGATCGTCGCCGCGCTCGTCACCTCGGCCTTCGTCCGCCCGCTGCCGTTCCTGCCGCTGTGGATGGCGCTGATCGGCTTCACGTGGGCGTTCCACGTCCTCTTCACGCTCGAGACGCTGACGGAGCAGCAGCCCGACGTGAAGCTCTACGGCCGCATCTTCTCGTGGGCGTTCATCTTCCTCGCCAACGTCGCGCTCGTGCTCGTCTGGCTCGCGGTCACGACGTCGCTGACGTTCGCCGCGCTCGGGGGCCTGCTCGCGTCGCGTCTCGTCTCGGCCTACGTCGGCGTCGGCGTCTTCCTCGTCAAGGGGTCGCTCTGGCTCGTCCGTTTCGTCGCCGGATTCTTTTCCAGGGAGGAGGCCGCCTGACATGCATCCCGACCTGATCGACCTCGGCTTTCTCCACCTCAAGACGTACGGCGCGTGCATGGCCGTCGGCTTCATCCTCTGCTGGACGCTCGTCGAAAGGCTCTCCGGCCGCAAGGACCTCTCGAACCTCCTGATGACGCTGATGCTCGGCGGCGTCGCCGGCAGCCGCCTCGCCTACGTCATCGAGCACTGGCGCGCCGAATTCGCCGCGCACCCGCTGGAGGTGATCCGCCTCGACCGCGGCGGGCTGATGTTCTACGGCGGCCTCATCCTCTCCGTCGTCCTCTTTTTCCTGTGGTGCGCCGTCAAGCGCGAACGGCCGCTCGCGCTCGCCGATCTCCTCTGCACCGCCCTCCCTCTCGGCCACGCCTGCGGGCGCATCGGCTGCTTCTTCTACGGCTGCTGCTACGGGCGGCTGTCCGATTCCGCCCTCGCCGTGCGCTTCCCGCGCCTCTCGCCCGCCTGGTACGAGCAGTTCCACGCGGGACTCATCGACGCGTCGGCCCCCGCGTCGCTGCCGGTCCTGCCGACGCAGCTCTTCGAGGCCGCCGCGCTCCTCGTCCTCTTCGCCGCGCTCCTCGCGCTCTACCGCCGCCGGCGGCGCGGCACGGCGGGCGCATACTTCGTCGGCTACGCGGTCATCCGCTTCTTCCTCGAATGTCTGCGCGGCGATCCGCGCGCCGCCGTGCTGGGACTGAGCATCTCGCAGGCGATCTCGCTCGGGATGGCGCTCCTCGGCGGCGTCTTCCTCTACCTTTCGTTCCGCAGGGCCCGCCCATGAACGTGCACGTCATCATCGGCGAGGACGACTTCCTCGTGTCGGAAACCGCGCAGAAGCTGATCGGCGGCGCGTCGGGCACGGCGCTGGAGGTGATCGACTCCGTCAATTCGACGAACGCGGAGCTCCAGCTCGCCGACCTGCGCGAGGCGGAGGCGAGCTACCGCACGCCGCCGTTCCTCGATCCCGTGAAGGTGACGTGGTGGAAGAACGTCCGCTTCCTGCCGCAGGCGGGCGGCAAGGGGCCGTCCGAGGAGGTCAAGTCGCGGCTCGAGGATTTCGCCGCGTTCCTCGCGGCGCATCCGCTGCCCGACTGCCAGCGCTTCATCCTCTCCGGCCCGAAGCTGCTCGCGACCTCCGTCTTCGCCAAGCGGCTCAAGGGCGTCGCGGAGCTTGCGGTCTTCGCGGCCGGCAAGCCGTGGGAGCAGGCGCGCGCGGCCGTCGTGCGCGTGATCGACTGGGCGGCGGAGATGAACCTGAAGTTCGACCGCGGCGTCGCGGAGGCGTTCGTCGCGCGCGTCGGGACGGACACGCGCTCGCTCAAGGGCGAGCTCGGCAAGATGCGCGACTATCTCGGCGCGGACCGCCACACGATCACCGCCGCCGACGTCGCCGAGGTGACGTCGCCGGGCATCGGCGTGGAGCCGACCGTCTGGGAGGTGACGGACGCGCTCGGCGAACGCAACGTCGAGAAGGTCGTCGCCGCCGTGCGCCGCTTCGAGGAGGAGAGCGGGTTCGCCGTCTTCATGACGACGGTGGTGGAGAAGTTCTTCCGGCAGCTCGTCGTGCTGAAGGACGCCGAGGCGCGCGGCGCTTTTGCCGCGGCGACGGAGGGCCTCGCGCCGTTCGCCGTGCGGAAGAACCAGGCGTTCCTGCGCAACTGGACGCTGCGCGAGCTGCGCATCGCGCGCGCGCGGTTCCTCCAGCTGCGCGAGCGGTGCGTCTCGTCGGCGGGCAGCGCCGACGTGCTCGTCCTGACCGAGCTCATCCGCACCTGCCGCTAAGGGGCGGAATGTGATATACTATGACGCAATGAAAATCCTGTTCCTCTTCATCGACGGCGTGGGGATGCGGCCTGCGGCGACGGACAACCCGGTGAACCCCGAGGTCTGCCCGACGCTCTGCCGCCTCATCGCCGAGCATGCGCAGCCCATCGACGCCTGCCTCGGCGTCGAGGGCCTGCCGCAGTCGGCGACGGGACAGGCGACGATGTTCACCGGCGTCAACTGCGCCGCCGCGATGGGCAAGCACTGCGAAGGCTTCCCCGGTCCGGCGCTCCGCGACATCATCGAGGAGAACAACCTCTTCCTCCAGCTGAAGAAGCGCGGCAAGAAGATCTGCTTCGCCGACGCCTACCTCGTCGACTCCGCCGAGGAGCTCGCGGCGCGCCGCTTCAAGTCGGTGACGACGGTCATGGCGCTCACCGCGCCCGAGACGATCCGCACCGTCGACGACCTCGCCGACGACCGCGCGGTGATGCAGGACCTGACGCGCGAGACGATCCAGGACCACTATCCCGAGGTCGAGGTGATCCCGCCGCAGCGCGCCGCCGAGCACCTCTTCCAGATCGCGACGCGCAACGACTTCACGCTCTACGAGTTCTTCCAGACCGACGTGTCGGGCCATTCGATGGACTACGCGCGCGCCTGCGCGGTGCTGCGCACGTACGACCGCTTCCTCGGCTCGCTCGTGCGCTTCGCCGAGGCGGCGGGGATCACGCTCGTGATGACGGCCGACCACGGCAACATCGAGAACATGTCGGAGCGCGGCCATACGCGCAACGCCGTGCCGTTCATCGCGGTCGGCCCGCGCGCGGCGGCGATCCGCGCGCGCGTCGCGTCGCTCCAGGACGTGACGCCCGCGCTGCTTGCGGCTTTTGACGCGATGTGAACAGGGCGACGCAATGCGGGGCAATTCTAGAGGGGCTAGACCGCTCGCTATGCTCGCTGTTCTAGATCGCTCACTGCGTTCGCTTGTCTAGATATTCTAGATTAGCTCGCGCCTTGCGCGAGCGGTCTAGATTAGCGTCCGCAAGGACGCGGTCTAGCGGAGCGAGCAACGCGAGCGGTCTAGTAGGGATATCTTAATATCCCCGTTTAGATATTCTTTACCTGGAAGGGTGCTGTTAAACCACGCGTGCGCGTGACGCGCGTACACGCGCGCGTGGTCTGGCAGGGGTTGGCGGCAACGCCGAACGGAGCGCCGCAATGCGAGGCAATTCTAGAGGGGCTAGACCGCTCGCTATGCTCGCTGTTCTAGATCGCTCACTGCGTTCGCTCGTCTAGATATTCTAGATTAGCTCGCGCTCTGCGCGAGCGGTCTAGATTAGCGTCCGCAAGGACGCGGTCTAGCGGAGCGAGCAACGCGAGCGGTCTAGAATTCCTAGCCGGCGTGACGGCGACAATCGGCGCATGACGAGAGGGGGTATCTTCCTCCTGAACGGCGGGAACGGGCAAAAAATGTCAAGGCACTTGCCGTAGAGAGGAAAGTTTGATACAATTCCCGCATCAACCGATCTGACTCAAACCCAAACCACCAAACAAGGGAGATACAACATGGCCTGCAAGTGCGGCAAGTGCAAGACAACCGAATTCATCGCGCCGATGGGCGCGCTCTGGGATATCTACGCGGGAATCTCCGGCAAGGCGGACGTCGTCGCGATCGCGTGGGAGCGCGAGGACGGCAAGGTGTACCGCTACGACCTGCCGATCCCGAAGCGGCTCGATCCGGAGGCGGTCAAGGCCGTCAGCCACGCGGTCGACCGCATCGCGAAGTTCATCGTCTGGTCCGCGGGCGGCTGGAAGCTCTACCTCGCCGGCCCCAGCGCCGTCGTGCAGCCGGTCGCGAAGGCGTACACGAAGAAGGGCGCGCGCAAGTTCGACTACGGCTTCTTCTCCGACCTCTACGGCCGTCCGGTCGAGGCGGTCGTCGTGCCGCTGAAGAAGATGCCCGAGATGAACGAGACGCTGACGAAGGTCAAGACCGTCGCCGACGGCTGCCGCATCGGCTTCGACCTCGGCGCGAGCGACTTCAAGATCTCCGCGCTCAACAAGGGCAAGGTCGTCTTCTCGAAGGAATTCCCGTGGGATCCGCGCAACAACCCCGATCCCGAGTACCACTACTCCATGCTGACGGCGGGCCTCAAGGAGGCCGCGGCCACGCTGCCGCGCGTCGACGCGATCGGCGGCTCGACGGCGGGCACGCTCGTCGGCAAGAAGATGGGCGTCGCCAGCCTCTTCCGCGCGATCAAGGAGCAGAATCCCGAGAAGTACCCGATCGCGCAGGACATGTTCTTCCGCGTCGAGAGGGACTGGGGCGTGCCGTTCGAGATCTACAACGACGGTGACGTCTCGGCGCTCGCCGGCATGATCACGATGGGCAAGAAGGGCATCCTCGGCGTCGCGATGGGCTCGTCGGAGGCCGTCGGCTACATCGATCCGTCGGGCGCGCTGACGGGCCGCATCACCGAGCTCGCGTTCGCGCCGGTCGACTTCAACCCGGCCGCGCCGAAGGACGAGTGGTCGGGCGACGCGGGCGTGGGCGCGATGGCGTTCTCGCAGCAGGCCGTCAACTGGCTCGCCGAGAAGCACGGCTTCACGTTCCCGCAGGAGATGAAGCTCCCCGAGCGCCTCAAGGTCGTGCAGGCCGCGATGGAGAAGGGCGACCAGCGCGCGCTCAAGGTCTACGTGCAGATCGGCCGCTTCCTCGCGCACGCGATCCCGTGGTACAACGAGTTCTACGACTACACGAGCATGATGCTGCTTGGGCGCGTCACGTCGGGCCTCGGCGGCGACATCATCCTCGAGACGGCGCAGGCGATGCTCAAGGACGTCTATCCCGAGTGGGCGGAGAAGATCGAGCTCGTCGTGCCGGACGAGCACTTCCGCCGCCTCGGCCAGTCCGTCGCCGCGGCCCAGATCCCGGTCATCAAGGCGAAGAAGGGGAAGAAGTAATGGGCGCGCGCGTCTACACGAAGGACGAACTGCTGGCGGCGCTCGCGTCGATGGGCGTCACCGACGCGACCGACGTCGCGCGCTACGGCTCGGGGCACATCAACGACACCTTCAAGGTCGAGACGAAGCGCGGCGTGCGGTTCATCCTCCAGCGCGTCAACACCGACATCTTCGATCCCGTCCTGCTGAAGAACAACATCCTGCGCGTGACGTCCTTCCTCAAGTCGAAGGGTGTCGCGTCGCTCGAAGTCGTCGGCTACGAGAACCCGTGGCGGCTCTACGCGTTCCTCGAGGGCTACACCTCGACGGACGTCGTCACCGAGGTCGCGCAGGCCGAGCAGGTGGCGGCGGCGTTCGCCAAGTTCCAGAACGACCTCGCCGACATCCCGCCGCCGCGGCTCGCCGACATCATCGCCCGGTTCCACGACACGCCCGACCGCCTGCGCCAGCTCGACGAGGCGGCGGCGAAGGACGTCAAGGGCCGCAAGGCGAAGGTGGCCGCGGAGCTCGCGTTCGTCGAGAAGCGCCGCGCGGAGTGTTCGCGGATCGTCGACCTGATGAAGTCGGGCGACATCCCCGAGCGCGTCGTGCACCAGGACACGAAGATCAACAACGTGATGCTCGCGCCCGACGGCACGAACGTCGTCATCGACCTCGATACGACGATGCCCGGCTCGGCCCTCTACGACTTCGGCGACATGGTGCGCACGTCGAGCGCGGCTGCGGCCGAGGACGAGAAGGACCTGTCGAAGGTCTACTCGAAGAAGGAATACTTCGAGGCGCTCGTCAAGGGCTATCTCGCGGGCGCGAAGTTCCTGAACGAGGCGGAGAAGGCGAACATCGCGTTCTCGGGGCGGCTGCTGACGCTCGAATGCGGCATCCGCTTCCTCGCGGACTACCTGAACGGCGACACGTACTTCCACACGGCCTACGACGACCACAACCTCGTGCGCTGCCACACGCAGTTCAAGATGGTCGAGTCGATGGAGGCGCAGGCCGACGAATACGAGGCGATCGTCCGCAAGTACTGCTGAAAAACGCCCGCCGTGCGCCGCGTCAAGTTGCATCCGATTCGCACTGTCGCGGTGAAAGCAAAAGCGGACAACTGTAGTTAGCAAAAGCGGAATGGGAAGAGAAGGCCTGTTAAGCGGGCTTCAGCGAGTGGTTGTGCCTGAAAACATTGGGTGATGTTGAGGATGAGGAAGAATCACACGCC
>JAFUEM010000067.1 GCA_017463935.1 Kiritimatiellia bacterium
ACTTCCCGCTGGCCGCGCCCGGCACATCAATCGCGAAGATTCGCTTCAACGGCGACGGGGTGCTTCGGTCGATCACGGGCGAATATGTCGTTGCCGAGGGGTTCAGCGCGGACGAGGCGATTGTGCTGAAGGGTAATGCGTTCGTCATTCTGGATGACGCGAAGGCCGCATGGCTCAACAGGTGCGCTGGCGGTAAGGCGACGGTCGCCGGCAGGGTGGCGGCGGTTTCTGCTGACGACTTCGACAAGGCGTATCTCCTCAATCTCGACATAACGGACGAAGACCGCTCGTACGCGTTCGAGGTGACTGACGTGGCGGTCGGCGAAGACGCCGTCGTTGTTACGGTGACGCTCACGCGCCAGGGCGCGATCGCCGCGCCAGTCAACGGCAGACTGAAATTCTACGGCGCTGCGACGCTTGAGGCGTTCAGGACGGCGGCGGCGAGGGCGATTGACGTGACGCTGTCGGACGACGACTTCAGCGCGGGCGAGACGGCCACGGCCGAAATCCCGCTCAAAGGCGACACCCCGCCCGCCTTCTTCAAGGCGACGATCGAATGACGCGGCACTCGATACTCGATGAATCGAAGTGGAGCTTCCGCACAAATTTCTGGGGGCGGCGCCCACGCCGCCTGGCGTCGAAATAGATTTGAAACTGAAAACAAAGAAGGAGAAGACAGATGAAAAACATAGTCACCATGGTTGCAGCGGTTGTGTCAGTCGCGGCCGCTTCATTCGCTACACCCATCGTCGATACGTTCGAATTGACGAAAGATTCCTGGACGGGCGACGGCGAGCTGTCAACAGAGACCCCAACCGAGCCGCCGACGGGCTACGGCTATCCGACAACCGCTGAAACGCACGCGCAGGTACTCGCCGTTTCCGGCACGGTTACGCGAGTCACGACGGGCGTCTCTAATGCCAATGTGTTCGATATGATGGTCAAGGTCGCTAGACCTGATGAAACGCCGGGCGACTTCAATTCCAACAATCCCCAGTTCGCCATCTATTCCGATACGAATGGAGCCCTGAAACTCTACTGCAAGGAAACGAGCAGCGGAAGTGCGACTTCCGTCACACTCGGCAATTTCGAAGATGGTGCTTGGCTGCGGCTCACGGTCGCGGTGGACTACAGTAACAGTAGCCTTGTCGTGGCGACGAACGGCGTCCTGACCGCTTCAACATACTACCTCGCAAACACACCGCAATCGCAGTCCGCCGGAGTTACAAACGTCAATGTCATTGGCACGACCGCCATCGACGACTTCGTGGCGAAGAGCGGCACCTTCGAACCCTACGCGCAGGTGACAGCGGAAGGGACAGCCGCTGTTGCTGAGGGTTCAACAGTTCCGAGCGCGTATTTGGCGAAGTACGGGAAATCCTCCGTGAGCGAAACGATCGCCAATTCCAGCCCGTCCATGACAGTTGCCCAGGCGTATCTCGTCGGTGTTGCGCCAGATGAGGGTGCGACGTTTGCTATAGAGGAGGCGTCTTATGACGGGAACAACCTTACGCTTACATTCCCTGGCGACTGGCCGGCGGGCTCCTACACCGTCAAATACGGGGCTACGCCAGAGTGCGCCAACAAAGCCAATATCGCTACCGCCACGAAGACGGGTTCCGGCAACCAAGTGACGATTCCGCTCAATTTCGGGAGCGGCAACATGCTCTACTACAAAGTGACGCGCTAACCGTTTTTTGGCGCCCTGGCGGGTTTTTCTCTCTCTCCCGCCAGGGCGTCTTTTCCTCTGCAGCCAAAGCGTGGACATCTCAATTGCGTGCCGCATACGAACTGGGGACATCTCAATCACGCGCCGCAGTTGGATAGTAACCATCAAAAGCGACATAATGTGCCGCATAAGAAAGCGGGGACATCTCAATCTCGCGCCGCTCGTGGACGTGACGCTGTCGGCCAAATTCCAACTGGCGCGCGGGGGTGCGGATATGATATACTCTACACCCAATTACAGGATGGAAGAACTATGAAGATCAAGCTCCAACACGGTATCGTCGCCGCGGCGCTCGCGGCGGCCGGCTGCTCTCTGCTCCCCTCGGTCGGGCCCGACTACAGTCAGCCCGAAATCGAACTGCCCGCGTTCGACCTGCCGGACGCCGGTGCGCCGACGACCAACCTGACGGCGACGGGCGAATACCGGGCGGCCGACGCGGAAGCGGACGCGCGCGCGCTCATCACGACGAACGATGTCGCCAGCTGGTGGCTGCGCTTCGACGACCCGATCCTCGCCGATCTCGTCGAATGCGCCGTCTCGAACAACGTCTCCTACCTGATGGCGCAGGAGCGGCTGACCGCCTCGCGCTGGCAGCTCCTCGGCTCCTACGCCGCCTACTATCCGCACATCACCGCGTCGCTCTCCGGCCAGCGCACCGAGTACGGCCGCCAGACGCCCACGATGGTGGATCGCGGCACGAAGCTCCACCGCGACGTCTTCGCGGGCGGCTTTGACGCGACGTGGGAAATCGACATCTTCGGCGGCAGCCGCCGCGCGACCGAAGCCGCCGCCGCGACGGTGGAATCGATGGACTGGAGCGTCGCGGACGCCTGGGTGTCGCTCACGTCCGAAGTCGGCGCGCGCTACATCGAGCTGCGCACGACCCAGCGCCGCCTCGAGGTCGCGCGCACCAACCTCGTGCTCCAGAGCGAGACGTACGACATCCTGAAGTCGCGCCTCGACTCCGGCATCGGCGACGAGCTCGCGGTCAACCAGTCGAAGTACGTCGTGGACCAGACGCGCGCGGCGATCCCGCCGCTCGTGGCGCAGGAGGAGCAGCTCAAGAACGCGCTCGCGATCCTGACGGGCGGCATGCCCGGCACGCTCCACGCGGTGCTCGCGCCGGTCGCCGACCGCGACTGGCTGCTCGAACCCGGC
Organism: Kiritimatiellia bacterium; assembly: GCA_017463935.1. GTDB lineage: Bacteria > Verrucomicrobiota > Kiritimatiellia > RFP12 > UBA1067 > UBA1067. The sequence goes on from JAFUEM010000067.1 coordinate 2,888, forward strand.
CGGCTGGAGGCGGTGCCGCTCGACATGATCCGCGCGCGGCCCGACGTCCGCGCCGCCGAGCGCGCGATCGCCGCGCAGTGCGCGTACGTGGGCGTCGCCGAGTCGATGTGGTATCCGAAACTCTACATCACGGGCGCGCTCGGTCTCCAGTCGACGCATCCGCAGAACCTCTTCGACCGCGCGTCGCTCTACGGCGCGATCGGCCCCGCTGTCAGCTGGCCGATCTTCCAGGGCGGCAACATCTACGCCAGCATCAAGACGGAAGAGGCGAAGATGACCGAGAAGATCCTCGCCTACGAGCTCGCGCTCGAAAAGGCGTACGGCGAGGTGCGCGACGCCTACGCGAACTACACGCAGGAATACCACCGCTACCAGGCGCTCGAAGGCGCGGTCGCGGCGGCGCAGGACGCGGTGGCCATCGCGAAGGACCTGTACAAGAACGGCCTGAGGGACTTCACCGCCGTCATCGACGCGCAGCGCTCGCTCCTCTCGCTCGAGGAGGCGCTCGTCGTCTCGCGCGGCACGATCACGCTCAACGTGATCACGCTCTACAAGGCGCTCGGCGGCGGCCTGCTGTGAAAGTCTGGGTTCAGCGCGTCGCCGAGGCGAGCGTCGACATTGACGGCGCGCGCGTCGCCGAAATCGGGAAGGGGTATCTGATCCTCTTCGGCGTCACGCACACCGATACGGCCGCGGCCGCCGACAAGCTGGCTGACCGCGTCGTGAAGCTGCGGATCTTCGAGGATGCGGACGGCAAGACGAACCGGTCGATCGTCGACGTCGACGGATCGGTGATCGTCGTCTCGCAGTTCACGCTCTACGCCGACACGGCGCACGGCAACCGCCCGGGCTTTTCCGACGCGGCGCGGCCCGACGTGGCGATTCCCCTCTACGAGCGGTTCGTCGCGCGGCTCAGGGCGGCGCTCGGCGACGCGAAGGTCGGCACGGGGCGCTTCGGCGCGGACATGAAGGTGCGGCTCCTGAACGACGGGCCGTTTTCGGTGGAGCTGACAGCATGAACGCGCTGGAAAGGCTGCGGCAGCTCTACTTCGCCTACGTGGACACGTTCAAGGCGGACGGCCGTCTGCCGCCGATGATGGAGCTCAAGCGCATCCACACCGCGCGCGTCGTGGACAATGCCCGGCAGATCTGCGCGGCGGAGGGGTTCGATCCGCACACGACGGAAATCTGCACGCTCGCGGCGCTGCTGCACGACACGGGGCGCTACGAGCAGCTCAGGCGCTACAACACGTTCAAGGACAGCGACTCGGTGGACCACGCCGTCTTCTCGCACGACATCGTGAAGGAAAAGGGCTGGCTCGACGCGCTCGACGCGGCCGACCGCGATGCGATCCTGGAGGCGGTCCTCTACCACAACCGCCGCGACCTGCCGGACGGTCTGCCGCCGCTGACGGACACGGCCGCGAAGTGCGTGCGCGACGCGGACAAGCTCGACATCTTCCGCGTGCTGGAGCACCAGATCGAAACGACCGACTGGCGCACGGACGCGACGGCGTTCTGGAACCTCCGCACCGACCTGCCGCCCAACCCCGAGGTGATCGCGGCGATCAAGGGCGGGCGGCCCGTCGACTACCAGAGCATCCGGTCGCTCGCCGACTTCGTGCTCATCCAGGTCGGCTGGATGCGCAACGGCCTGGCCTTCGCGTCGTCGCGCCGGTTCGCCGCCGCGCGCGGCCACTACGCCTACCGCCGGAAGTTCCTCCTCGACCTCGTCGGCTACGACATCGACGAACTCGCGCGCTGAACGCCGCGCCGCAGAATCCTGGAACATCCCCAGTTTTCATGCGCTGAATGCGGTTGTGTCTCTGATTTGTCGGAGGGGAGATGCTTCGCGATGGGAAAGGCGCGTTGTGTTGTGCGTGGGTGTGTTGCCTTTCCAGCGTGCGGTCACGGTCGGGGCAACCGTGCTCGCCCGCGAGAAACGGGCGATTTGCGCGTCCTTGCGCCCGCTCGGCAACCTCTAGGTTAGCCTCGGGGCGCAGTCCTGCGCAACTCGCCTCGTTTTCGCAGGTTCCGCCCGGCTGCGGCCCCGACCGTGGCCGCGCATGGCCACCCTGGTCGAGTTCGGCGGCACGACCTTCGTCTTTCTTCGGGCTCGTCGTCCCGCAACCGCGCGACGGTCGACTTCCTCCCGGCGCCTTCGCGCGCGGCCCATCCCGCGATACGTCGTCGCCGGAATACCGGCTTCCTCGTCTCGCGGGCGCGCCGCACGCGCATCCGCCGAACTGTCGTCGTCCGTCGCGCTTCTGCAGTCCGTCTCACCCTCGAAGCCGCCTCACCTGCCGAAGCGGTGCGTTTTTCTTCGCTCTTTTTGCGCGGCGTCGTCTGTTGCCGACACCGCTTCGCACAGGGAGGGAGAATGAGAATCCAGTGCGGAACTTTTTGCGGCTAGGAAGTCTAGACATCTAGGGGCCTAGGGTGCCTCCAGCGGCGGAGGGAGCGGAGGCGGTTTTGCGACGTTGAAGTCGAGCCACGCGCGCGCCGCACGAGGGGCGTTCTATCCGGCGAGACTTCTCCGAGCGAGCCCGTAGGTTCGTTTTCGCGAAGCGGAAAGCACCGGTAGCCGCCGCTTGTCGGGCATCGCGACCCATCGGGAAGCGATAGCCCCGAGCGTCAGCGAGGGCGAGCGAGCGTTCGCCAAAACCGCGCTCCGCCCCGCCGCCGCGCGGGCATCTCCAGGAGCTCGGCAGCAGTTTACAAAGGCGAGGATGTTCCGTTTGCAGAATCCGCTACCGAAAGGGGCGGATTTTTGATATAATTTTTTTCATCTGAAATTGCAAACTCAATCAAAGGAACGAACATGGTCAACCGCATCATCCTCAACGAAACCTCGTACCACGGCGCCGGCGCCGTCCGGTCCATCACGGCGGAGCTCGCCGCGCGCGGACTCAAAAAGCCCATCGTCTTCAGCGATCCCGACCTCATCCGGTTCGGCGTCACGAAGAAGGTGACGGACATTCTCGACGCCGCCCAGGTCCCCTACGCGATCTATTCGGAGATCAAGCCGAACCCGACGATCGAAAACGTCAAGAACGGCGTCAAGGCGTTCAAGAAGGCGAAGGCCGATTCGATCATCGCCATCGGCGGCGGCTCGTCGATGGACACGGCCAAGGCGGTCGGCATCATCATGGCGAACCCGGAATTCGCGGACGTGCGCTCGCTCGAGGGCGTCGCGCCGACGAAGAAGCCCTCGAAGCCGATCCTCGCGGTGCCGACGACGGCCGGCACGGCGGCGGAAGTGACGATCAACTACGTCATCACCGACGTCGAGAAGCGCCGCAAGTTCGTCTGCGTCGATCCGCACGACATCCCCGTCGTCGCGTTCGTCGATCCCGAGATGATGGCGACGATGCCGAAGGGGCTGACCGCGTTCACGGGCATGGACGCGCTCACGCACGCGATCGAGGGCCTCATCACGAAGGGCGCGTGCGAGATGACCGACATGTTCCACCTCAAGGCGATCGAGATCATCGCGCGCTCGCTCCGGGACGCGGTCGCGAACAAGCCGGCGGGCCGCGCGGGCATGGCGCTCGGCCAGTACATCGCGGGCATGGGCTTCTCGAACGTCGGCCTCGGCGTCGACCACTCGATGGCGCACGGCCTCTCGGCGCTCTACGACATGCCGCACGGCAAGGCGTGCGCGATCCTGCTGCCGACGGCGATGAAGTTCAACGCGGCGAAGACGGGCACGAAGTACCGCGAGATCGCGCGGGCGATGGGCGTCAAGGGCGTCGACAGGATGACGCCGGCCCAGTACCGCAAGGCGGCGATCGCGGCGGTCGAGAAGCTCGCGGCCGACGTGGGCATTCCGCCGAACCTGAAGGGCGTGCTCAAGAAGGAGGATGTGCCGTTCCTCGCCGAATCGGCCTACGCCGACGCATGCCGCCCGGGCAATCCGCGCGACTGCACGGTGAAGGACATCGCGAAGCTCTACACGTCGCTGATGTAGGCACGGAACGGGAGGCCGCATGAACGGACTGACACTTGCGCTGCTGGTCGTCGTCGCCCTGGCCGTCGCGTTCTGATGGATCCGTTCGCGCTCCAGCAGGCGGCGCGCACCCGATCGACCCGTCTCGTCGGGCTCGCGGCGTTCGCGATCCTCGCGACCGTCGCGGCGACGGGTTGCGTCGCCTTTCTCGCCTGCTGGGGCGTGTGGCTCTTTTTCGGCACGGCCGACCTGATGGACGATGCGGCCGCAGCCAGCATCGTGACGTTCAGCCGCCTCTTTCCCGGCGTCACCGCCGCCTGCTTCGGCGGGTCGTTCCTGTTCATCTCCCTCGCGACGCTTTTGAAATTCCGCAGCCTGTCCTCCGGCGACGCGCTGATGGCGTCGCTCGGCGCGACGCGCCTCACGCGCGCGGCGCTCTGGCTCGTCGGTTCGCTCGGCACGCTCTTCGAGCTGCATCTGCCCGTCCGGTTGCGCATCCGCCGCCTCTCGCCGCACGGCGAAACGGAGGCGGACGAGTCGGTCCGCGCGCGCATCTGGGCGGCCCGGGCGCAGCGCCGCGCCGCAGCATTTCTTGCGCTCGCAACCGCATCCCTGTCGAATGCGTCGTCGGCGGGGACGTTCCGCGGACGGCTCTACGGCGAAGTTTCGAGCGGCTATTTGTCTTCGGGCGGCTCGCTGGGCGATACGCGCCCTGTCGCCGTGAACCGGGCGGATTGGTCGTTCAACTCAAGCGAATACGGCGAAATTTCCGGATATTTCTGGACGATCAGCTCTCTTCACGACAGCCAGCGCCACCTCCACCGCGAAGCGTTCAACCAGTTCGAGACCGCCGTCTACTACGGCTATGTGTGGAGCACCGGCGAAGTTGCGTGGCACGGGAAGACGGGCCCTTTGTGGAATCCGATGATCGGCTACAAGGGCGGTCACAACTGCGAGTTGGGCTGGCATTTCGTCGCTCGCGCGCAAAACGGCTTCGCCGTCCCGTATGTGAACGCGCTTTGGATGTTCGAGCCGTATTCGCGAACGCGCATCCGCCTGGGAATCGAAAAAGGCATCGCAGTCGGCGAAAGTTGGCGCGTGACGCCGTTCGTGGAGGCTGTCTGGATGGATCGTGCGCGCTACGTTTCGCGCTATGGCGCGCCGCCGAACCACGGGCGAATCCTCGGCGGCGTCTTTGCCGTCGCAACCTTCGGCGTCAAAGTCACGTACGCCCTCGCGGAAAACCTGAACGTGTTCGCGCGGGTGCGCCAATACGACATGATTGACGCGCAGGCGCGACGCGCCGTCCGCCGCAAGAATTCCTACTACGCCAAATGCGACTGCCCCGTTGCCGGAATCGGCCTCGAATTCAGCTTCTGAACCGGCCCTCTTCCCCGCCGTCGCCGACGCCATCGGCGCGTACGGCTGGATGCAGCTGCAGGTGCCCGCCCGCTGACGGGGCGGACGCTCCGGCGGCGCGCGTCCCGCGCGCTGGATCATGCGCAGTTCAAGCTGTCGCCGGGGTTGGACAAATTCTAACTGACGCGCACAGTTGAGATATGGTATAATATCGGGCGAACGAACATGTGCATGCTGGACGAGATACGCGCGAAGCGTGACGAGATATACGCCATCGCGAGGAGGCGCAAGGCCGAAAAGCTTTGGGTTTTCGGCTCCTGCGCCCGCTGTCTCTCGACGATCTCATCATCAACAAACGTGCGTCGGGACGTCCAAAGGACATCGCCGACGCACTGGCGCTTGAAAAGCTGAAAGCGAGGAAAGATGGATAGGACAGCCGTCAGAGTGACAACGCTCAAGGAGCAGGAAGAGGCGTTCTGCCTCCACCTGTCGATCGAAGAGCGGTTGCGTGTCCTCGAAGAGTTGAATCGGATCGGGCGACTTGCGGCAGGTTATCCCGCGTCGCGCCTAGAGCGCACAGTGGTGCATGCCGCCTGATTTGACGCTACCCTATCACAGTGATAAAGATAGTCTCAAGCCGAAGAACTGAAAATGAAAGGAACGGCAACACCACGGTAAGCGGCATATAGGCGGGCGTGGGGTCAAAAGGGGCAGACCCGAATGCCGCTAACTTAAGGCTCATATGACCTCCTCCGGGCGATACTCTGAACGCGGTTTTGTCAGCAAGGGATAGGGCTTTGGGCGTCGCTTGACGGCTCGCACGTAGTTTTCCCGCTTCCGCTTCTCCAGTGCGTCCGCCGCGACAACTTCGACGAGCATTGCGAATGCTTTTGCGAGCGACCTTCGGGCCGCGTACAGAATTGGGACGGTCGAGATGAAGGACATTGCCGCAGCCGCCGTGCCGGCTATTCCGCGCCGCTTTCCTGGAGCCTGCCCCCTGGCGATGACATAGCGCAGGAGGTTGTACGCCAAGACGAGGACGCCGAGCTCCAGCTTCACGATGTGCGGCGTCCGCCCTCTGATGAACTCGTAGCCCAGCGTAGTCTTCATGTCGCGGAAGGAGACCTCGATCTCCCAGCGCCTGAGATACCATTCGAGTATCTTTTCCTTCGGATGCTTCTTGTCGTCCAGAAGCGACGTGACGACCACGATTTCCTCGTCCCGAAACCCGCGCACGTGGATCTTCGCCGTTATGACCCGCACGGTGATCTCGTCCGGGAACCCTGCCCGTCCCTCTGGCGGGACGGTCATGGACCGCTTCGACCAGCGCCTCTCCCATTTCGTGAGCCGGTCTCCCGGGCCGAGCGTCACGTCGCCCTTGTGCCGCCTGCGGCACCAGTCCTTCCCCCGGAATATCCCGTCCGAGCCCGTCTCCGCAAGGATCGCGAAGGCCGTGAATGAGCAGAAAGCCCGGTCTCCGACGTGCAGCTCGCCCGCCTTGAACCTGCCGGAGGCTTCGACATACAGCCGGAAGTCGTGAGCATTCCAAGGGGCCGTGACGAGGACGGACGAGCCCTTGCCCACGAGGGAATGGGCCACCATCGCGCCCACCACGGGGAATCCGCAGCCCGGCTTCTGCCCAGAGGCGTATGGCCACTCCTTGCGGTTCTCCTCGGTGTCCGACGCCTGGAACGTCGTGCCGTCAAGCGCCCACACGCCGGTGAACTCGTCAAGCCCGCAGAGCGCGTCCGCCTCGGCGGAGAGCCTTTCCGACATGCCCTCCAGCGTGGAAGGCAGGACCCTCCCGCGCGCCTTGCAGAATGCGGCGGTGGACGCCGAAACGTCCATCCCGAGCTCGAGCTGGGCCCTGCGCACCGCCACCTTGCAAGGAGCGTTGCGGCCCAGCGCCTGCCCGAGCATCAGTCCGATGGTGGTTCGCTCGTCGAAGGCGCGCACGCGCCCGCCTTCCCGGGTCGAGACGCCGGGGAATGCCTCCTTGAATGATTCCATCGCCTCGCGGGCCGACGGCCTTGCGAAACCGAGTGAGAGAAGAAGAGCCTTGTCGTCCATATAGGGCGGTAATTATACCGCCCTCTTGCGCGCAAGTCAAGGGTTTGGTATAATTTACGGCATGAAATACGACGTGGAAATCGCGGCCGCAGAGAAGGAAATGGCGGCCATAAGGAAGGAGCTCGGAAACATCGGGCTCGTGTCGCACGGCTACGTGCAGGACAGGGGGCCCGGAGCCGGGGGGCCGTGCTACCAGTGGACCAGGAAGGTGAAGGCGAAGACTGTGTCCGTGGCCCTTTCGAAGGAGCAGTTCGCGGCGATGAGCGACGCCATAGCCAACTGGAAGATGCTGAAGGCCAAGCTTGCTCGACTGGAGGAGCTTTCTCGACTCGTCATCTTCCGCACGACCCCGGACACACGTCGCTCAAGGCGTCCGACGAAAGCTACGTTGGGGCTTGGGAAACGCCCGAAATCACCTTAAGTTAGCGGCATTCGGGGCAGACCCTTCTGTATAAAGTCTGACCCTGTTGGCTCTGCCAAAGAAGCCCAAGTCGCCGCTGCAGCGCTACAGGCTTCTGCGCAAGGGGAAGGATGTTCTGGCATGAATGCAGACACAGCATATACAGTTAATCTTATACAGAAGGGTCAGCAACTGTAAATTTCATGCGAAATTTTCGGGCATTGTCTAAGAGTGTCGAATTCCATCCTTGCGCGACAGCGCAAGGGAAGAGATAGCAAGGAGGATGAGGGGGTGCGGGGGAGAAGGAGGAAGGGAAGGGAAACCGTCTCCCGGGCACGGGCGCTACGCAGCTTTCTTTCGTCGTCCGACATTGGCATTCTGTTTCGTCGACTCGGGCTCCGGCATC
>JAFUEM010000217.1 GCA_017463935.1 Kiritimatiellia bacterium
GGCGGCGGTTGCCGGCGCCAAGCGCTACGTCCACCGGGCGATCGAAGGCTCCTACTGGGTCGGGAAGGACTGCGGCGTTCTCGGCTTCGTGGACATGCGGCCGTGAGCGCGCGGCCCGAAATCCTCGCGCCGGCGGGCGACTTCGTCTGCCTCCAGGCGGCGCTCGACGCGGGCGCGGACGCGGTCTACTTCGGCCTCGGCACGTTCAACATGCGCGCGCGCAGCGGCGTCAACTTCACGGAGGCGGACCTGCCCGAGATCGCCGCGCGCTGCGACCGGTACGGGGTCAAGCGCTACCTGACGCTGAACGCGATCATGTTCGAGGGCGAGGTGGAGGCGGTCGAACGGACGATCGTCGCGGCGCAGCCGTACGTCGACGCGTTCATCGTCTCGGACTGGGGCGTCATCGCGCTCTGCCGGCGGCACGGCGCGACGTTCCACGTCTCGACGCAGATGTCCACCTCGAATTCGGCGGCGGTGAAGTTCCTCGCGTCGCAGGGGGCGACGCGCGTCGTGCTGGCGCGCGAATGCACGCTCGCGGAGGTCGCGGCCATCGCGGACGCGGTCCGGCCGACGGAGATCGAATGTTTCGTCCACGGCGCGCAGTGCGTCGCGGAGTCGGGGCGCTGCCTCATGAGCCACGACGCGTTCGGCAAGTCGGCGTGCCGCGGCGAATGCCACCAGCCGTGCCGGCGGCGGTTCCTCGTCAAGGCGGTCGACCTCTACACGGACGCGGCGGGAAAGCCCGTCCACGAATCGGACACCGCGTTCATCGTCGAGCCGCACACGGTCCTGAGCGCGAAGGACCTCTGCTCGCTCGGCTTCATCGACCGGCTGATGGCGGCGGGGATCGCGAGCTTCAAGATCGAGGGGCGCGCGCGCAACGCGGAGTACGTGCGCGCGACGGTGCGCGCGTACCGGCGGGCGGTCGACGCGGTCCTCGCGGGCACGTACACGCCGGCGCTCGTCGCGGAGCTGACGGCGGAGGTGAAGAAGGTCTTCCACCGCGAATTCTCGGACGGGCTCTTCTACGGGCGGCCGGGTGCGGACCAGTTCACGGACAGCGAGGATTCGCTCGCGACGACGGTGAAGCGCCATGTCGGCATCGTGATCGACTACTATTTGAAGGCGGGGATCGCGCAGGTGAAGATCCAGGACCACGCGATCCGGCCGGGCGACCTCGTGCAGATTCACGGCAGGACGACGGGCGTGCAGGAATTCACGCTCGGGGAGCTGCACCGCGACGACGAGCGGCCCGCCGTCGGCGAACGCGGCACGTGGGTGACGTTCAAGTGCCCGCGCGTGCGCGTCGGCGACAAGGTCTTCTACATCGAACAGCGCGGCACCTGACAGCGCGGCACCTGACCCCAAACGCAATATTCGCCTTTATCTGACGACCAGCACCAGACCCTTGGGACGCGGGCTCCACATAATCTTCACCGTGCCCATGTCCTTCGTGTAATCGTAGCTGGTGCCTTCATGCCACGTCTTTGTCTTTTCGCTCCAGGCTCCATCCTTCCACGTCCAAACGTAGCATCCGGCAACCGGCTTCAGGGCCTCGGAGGAATCCTTGACCTCGGTCGCCGAGAACGTATGAGCACCGAATACCTCGTACGCACCAACGCCTTCCGCAAGCGTTTCGCCTGTGCCGTCGCCGTATTTCGTCTCAATGACGACATTCGTCACAGCAAGCGCGCCAAAGTAGCGCGCGTTGTCAACGCTGCGGTTCCACGCCAGTTCGTCCTCAGAGAGCATACGATCGTAGAGACGGACGGACTTGATAGTGCCATAGAGCGGATCTCCGCCTCCGCCGCCCGTTAACGCTCCGACGCCCCAGCGTGTCGCCGAAGCGGCCTCGTCCTTCGACCCAACAGACCAGTCCATGCAAGCCTGGTGCGCCTTGGTGTTCTCGGTCGTCGGGTAGGCGGAGCCTTCGACGAGCGCAGCGCGGTTGCCGTTGCGAAGGGCCGTGAGATACGTTGCACGACCGGATGTTCCAACATAGACCGAGCCGCGCAGGTCCCATGCGGCACCGGTCGTGTCGGAGGTGTGGTGCTGGATCGTCCCCATACCGTCGCCCTTGAGCCAGATGCTGCCGTATCCGACATGGCTGATGGGCGAAACGAACGTGCCGTTGTGCGTGGCCCCGCCGGGAATGAGGTCGGCGAAGTTCACCTCGCCAAGCGTCTGCATGGTGTAGGCATGGCCAAGCGAGAAGATCCCCGCCGTTGAATTGTCTGTCGTGAAGACGGCGTTGCTCGCGAAGAAGTAGCCATTGTCCACCCAGTGGCTTTCGCCCGATGGATTGCCGGCGAGCGTCGCGTCGCGGCCATTGCCGGAGAGGTCGCTCCAGACGGTGGCGGAGGAATCGTGGGCCGTGCCGGCGTTGAGCAGGCCGTCGAGGTGCAGCTGCATGCCGCCCGCCGCGTAGTCGGCGAGCGCGTAGTCGGCAGCGGTGCGAATGCCGGAGACGGGCTTCCAAAGCCAGGTCAGGCGCACAGAGGCAAAGGAGGTTCCGGATGGGGAATACTCGACGGCATTGCTGCCGTCGCGCAGGACAGTGACCTGCGCGCCCCAGGCGGAGGAGGCGGCGTCCCAGGTCTGGAGCTGGTAGCCGACGCACTGCCACTCGATGCCGCGCGCGGTCTGCGTGCCAGCGCCGGCGGAGAAGGTCCAGCCGTCGGGGAAGTAGGTGCCGGAGGGTTCGCGGCCCTCAAGGCCGTCGATGGCGCTCTGCACCACGACGCATCCGGTCTCGGGGATGTTGCCGAAGAAGCGGGCATCGTCCACCGCCCGGTTGTGCGCGAGCTCTTCGTCTGTCAAAAGGCGCGTGTAGGCGCGGAACGACTTGAAGGTTCCCTTGAAGTTCCACTGGTTGCCGCTGCGGACGGCCGTCGCGCTGTTCGCGCCGAAGCACCAGATGTCATCGGGCGGAACGTCGTCCTTCGCGCTGCCCGCCCACTGGCCGGACGGCGGAAGGGCCGCCGAGTTGGTCAGCGAAACGAGCGGGCCGTCGCGGAACGCCGTGAAATACGAGAGGGTGGCATCGGTAAGCGTCGTGTGGGCCGCGCCCCACGTGGCATCCGTGACGTGAGCCGCCAGAAATATCCACTTGGTCTGGTTTCTGTGGTAATACAGGTTTCCGTAGTAGGACGGATTTCCGTTGGCAAGGTAGTTGACGCTGTTGCAGAACACCTGCCCGTTCACGCCGGCGTCGGGATAGTCCGACTGGGAGGAATCGACAAGGCCCTCGATCGTGTAGGCGTTGCCGAGCTGGAACTGCGCCGTCGTGGCGAACACGGCGTTCCGGTTGAAGTAGAAGCCCTTGTCCGTCCAATGGCTCGTGCCGTCGGCGTTACCAGCAAGATATGCGTCGCGGCCGTTGCCGGAAAGGTCCTTCCAGACGGCGGCGGAAGCGTCATGGACGCCGACGCCGGCGTTGTCGATGCCGTCGAGCCGGAGCGCAAGACCCTCCGTCAGGTAGCCGACGTCGAGCGAGCCGGTGGCCTCTTCCCACTGCCAGGTGATTTTCACCTTGTCGGAGGAAGAGAGGGAGACGGCGAAAACTCCGTCACGGATTTCCGCCGCGCCCCAGTCGCCAGTCGAGGAATCCCACTCGGCGACAGTGCAGCCTACGAGCGCGTAGGTGGTCCCGCCCACGGCGGCGCAGGCCGGGGCGCGGAACGTGTAGCCGTCTTCGTCAACCGCGAATGCGCCGACACCCTCCGGCCCTGTCGCGCCCTCGAGCGATGTTGCAACGACCGCGTTCGTTACAGGTATGCCGGTGACGAAGCGATATTGGTCGAGCTGCCAGTTGGCGGCGATCTGCGCCTGGGTGAGCGTGTTCGTGTAGATGCGAACGGCGTAGTATGTGCCTTTGCCAGGGTGGTTGCCAGCCTGCCAGTTGCAACCGATGTTCCACTGGCAGGCAGGGAACGTCTTGCCGGACGTCCTGCCTGTCTGCGTGTTGGATACCGTCGCACCGGAAGCATACAGAACGACCTGCGAAGCGTCGAGAGCGGCGGCGAAACCTTGTTTGTCCCAGGAGGATATTGTCGGACGAGTGGAACCGGTAAAGCCGTAGCTGTCGAGCTTCCACTTCAGCGCGCCGCCGTTCATCCAAATGCCGCAATCGGTTGTCGAGCCGCCATCGGCAACCGAAATGAAATTCGGATAAGTCGTGGGCTGCGCCGGGGTGAAATCGCCGAACACCTCGACCGTGACGCTTTCGCTTGCGGGAATGACGCCGATCGTCTTGAAGTACCAGTCGGCATCCATGTAGAAGGCGTTGTCGAGCCAGCGGCCGGTTCCAGATGAGTTCTTGCCCGTGCCGGTGTATGCGGTCTTCGTGGCGCCGCCGCCGCCGGCGAGGTTCGCCCAGACGGTCGCGTTCGCGTCGTGCGGAGCGTTCGCGCCGGCATTGCGGATGCCGTCGAGCTGCAGGACGAGGCCGTCCTGCACGTAGGCGTCGGGCTCATAGAGAAGGCCGGCGCGAACGGATGCGCTGGTCAACGCGAGACCGATTGAGCCAATCAACATGAGTTTCTTCATTGTGCTTGCTCCCTTCTTGCTGCCATCAGGTGGCGATTGATTGATGAAAGTGTACAGCAACACGCTTCGCCTTGCAGCGAAACGTGGCGAGGTGGTGCGGAAAATGACTGGCAGCGCGCGCAGAAACGCGCACGCGCGCATTTTCGATTAGGGGGGGGGGGGGGTATTCAAAAGCGTGCGCAAACGCGCGGCACGCGCGTGACGCGCGAGCGGTGCGAATCGAACTGTCTTTGCGCCGTTCATCTTCTTCTCTTTTGTCCTGCTCATGCCGGACGAAACGCCTTCCCCAAATTTGCGGATGCTATTATAGCACACTTTAATTCATCTTGCAATTGTAAAATTTCACACGCACTTGCGTTTTTCGCTCACGCCGCCTCCAGAAGTAAACGCGCGTTTGTCGTTCGTTTACCCTCCGTAAAGATTGGCTATTGTTGATGGTGAAGGTAAATCCCTCACACCCTCCCTGTCTAGTTCGCTTATGATAGACTATCCCCTGTTCCTGCTCAACAGGTGTTGGGATAGCTGATTCGCAAAGAAAGGCGAAAAGAATGCCCGGGAAGGATGGCCGTCCGACCCGGGCCGTGGCGATTAGCCCGTA
>JAFUEM010000218.1 GCA_017463935.1 Kiritimatiellia bacterium
CCGCCTGCGCCTGCGCCGCCTCGCGTTCCAGCTGGGCCTTTTGGCGGGCCGCCGCGTGCGCCAGACGCTCGGCCGCCGCCTTTTCCTCCCGCTCCTGCTCGCGCAGTTCGGCCTGGCGCGATTCTTCCAGTTCCGCCAGCCGAACGCGCTCGCGCCGGTCGTTCCAGGTCTGCCAGAACCACATCAAGCATGCGACCGCGGCACCCAGGATGAGTGCCGCGGTCGCGTTGGACAGGATCGCCCGCCTCCGCGCGCGCGCCTTCGCCTTCCGTGCCGCCTCCTGCGCCCTTCTCAGGTCGTAGCAACCGCCAACAGACATTGCGCGCGACTCCTGCCGATCAGTTCTTGTACGTCACGACGCCTTTTCCCTTGCGGATGACACCGATGACGCTGTACGGCTGGTGCTGCGCCTTGAGGATATTCGTCGCCTTCGTGAGCTGGTTCTTCGGGATGATCACCACGAAGCCGATGCCCATGTTGAAGACGCGGTACATCTCGTCGTGATCCACCTTGCCGCGATTCTCGATGTACTTGAAGATCGTCGGGACTTCCCAGCTCGACCGGTCGATCTCGGCGTTCACCGCCTTGGGCAGCACGCGCGGCAGGTTGTCCGGGAAGCCGCCGCCGGTGATGTGCGCCATGCCGGTGATCTTCACCTTGCGCTCCATCAGCTTCGCAACCGGCTTGAGGAAGCTCTTGTGCACCGCCAGCAGCGCGTCGCCGAACGTCTGGTTGGTGCCGGGGAGCTTATCCTGCCAGCTGTGCTGGTCGAGGTCGAAGATGACGCGCCGCGCGAGCGAGAACCCGTTCGTCTGCAGGCCGCCGGAGGGGAAGCCGAGGATGACGTCTCCCGCACGGATGGACTTGCCGGTGATGAGGTCCTTGCGCTTCACGCAGCCGACGATCGTGCCGACGAGGTCGTACTCGCCCGCCGGGTAGAGGCCCGGCATCTCGGCGGTCTCGCCGCCCAGAAGCGCCATGCGGTTCTCCCGGCAGGCCTTGCACAGGCCCGCCACCACGTTCTTGAACTGGTCGGGATCGACCTTGGAGGTGCCGACGTAGTCCATGAAGAAGAGCGGCTTGGCGCCCTGCACGAGGATGTCGTTGACGCAGTGGTTGACGATGTCCTGACCGACCGTGTCGTGCTTGTTCATCATCGCCGCGACCTTCAGTTTGGTGCCCACGCCGTCGGTCGACGCGACAAGGATCATGTCCTTGCCCGTCGGGACCTTGTGGAGACCGCCGAAAGCGCCGATGCCGCCGAGTACGTTGGCCGTCTTGGTCGCGGCCACCATCGCCTTGATGGAACTGACCGCGCCCATTTTCACGTCGATGTTGACGCCCGCCTGCGCATAGGCGGATTTGTTTTCCTTCGCCATGGGCTTACAGCTTGTTGTTCGAGCCCAGCACCTTGACGATCTTGTGGATGTACATCTCCTTCATCGCCTCGCGCGCCGGGGTGAGGTACTGGCGCGGATCGAAGTGGCCGGGGTACTCCGCGAAGTGCTTGCGGATCGCCGCCGTCATCGCCAGGCGCGAGTCGGAGTCGATGTTGATCTTGCACACCGCGCTCTTCGCGGCCTTGCGCAGCTGCTCTTCCGGAATGCCGACCGCATCGGGAAGCTTGCCGCCGTACTTGTTGATCGTGTCGACGCAGTCCTGCGGCACCGAGCTCGAGCCGTGCAGCACGATCGGGAAGCCGGGAAGCTTCTTCTCGATCGCCTTGAGGACGTCGAACGCCAGCGGCGGCGGGACGAGCTTGCCCGTCTTGGGATCGCGCGTGCACTGCGCGGCGGTGAACTTGTACGCGCCGTGCGAGGTGCCGATGGAGATCGCGAGCGAGTCGCAGCCCGTCTTGGTCGCGAACTCGATCACTTCCTCGGGCTTCGTGTAGTGGCTCTCGGCCGCCGACACCTCGTCCTCGACGCCCGCGAGGACGCCCAGCTCCGCCTCGACCGTCACGTCGTGCTTGTGCGCGTAGTTGACGACCTTCTTCGTGAGCTTGATGTTCTCCTTGAACGGGAGCGAGGAGCCGTCGATCATCACCGACGAGAAGCCGGAATCGATGCAGCTCTTGCACGTCTCGTAGCTGTCGCCGTGGTCGAGGTGAAGGACGATCTGGGGCTTCTTGCAGCCGAGTTCCTTGGCGTACTGGACGGCGCCTTCGGCCATGTAGCGGAGAATCGTGGGGTTGGCGTACTTGCGGGCGCCCTTCGAGACCTGCATGATGACGGGGCTCTTGGTTTCGACCGCGGCCTGGATGATGGCCTGCATCTGCTCCATCGTGTTGAAGTTGAAAGCGGGGATGGCATAACCGCCCTTGACCGCCTTGGCGAACATTTTCTTGGTATTGACAAGACCAAGCTTCTTGTAGCTGACCATTTCGATTACTCCTTGTTTTTGCCCCATTTGGGGGAGATTGGCGCGCATTATATCAAAAAAACGGCCAAAAAGCAAGGGGGAAGCGCCAACTTTTTGAAAATTTGGTTGATGTGATGGCGGAGGGTGAGGGATTCGAACCCCCGGAGCCTTTCGGCTCAACGGTTTTCAAGGCCGCCGCGTTCAACCACTCCGCCAACCCTCCAGGTTTTTTCTCTCCTGAAACCTTTTCCGTCCGCTCAAAGACTCACACTGCTTTTTCGCGCTTGGAGACTCGCGAAATTTACTTCTTCTTCGCGAGGGAGGGGTTGACGGGCGTGGACTTCACGAGCTCCACGATCTGCGCCGTCACCTCCGGATTCGCCTTGAGATAGTCAATCGTCGCGAGCGACCCCTGCGCCAGCTGCGTATCGCCGAAGCTGAGCCAGCTGCCGCGCTTCTCCACCACGCCGCGCGCGAGCGCCGCATCGAGCACCGACCCTTCGTAGGAGATGCCGCACGTGTAGAGAATGTCGAACTCCGCCTCCGTGAACGGCGGCGCGACCTTGTTCTTGACGACCTTCACGCGCGTGCGGTTGCCGACGACCTGCCCCGCCGTATTCTTGATCGCGCCGATGCGCTGCACCTGCAAGCGCACCGAAGCGTAGAACTTGAGCGCCTTGCCGCCGGGCGTCGTCTCGGGATTGCCGAACATGACGCCGATCTTCTCGCGCACCTGGTTCGTGAAGATGCAGAGCGTCTTCGTCGACGCCAAAACCGACGTCAGCTTGCGCATCGCCTGCGACATGAGCCGCGCCTGAAGCCCCATGTGGCTGTCGCCCATGTTGCCGTCGATCTCCGCCTGCGGCGTGAGCGCCGCGACCGAATCGACCACGATCACGTCGAGCGCGCCCGACTTGCACAGCTGCTCGCAGATCGTCAGCGCCTCCTCGCCCGAGTTCGGCTGCGCCACGATGAGGTTGTCGAGATCCACGCCGATCTTCTTCGCATAGCCGGGATCGAGCGCGTGCTCCGCATCGATGAAGGCCGCGACGCCGCCCGCCTTCTGAGCGTTGGCAACGACATGCAGCGCGAGCGTCGTCTTGCCCGACGACTCCTGACCGTAGCACTCCACCACGCGGCCGCGCGGCAACCCGCCGACGCCGAGCGCGAGGTCGAGCGACAGCGCGCCCGTCGAGATCACGGCAATGTCCTCGATCTCGCGGTCGCCGAGCCGCATGATCGACATCTCGCCGAACTCCTTGCGGATCTGGCTCATCACCGCGTCGAGCGCGGTGTTGCCGGTCGTCTTCTTCGCTGCTGCTTCCTTCGCCATGATGCTACCCTTTCCGTTGGCGGATAGTATATCAAAAATTGGCGTCGCTAGGTTCCTGGAAGTCTAGAATTCTAGGAGCCTAGACCGCTCGCTACGCTCGCTGTTCTAGACCGCGCGGCAAGCCGCGCTATTCTAGAATTCTAGAGTCCTAGAGGCCTAGACTTCTAGAAGCCTAGGCCCCTAGAAACCGGCCGGTCACCGAGCGCGCGCACGCGGCGATCTTCGCGGGCGGCCCTTCGCACACGAGCTCGCCACCCGCGTCGCCGCCGCCGGGCCCCAGATCGATGATCCAGTCCGCGCACTTCATCACGTCCGTGTTGTGTTCGATCACGACAATCGTGTTGCCCGCGTCGCGCAGCTGCGCGAGGAGTTTCATCAGCTTCGCGATGTCGTCGAAGTGCAGCCCCGTCGTCGGCTCGTCGAGGAGGTACAGGGTGCGCCCCGTCGCGCGCCGCGACAGCTCCGTCGCGAGCTTGATGCGCTGCGCCTCGCCGCCCGAGAGCGTCGTCGCCGACTGGCCGAGCGCGATGTAGCCGAGCCCCACGTCCACGAGCGTCTGGAGCTTGCGCCGGAGGTTCGGCACCTTCGCGAAGAACTCCGCCGCCTCCGCGACCGTCATCTCCAGCACCTCGGCGATGTTCCGGCCGCCGTACGTCACCTCCAGCGTCTCGGCGTTGAACCGCTTGCCGCCGCACTGCTCGCACGTCACGTACACGTCCGGCAGGAAGCTCATCTCCAGCTTCTTGAGACCGTCGCCGCCGCAGACCTCGCACCGACCGCCCTTCACGTTGAACGAGAAGCGCCCCGCCGTGTAGCCGCGCGCGCGCGCCGCCTCGGTCTTGGCGAAGAGGTCGCGGATCTCCGAGAAGAAGCCGACGTACGTCGCGGGGTTCGAGCGCGGCGTGCGGCCGATCGGCGACTGGTCGATCTCGATCACCTTGTCGAAGTTGTCGATGCCGGCGAGCTTCTTGAACTTGCCCGGCACCGCCTTGGCGTGGTAGAATTCGCGCATCAGCGCGCGCTTGAGCGTCTCGTCGATGAGCGTCGACTTGCCCGAGCCCGAGACGCCCGTCACCACCGTGAACGCGCCGACGGGAATGCGGACCGTGATGTTCTTCAGGTTGTGCTCCGTGCAGCCGGAGAGGACGAGGAATCGGTCGAACGCCGCTCGGCCGTCTCCACGATCCCCCGCCACGACCTTCTTGCGGCCCGTCAGGTAGTCGGCGGTGAGCGACTTCGCCTTCTTAAGGCCCTTGAAGTCGCCCTGGTACATCACCCGGCCGCCTTCGCGCCCCGCGCCCGGCCCCAGATCCACGATGTAGTCCGCCGCGCGCATCATCTCCTCGTCGTGCTCGACGATGACGACCGTGTTGCCGCGGTCGCGCAGCCCCTTCAGCGTCGCGATCAGCCGCTCGTTGTCACGCGGATGCAGCCCGATCGTCGGCTCGTCGAGGACGTAGAGCACGCCCGTCAGCCCCGAGCCGATCTGCGTCGCGAGGCGGATGCGCTGCATCTCGCCGCCCGACAGCGTCGCCGAGGCGCGGTCGAGCGTCAGGTAGTCGAGCCCCACGTCGAGCAGGAACTGGAGGCGGCGGCGGATCTCCTTGAGGATTTCGCGCATCCCCGGGAAGTCGGGCAGGCCGTTGAAAAAGGCGAGCGCCGCGCCGACCGGCATCGCCATCACCTCGACGATCGTCCGGCCCGCCACCGTCGCCGCGCGCGATTCGGGCCTGAGGCGCGCGCCGTGGCAGTCGGGGCACGTGCGGAAATTCTGGTACGCCTCGTACTTCGCGCGCACCTCGTCGTCCGTCGCCTCCTCCATCTTGCGCTTGAGCGCGGCGAGGACGCCCTCGAACGGACGGTCCACGCGCCGCCAGCTGAGGACGAGATCGGTCTTGAAGCCGTGCATCAGGTCGTGGCGGAACTTCGCGGGCAGCTTGTTGTAAGGCGTGCGCAGATCGACGCCGCTCTGACGCGCGATCTCGGACAGGAGCTCCTTGTGGTAGAGGATCGCCATCTGGCCGCCGAGCCGCCGCCACGGATGGATCGCCTCTTCGAGCGGCAGCGTCTTGTCCGGCACGACGAGGTCTTCGTCGAAGTAGTAGAGCTGGCCGAGGCCCGCGCACGTCGGGCACGCGCCGAACGGCGAGTTGAACGAGAAGGCGCGCGGCTTGAGCTCGTCGAAGGAGATGCCGCAGTCGACGCAGGCATTCAATTCAGAATAGGTGGTCTGACGCTCCGCGTCGCTCGCCTGCGACTTGCTCCGCTCCGCGTCAGACAAAATTCCTGATTCCGGCTGCGCGTCAGACGATCCGCTTTCTTCCTCCAGCCGCTCCACGACCAGAATGCCGTGGCCGGTCTTGAGCGCCAATTCCACCGAATCGGTGAGGCGCGTTCTGAAAGCGGCGGATGCGGAGGTCGAACGCTCCGCGTCGCTCGCCTGCGACTTGCTCCGCTCCACGTTCGACGACGGATCTTCCGCGGGGGCCGGGATGACCAGGCGGTCGACGACGACCTCGATGTTGTGCGCCTTCTTCTTGTCCAGTTCCGGCAGCTCGTCGAGCGGATACATCGTCCCGTCGATGCGCACGCGCGCGAAGCCGTTGCGCGTGAGCGCGGCGAACGTCTCCTCATGGCGCCCTTTCTTGCCCTTCACGACGGGCGCGAGGAGAATCACCTTGCCGGGGCGCTTGAGGAGCGCATCGACGATCTGCTCGGCGGACTGCTTCGTCACGGGCCGGCCGCAGTGCGGGCAGTGCGCCGTCGCGACCGAGCCGTAGAGAATGCGCAGATAGTCGTGAATCTCCGTCACCGTCGCCACGATGGAGCGCGGGTTGCCGCTCGTCGTGTGCTGCTCGATGGAAATGGCGGGCGAAAGGCCCTCGATCTTTTCGACGTCCGGCTTTTCGATGCGGTCGAGGAACTGGCGCGCGTAGGCGGAAAGCGATTCGACGTAGCGGCGCTGCCCTTCCGCATAGAGCGTGTCGAACGCGAGCGACGACTTGCCCGAGCCGGAAAGCCCCGTCACGACGGTCAGCGAATTGCGCGGGATGGTGACGTCGATGCCCTGAAGGTTGTGCACGCGGGCGTTCTTGATAACGATATCCATTTGAGACTTTACTTCACTTTTGAACCGTATCGAACGTGTAGATCGTTTAGATTTCTGACTGTTTTACAAGGCCAAAACTTACTTCGCAATTACTTTCACCTTATAGAACATTGTTGGTTCGCTGACTTCCGGGGTGATCGCATAACCCTCCGTCAATTCCGTCGCCGACAACGTCGCCTTGACCGGCCAGTCGCCGCCGACGAGTTCGTTCGTCGCCAGGATCTGATAGCTGAAGCTGTCGCTGACGTTCGAGGAATCGACCGACAGCGTGAAACCGCCGTCCGTCGCGGGTGTGAATCCGCTGACGACGGGCCGGTCGGCCTCCGTCGGCTCCGCACCGGCCGGCACCCACGTCATCTGGTCGATCCAGACGGTGCAGTCGTCACCTTCTTGCGTGTCAAGCGCCAGATAGATCGCAACTGTGCTCAGGTCCGCCACGTTCACCGGGCCGAACTTCGTCCAGTTCGTCTGAAGAACGAGTTTCTGCGGTTCAGCGCCCGACTTAAAAGAAAACCAGTAAAGATTGGTGTCGGCTTGCGTTGCTTTATACCAGAAGGAAAGCGTGCCGGAACCGGTCGTCCCCTCACGGGTAGCAAGCGTCTGAGACCGTGTGGAACCATTCCAACTGACCGAGCTGGCAACCGACGAGCCGCTTGAATTGTAGCCCTCGTCCGCGCCTTTCACAATCGTCCACTCCGCCCCCGTCTCCTTCTGCACCCAGACGAGGTTGCGGCAGTGCATCGCCTGCGACAGTTCGCCATTGTCCCACACCGCAGAGAGTGTCACGGTGCCGTTGGCCTCTGCGGTCAGATTCGAGACAACGGCGCAGTCGGCGAAGACGACCTCGCCCGTTTCATTCGTGGCCCAGCCCCAGAATTCAAGGCTCGATTTGAAGACGCGCGGTGCCAGCGCCTGCGGCTGATCGTAGACAAAGGCCTGCGGCGCCATCTCGCCCGTCCCGCCGTTCGCGTTGAAGACGACGGTATAGGCATTCGTCTGCCAGACGGCGGAAAACACGTTCGTTTCGCCGATGCCGTTCCACAGATTCGTGCTGGCAACGTCCGCGCCGTCGGTGTAGGCCACCGTCTGCGCGGCGGCCTCCGTCTCGTTCGTCGCCCAGCCGCCGAAGGTGTAGCCCGTCTTCTCAAACCTGTTCGAGACAAGCGCGTGCGTCTCGACGCCGTCGAAGGTCAGGACGTCGTCGATCATCGCCTCCGCATTGTCTGCGCCATGGCCATCGAACGCCGCATACCGCAGCTCCGACCAGACGGCGGAAAACGTCACCGTCCCGCCAGCCGTTGTCGTCAGGTTGGAGACGCTCGCGCCGACTGCGTAAGTCGCGCTGCCGAAGCGCCAGCCGGTGAAGTTGAATCCCGACCGGGCGAATCCATTGGCCGGCAGCGCATAGGCGCGATCATATACCGCCGCGATATCGTCGACCGCGCCCGCCTCCGCGCCATCGCCGTCAAAGACGATTGTGTACGCAATCGGTTTCCACACGGCGTAGAGGTCGACGGCCGATGCGTCCTCGAATAGCACGCCGGTTGCCGCAGGCGCGTACTGCGGGGTTTCCGCATCCGCCGTCGTGCCCCATCCTTCGAGCACATACCCTTCGCGCGACGTGAGCCCGGAAATCGACGCGGGTATGCTGAAGGACTCGCCGTAGGTAAAACGCATGGTGCCGTTCGTCACGTCATCACCGTAATTGGAATGGAACGTCACGCGATACTTGTTGGCTTCGTACTGGGCCACGTATGTCGCATCGGCCACCGCCGTTTGTGAAACCGAAGGTGCCCATCCTTTGAACGTATATCCCGTGTGACTTGGGGCCGACGGCTGAATGATCGAGGTGCCGTTCGGATAGGCCTTGCTGGAGATGACTTCAGAGTCAAACAGGGAGTCATCCATGAACACGACGGTCCACAGGTGCGTCCATTTGGCGTAGAGGTCCACAACCGCGCCATTGGCAGAGGCGAGATTCGAGACGGACGCGACATCCGCGTAGGCCGTTCCGGTCGAATTCGTCCAGCCGCCAAAAACATAACCATCCCGCACATAGGCATTGGCCGCGAGCGCCTGTGCGACATCGTATGTGAAGGACTGGCTGGCCATGGTGCCGCTGCCGCCGTTCGCATTGAAATGGACAGAGTACGTATTGGCCGTCCACTTCGCGTAGAGCGTTGTCGCCGCCGTCTTGTTCCAATTCCTCGCGCTCGCTCCAGCTGCTGTATAGTACTGCGTGCCGCCGCCGTTGGCCTGGTCGTAGTAGCCGCCGAAGGTGTAACCAGTGCGCGTCGGCACCGTGACCGACGGCAGCGCCGCCGCGTACGTCGCCGTCACCGACGACGTTCCGCCGCTGCCGTTCTGCTGATTCAGCGTCACCGTGTACGTATTGGCCGTCCACTTCGCGTACAGCGTCGTCGCAGCCGTCTTGTCCCACGCCTTGGCACTCGCGCCGCTTGCGTTATAGTACTGCGTCCCGCCGCCGCCTGTCGCCGTATAGTAGCCGCCGAACGTGTAGCCCGTGCGCGTCGGCACCGTGACCGATGGCAGCGCCGCCGCGTACGTCGCCGTCACCGACGACGTTCCGCCGCTGCCGTTCTGCTGATTCAGCGTCACCGTGTACGTATTGGCCGTCCACTTCGCGTAGAGGGTTGTCGCGTCTGTCTTGTCCCACGCCCTCGCGCTTTTGCCCGCCGCCGTGTAATACTGCGTTCCGGCGCCGTTCGTCCCCGTGAAGTACCCGCCGAAGGTGTAGCCTGTGCGCGTCGGCAAGGTGATGGAGGGCATCGCCGCGCCGTAGGTCGCAGTCACCGACGCACTGCCGCCCGTGCCGCTCTGCGGATTGAGCGTCACCGTGTAGGCCAGGGCCTTCCAGGTGGCGTAGAGGTTCGCCGTGCGTGTCGTCGCGTTCGTGTAGGTGACGCCGAACACCGCGCCCGAGGCGATGGATGCCGCGTTCGCAAATGCGGTCCCCGTCCTGTTCGTCCAGCCGTCAAAGGTATAGCCGGGCTTCGTGAACGCATTCGCCGCCAGATTGAATCGGTTGGTGTAGATGTGCGACTCGTCCGGCATCGAACCGCTGCCGCCGTTCGCGTTGTAGTGGAGCGTATAGGTGAGATAGTCGAAATCGGCGACAACGTACACGCCCGCGGCCCCCGCCGCTGCAATTTTCGTATCGTACGACCAGGTGCAGGCGCTCGCCGTCCCCAGCGCCGTCTCGTTCGTCGTCGCCACCTGCGACCAACCGGTACCCGTCAAATAGTAATACCACCAGCGGGTGAACTGCTGACCCGCCGGGATCGAGGCGACCGCCACGGTGCAGGTTGTGAGCAGCGAACTGGTGTCCGCCACATACGCAACGCCATTCTGCGCCTGCGAAACCGTCAGACGGCCGTCATTGTCCTGAAGTTCCGCCGCGCCGATCCGGTACTGCGGCCATATCCGCTGGTTGCTCGCCCGCGACGGGAGCGTCGCCAGCGCAAGGGCCAGGAGAGCGAGAACTTTCTTCATGGCGCACCGCCTTTCGTTTAGCGCTCCAGGTTCTTCAGGTCGAGCGCGAGCAGGAATTCGGGGTTGCTCTGGGTCTTCTTGAGCGAGTTCAGGACCGACTTCATCGCCGACTCGGGACCCGCCGCAGCGAGAACGCGCCGCAGCCCCCACGTCTTCTCCAGCTCGACGGGATCGAGCAGGAGATCCTCCTTGCGCGTGCCCGACTTCTCGATGTCGATGGCCGGATAGATGCGCTTGTCGGCGAGGCCGCGATCCAGCACGATTTCCATGTTGCCCGTGCCCTTGAACTCCTCGAAGATGACCTCGTCCATGCGCGAGCCCGTGTCGATGAGGCCCGTCGCGATGATCGTGAGCGACCCGCCGCCCTCGATGTTGCGCGCCGCGCCGAAGAAGCGCTTCGGGCGGTGCATGGCGAGCGCGTCGACGCCGCCCGTCAGGATCTTGCCGGAGTGCGGCTGGACGGTGTTGTAGGCGCGGGCCATGCGCGTGAGCGAGTCCATGAGGATGATGACGTCGCGGCCGTTCTCGACCTGGCGCTTCGACATCTCGAGGACCATTTCGGTCACGCTCACGTGGTGCTGCGGCTCCTCGTCAAAGGTGGACGACAGCACCATCGCCTTCGTGTTGCGCTGCATGTCGGTCACTTCCTCGGGGCGCTCGTCGATCAAGAGACTGATCAGCATCGCGTCGGGATGGTTCTTCGAGATGGCGTTCGCCATCTTCTGGAGGAGCACCGTCTTGCCGACGCGCGGCGGCGCGATGATGAGGCCGCGCTGGCCGAAGCCGATCGGCGTGAAGAGGTCGACGACGCGCGTGGAGAACTCCTTCGCCTCCGTCTCCAGAAAGATGCGCCGCGTCGGGAACGTCGCCGTCAGGTTCTCGAAGTGGATGACGCGCGCGGCGACGGACGGCTCCTTGCCGTTCACGGTCGCGACGTTACCGAGGCAGAAGAAGCGGTCGCGGTCGCGCGGGTCGCGGATGGGCCCTTCAACGATGTCGCCGGTGCGGAGCGCATGGCGGCGGATCTGCTGCTGCGTCACGAACACGTCCTCGGGATAGGCGAGGAAGTTGTTCTTCGCCGAGCGGAGGAAGCCGTGGCCCTCGCGCACGATCTCCAGGCAGCCCGACGCGAGCACCGCGCCGCCCTTGGCGAGGTACGCGCGGATCGCCGCGAAGATCAGCTCGTGCTTGCGGTAGGTGCCCAGCTCCTCCGGATCCGCGCCCGGCATCATGCGCTCGACGATGACCGGCGCGGGCCACGTCTGGATGTCGGCGAGGCGGAATTCCGGCAGGCTCGGATCGCGGCGCGGATTGACCGCCTCGGCGGGCTCGGCCGATTTCGGCTCCGTCGGCAGCGGCGCGTTCAGGAGCGGGTTCACCGACTCGCTGCCGTTCGCGCCGCGGATCGGCGAGGCATTCGGCTTCTGCGGGCGGTTGAACGGCTTGCCGTGGTGGAACTGCCGCTTCTGCTGCCGGTTGTGGTTCGACTGCCCTTGGTTGGACTGCCCTTGGTTGGATTGCGGCGCGCCGCCCGCAGGTGCGCTCGCACCGCCCTCCTTGCCGCCCCCGTTCTGCTGGGGCGCGCTCGCCGCATTCTTCATGCTGCCGGCAAACACATCGAATTCTTCAGCCATGTTCTTTCTCCTTCTCCTTCAGCCAGGCGACAAACGCTTCCGCTTCCTTCCGCAGGTCGGCGGCGGTCCCGTCGTTGGCGATCACGTAATGGGATTTCTTCACCTTCTCCCCGACCGGCAGCTGGGCGGCCAGACGGGCTTCGGCCTCTGCGCGGCTGTAGCCGCGCGTCGCCGTCATCCGGGCGATTTGGTTCTCGCGGGAAGAGGCAACGGTGCATATTATATCAAAATATTTGTCCCAGTGCACCTCGAACAGGAGCGGAATAACCGCTATTCGGAGTTGAGAGTGGAGAGTGGAGAGTTGAGAGTGGGGCGTGCAGAGTGGAGAATTGAGAGTGGAGCGTTGAGAGGGAGGGACGCGCCCCGTCGCGTCCGCCGATGCGCCGGCGAGCCAGGCGTCGATACGCGCCTTGACGAGCGGATGGAGCTTCGCCTCAAGCGCGCGGCGCGCGGCGGGATCGGCAAAGACCTCGGCGGCGAGGCGGCGACGTTCGGCGGGATCGGGGATGAGCGTGTGCACGACGTCGTCCGCGTCGAGCGTCTCCGCGCCCAGCTCGTTCAGATAATGTGAAAGGAGGGATTTGCCGCAGGCAATCCCTCCCGTCACGCACACCTTGAGGTGCGAGTCGAAGGCTCAGTCCTCCGCCGTCGGCGCCGCGATCACGTCGGTGTCGCGCGAATCGCTCGCGGTCATCTGGACCTCGCGGCCGCGCACGTCGACGAGACGCGTCGTCACGAAGATCAGGAGGTTGCGCTTGTTCGTCTCCTCCGCATGGCTGCGGAAGAAGCGGCCGACGAACGGCAGGTCGCCGAGGAACGGGATCTTGTCGTCCATCGCCTTGCGCTGCTCGGTGATGAGGCCGCCCATCACGATGGTCGCGCCCGGATAGACCGAAACCGACGAGTCGATCGAGCGGACGTGGAAGAAGGGCTGCTCCATCGGCGCCTCGTAGTAGGTGATGTTCTCGCTCGACGAGGAGGTCAAACTGTCGAGCGCGTTGTTCGCCGCATCCATCGCGCTCTGGGCGAAGAGCGCCTTCGCGGAATCGCTGAGCGCCGTGCCCGTCGCCGTCAGGATTTCGCTCAGGCCCGTGAAGATCTCGCCGAGGCCCGTGAAGTTCTGGAGCGCCGAGGCGTTGCCGGTGAACGGGATGCGCATGCCGTAGTTCTTCCACGTCGGCTCGTCCACGACCTGCGTGTTGAGCTTGAGGTCGATCAGGTTGCCGTCGTCGGTCAGCGTCGGGGTGACGTCGAGGATGACGCCCACTTCACGCATCGTGAAGCTGCGCGGCTCGACGACCGCGAGAATCGCGGACTGGCTGCCGCCGTTGCTGCCCGAGGACGAGGACGAGCTGGACTGCAGCTGCACCTGGTAGTCGGTCGGGTAGATGTATTCGGTGACGACCTTCATGACCGCCTCCTCGCCCGGACGCGTCAGCACCTTCGGCGCGGAGAGGAGGTCCGTGTCGCTGCGCTGCGCGAGCATGTGCAGGATCATCGACAGGTCCGCCTTGCCGAAGAACGCGTTGACGCGCATGAACTGGTCGTTGCTCGACGCGCTCTCGCCCGAGATGTGGTTTGACATCGTCGAGAGATAGCGCATGCCGTTCTGCTGGTCGGACGAGCCGCCGAAGGCGTTGATGCCCAGCTTGCCGGTGCCGTCCCCGTTGCGGATCCAGTTGGCGCCCTGCGAGTTGGCATACGTCGTCCGAGACGAAGAGGTGGATGTGCTGGTCAGCGACTGACTGTTCGGGATCGTGCTGCCATTCAGGGTATCGGAGCTCGTGCTCGTCGTCGTCATCCGGGTGGTCGAGCCTTCTCTGCTGCCCCAGCTGCCATCGCGCACGCCAAGGGCCCGCGACACGTGCTTGCCGAGACCGAGCGAGTAGTCGCTGTTCAGGATCCACTCGAAGCCGAGCGAGTTGAGGTCGTCCTGGCAGACTTCCACGAAACGCGTCTCGATCTCGATCAGCTTGGGATCGGCGTTCATTTCGGTCAGCGCCTTCTCAAGCTCGGCGAGGTTCTCGTACGTGTTCTTGACGCGCAGCTTGCCGATCGTCTTGATGTACATGACCGAGGACCCTTCCGGCCACTTCACGCCAAGGAGCGAGAAGAACTCCTTCCAGTCCTTCTCCTGGCTCTCCTCGCCGTCGTCGTTGCCGCGGCGGTTGGAGCTGCCGAAGCCCTGCGACTTCATCTCCTTGAGGTCGCTCGACGCCGAGTCCATGCGCTCCATGAAGGAGGAGAGCACCGGATAGCTGCGCGTGACCATCTCGTCCGTCGTCGCGTCCTTGGGCATGATCATGACGATCTTGCCCTTGACCTGCGGCTTGTACTTCACCGTGTCGCAGACGAGCTTCAGCGCATCGTAGAAGGTGATGTCGCTCGCGGCGATCATCGGGATGACGGGCAGCCCTTCCTGCGCGCCCGCGCCCTCTTCGTCATCGCTCGCGCCGAAGCCCTCGGATTCCTCCTCCTCGCCGCCGCCCGACGCATGCAGCGTCTCCGGCGGCAGGAACACGATGTCGAAGCCGCGCTGCTCCAGCGGGATGTCGGGACGGTCGAAGTCCTTCGACGCCTGGCGGAAGAAGTCGAGCGCATCGACGATCGTCGCCGGCGGCTTGAACGAGATCGCCGGCAGGCGCATCTCCTTCATGCGCTTGATGACGCTCTGCTCCAGACTGCGCTCGGGGTCGCCGGGGACGCCGGGCGTCTTGCCCGTCTGCGTCGCGACTTCCCCCAGCTCACGCGCATCCACCGCATAGACCGGACGCCACGCCTGGTCGACGTCGGCGATCATGCCCTCGCGCGCCGCCTTGCGCTCCTGCATCAGGATCGTGTGGCGCTTCTTCTGGATCTTCTCGCGCAGGCGGATCGCCTCCTGGTTGTAGGGATCGCTCAGGAGCACGAGCTCGCACTCGTCGAGCGCCCGGCCCAGCTCCTTGCTGCCGAGGAACTGACGCGCACGCTTGAGGTGCTGGAGGGTCGTCGCGCGCTGATCCTTGTACTCCGCGTCGTTGCGGCGGTGCTTGATCTCGGACACGTCGACCTTGTTCGCGTTGGGATCGTCGGCGTTCTTCCACGCCGCGAGCTGGCGCTGTGCCTTCGGATGGCGCGCCGACTTCGCCTTGTCCATGAGTTCGATCGCCTTCGCCCGGCGGC
The DNA here is from genome assembly GCA_017463935.1 of Kiritimatiellia bacterium. GTDB lineage: Bacteria > Verrucomicrobiota > Kiritimatiellia > RFP12 > UBA1067 > UBA1067. The sequence goes on from JAFUEM010000218.1 coordinate 15,113, forward strand.
CGAGCGCCTCCTCCTGGAACGCCTCGCGGTAGTAGCCCTCGGCGATGCCCTGCTGGCACTCGCGACGCAGACCTTCGGACGCAGGCGAGTCGTTCAGCAGCTTGAGCGCGATGCGGTAGTGCTTGACGCTGTCGAGATATTCCTCGTCCGCCATGTAGGCGCGCGCTTCGGAAATCTCGCGGCGCGCCTGGATGTCGAACGCTTCGCGGCGCAGCTTTTCGGTCGCCGACAGGTTGGCCAGCAGTTCCGCATCAGGACCCTCGTACTTCGGCGCCGGAGCGGGCGCAGGGGCAGCCGCAGGGGCCGGCTCGGCCGCAGGGGCAGCCGCAGG
>JAFUEM010000219.1 GCA_017463935.1 Kiritimatiellia bacterium
GGCAGCGCGGCGCGGGCGACGGCCATCTCGTCGGCGAGCTTTCCGCGCCGGCGGTAGTCGTACATGTGCGTGCCGACCTGACGCGCGGCGCGGCAGAGCTGCGGGTAAGGGCGGTCGCAGACGTCGACGAAGCCGATTTCGTACGCCTCGCCGTCGCCGCGCCCGAGCAGCGGCTGGTCGCGGTACTGGAACCAGTGGCAGCCGACCATCAGCGGATGGCAGAGGGCGCCCTGCACGAAGCGCGTGAACGAACGCGCACGCTCGTCCTGGTTCCAGACGGGGCAGAGACTCGCCTTGAACATGCCCCGGTCGAAGCAGCCGAAGTGGAACTCGCCGACGAGAATGGGCTTTTCGCACGCGGCGCGCGCGTAGATGTCGTCCGGGATGTTGAAGATCGAGTTCGCGTAGGCGTTGACGGTGACGACGTCGCAGTACTTGGCCGCCGTCGCCCACAGGTCCTGCGACTGGCGGAAGCCCACGAAGCGGCAGCCGAGGTAGAGCTTGCCGGGCGCGAGTTCGTCCATGAGCTCGCGGCAGGTGCGGAAGTAGATCTCGTATTTTTCCGGTTCGCCCGGGAACTTCAGCTCGTTGTCGATGAAGAAGCCGATGCACATCGGGTCGGTCGCCGCCTTGCGGAGGGCCGGGTCGGCGGCGAAGCGCGCGCGCACCGCCCGCTTGAACTTCTCCACGAAGCCGGGCTGGTCGGTGTCGTAGAACCGCACGCCGTTCCCCTTGACCATCTCCACGCCCGGGGCGTTCTCCAGCACCGTGATCACGTAGGGCTTGCGGCCCGTCATCGTCAGCTCGCCGGCGCTCCAGTTGCCGATGGTGTTGAGTCCCCAGGCGTCGAAGCGGCGCAGGACGAGATCGTAGTAGGCGGCGGTGTAGTCGGACGTGCCGAACTTCCGCTCCAGGTTGCGCCCGGTGAAGTTCATGCGCGGATGCGCGGGATCGTAGCTCTCGTACCAGTCGGGATGGCGCGAGCCGTCCGCGACGTCGGTCTCGGTGCGCACGACATCCAGCCCCAGGGAGAAGAAGAGGTGGCCGTCCGGCGTCACGAGCCACCACTTGCCGCCCGCCTTGACGGTGCGGAAGTGGCCCGTGGGCTTGAGCTGGGGGCCGTCCTTCCAGCCGCCGTAGGCATCCCACGACTCGGGCGCGGGCTTGAGCGCGGCGTTTTCGCGCTTGAGGTCCTCGGCGAAGGCCGCGTCGTCCGCAACCTTGACCGGCCAGCTGCCGTGCTTGAACTGCCCGTACTTGTCGACGAACGGGCAATAGCCGTCGGAGGGCACCTTGCGCTTGACGTCGGGCGTGCCCTCGAGCCGCAGGTTCGACAGGCGGCAGTCGACGACGTACTTGAACTGCTGCTCGTAGGGCCACTGCACCTTCAGTTCGACCGGGCCGACATGCCGGGTGTCGATCACGTAGAGCCCGCGCGCGCCTTCGGGGGCGGCGTAGATTTCGGGATGCGGCAGCAGGAGCTTCATCGTGCCTTTCTCGCCGGGGTTGAGGCCGATGCCCGTGTTGATGGAGCGGCGCTGGGTGAAGATGGCGCTCGCGTGGTCGCCCGACTCCACCGCGCCGCCGCCCGCCGAGGCGTGGAGCGTCAGGCGCAGCTGGCGGTCGGTCGACAGGTTTTCCACGTCGATCGCCAGATAGCGGGCGTTGGACAGGTCGAAAGTCTCGCCCGATTCGGGAAGGAACTTGAGCCCCGCGCTCCATTCGGCGGTGGCCATCCGCAGGTGCGCTTCGCCCGGCCGCTCGAATTCGATTTGCGCGCCGTTGACGGTTTCGACGCGCCCCGGCGCCAGCAGGATCGCCGGCTGGACGGGATTTGCCGGATCCCCGAATCCCGTCAATCCGGTCAGGCCCGTCAGAAAGAGAAGTGCGGTTTTTGCTTTCATGGTTCCATCCTTTGTTTGTTCAGGCGCGTGAGCGCTTCGAGATAGTAGTAGTCGGCGTAGGCGAGCGGCACGTCGATTTCGTGTCCGGCGGGCGCGTTGCCGGTGGAATGCTTCAGCAGGAAGCCGCCAACTTCCCCAGGCGCGGCCAAGTAGGCGTCGGACGAGAGGGCAGCGACGATGCGCGCGGCTTCGGCGCGGTAGCCGTTGCCAGGCGCGTAGCCGTCGAGCTCGACGAGCGCGGACGCGACCAC
>JAFUEM010000220.1 GCA_017463935.1 Kiritimatiellia bacterium
CCCGCGTCCGGCGCGGCCGCCGGCGCGTTCGTCGCGGCGATCGCCGCCAGCAGCTCCGCCGTCGGCGGCGGCTGGAGCTGGTCGATCACGCTCTGTGAATAGCGCTCGGACAGGATCTTCCTGAGCTGGTCGGTCGGACGCTGGCAGTCCGCCACCGCCTCCGCCGCAAACGACTCGAAATTCTCCCCGAAGGCGACCGCCGCCTCGCGCATGTGCCGCAGCGCCGATTTCGTGTCGCTGAAGCCGCGCGCGATCTGCGCCTGCTCCTCGCGCACGCGCGCCTTTTCGGCCGCCACCTGGTACCAGACGAGCCCGCCGACGACCGCGCCGATAAGCGCGATCACGCCGACGACCACGCCGACGACCTTCAGCCCGAGGCCGCCGCCCTCCTCCTCGTCATCCCCGGCGTCGATCTTCTTCGGCGGATGATGATGCGCCGGCAGCGCGGCGGGCGCGCCGTCGTCGAGCTCGGGCACGTCCTCCCCCGCGGGTTTGACCTTGAAGGTCTTCTTCTTCATGACGAGCTTCTTGGTCCGCGTCGTCGTCGTGCCGGCCGGCTTCGCGTCCGCCGTCACGGGCGGAATCGGCGAGGTCAGCGACAGGCCCGTCGCCATCACCTTCTTGAACTCCTCCAGCAGCGCCTCGAAGCTCGGGAAGCGGTCCTTCGGGTCGTCCGCCAGCATCGTCATCACGAGCGCGTCGATCTGCGGCGAGATGCCGGGCCTGAGCGCGCTCGGCTTCTTCGGCGGCCCCTGGAAGCGCTTCTTCACGACCGCGATCGCGTCCTCGCCGTCGAACGGCGGCACGCCGGTGAGCGCGTGGTAGATCGTCCCGCCCAGCGCGTACATGTCGGCGCGGTAGTCGACGGGCTGCTTGCGGACCTTCTCCGGCGCGATGTAGTAGGGCGTGCCCCAGATCTCGTCCGTCTCCTTCTGCATCGCCGCGAGGCCGAAGTCCACCAGCTTCGCGTTGCCGTTCGCGTCCAGGAGCACGTTCTCGGGCTTGACGTCGCCGTGCACGAGGCCCTGGTCCGCCGCGCACCGCAGCGCCTGCGCCACCTGCTCGCAGATCTTCATGACGCGCGGGATGTCGATGTCCGCGCCCTTGGCCTTCATGAGGCCTTCCAGCGAGCCGCCCGCGACGAGCTCCATCGCGATGTAGGGCATCCCCTCCGAAAAGCCGTAGGAATAGACCTGCGCAATGTTCGGGTGGATGAGCCGCGCCACCGCCTGCGCCTCGCGCTTGAACTTCTCGACGAACTCGGGGTCGCTGCCGTACTCCTTGAGCATGACCTTCACGGCCACGGGCCGGTCGAGCATCTTGTCGCGCCCCATGTAGACGCCGCCCATGCCGCCGCGCCCGAGCTCGCGCTCCAGCATGAAGTTGCCGTTGTCGCCGAACGGACCCGGTGTCTTGATCAACTGTTCTTCGCTCATTTTATCCTCCCGATTCGAGGGTTGACGATTGGCCAGAAAACGCACGCCGCCGTGCCGCGCAGCTTCGTGCCGGGGACCGCGCCCCAGTAGCGGCTGTCGAAACTCATCTGCGCGGGATACGAATTGTCGCCGCAGGCGAAATACTCATCGGGCCCGAGCGTGACCGGGCCCGCCAGCGGCCCCGCGTCGTAGCGCGGCGACACCTCGCCCGCCGCGCCGGTCTC
>JAFUEM010000221.1 GCA_017463935.1 Kiritimatiellia bacterium
TCTTCCGAATGAGTCGTGGGCTTGTAGCTCAGTTGGTTAGAGCGCGTCCCTGATAAGGACGAGGTCACAAGTTCGATTCTTGTCAGGCCCACCAAATGACTAAAACGCGTGAGCGAAGGAGCGATCGGAGTATGGCCCTTGGGCTGTGCGAAGCGAGCGACTGAGCGAACACCATTTCGGGGGTATAACTCAGTTGGTAGAGTGTCTGCTTTGCAAGCAGAATGTCGCCGGTTCGAATCCGACTACCTCCACCATCCCTTCTCAAGCATCTCTGAAAGCGAAAAGCGCGGCAGTTCTGCCGCGTTTTTTTGTTGATGTCACAGGGCTGAAGGGCCTGTGACGCAGGATGTGGTCTGTGACGCAGGACGGCGAGGCGGCGAATCGGGAAAGGCCTGTGACGCAGGTCGGGAAGGTTTTTTGCAAGTGCATACCCGAAAGGGTATGGCATCGTCGTCCGAAAAGTGGTATAATTGCATCGACAACAGAAAGGAGTCCTTGCAATGAGAGAGAAAGTTCTACCTTGTTTCCTTGGCCTTGCGCTCGGCGCGGCGGCGTTCGCGGCCGAAGCGTTTACAACGGCTTCCGTTCCGACGGATGGCGTTTACAAGTTCACGTTCGGCGTGAGCGAGACGCAGGACGGGTCGATCCCCGTTCCGGCAAGCGCCGTCTGCGACGTGAACGGCACATATACCGATACCTTCTCCTACGGCTTCCTCGGCACGACGGACACCTCGTATCTGGATGACGTGCCTTCGAATTTGAAGTACGTACCCCACGCAATCGACGGCTTCAAAGTGGTTAAGGGTCAGAAAATCGTTCTTCATGACGGCACGGACTCAAGCGGCAAATCGATAGTATATGGTCCTGCGGCGAGCGAATACCTTCCGGCAGGCGCGTCGTCGTTCGAAGGGCGCTATCCGGTGCGTTTCGCGGCGCGGATGCCGGAGCGCGGCTACTACGCCGTCACTTGCACCGTCGCAAACGCTTCCGCGACGGAGAATGCGGACGTGACGCTCTTCTCCGAGCGCTGCCACACGCACGCCCAGCACCTTGTCCTTGAGCCGGGTGAGACGAAGACGTTTTCCTGGAGCGTGGAACTCGCGCCGAACTTCTTCAAGACTCCTGCCAAATTCTACTACGACAACGCCGTCAACGTAGTCGTCGTCGGCGAAAACGCCGCGCTTGCGGCGCTGACTGTCGTGAAGCAGCCGCAGCAGGCGGGCAAGGTGCGCGGCAGCGATGTCGCGGATATGAACGTCGGCAGGACGATGTGGCTCTGCGACGATTCTACAGGAACCGACCAGCGCTGCGACACGCCGTATTTCATGCTTCAGAACTATTCCGGCGTAGGCTCGGGCCTTTCGCGCTGGGCGCCTGCGAGCCTCTCGATCCGCAACCAGGGCGAGGGCGGCCTTGCTTCGTCGGACAACGCGCATCTCAACACCTGCCTCCTCAAACCGGGAGACTACCTCTACGTCCAGTACGGCCACAACGAGAACAGTACCGCCGAGTTCACCGCTAACCTCGAAAAGTATCTGAATATCGCTACCAACTCGGGCGCGAAGCTGATTATCGCCTCGCCCGTCGAGCGCCACAACACGTGGGATTCGACGACCGAGACATACGGGCGCGGACTGCAAGCCTATGCCGAAGCGGGCGAAGAGTGGGTAAAGGCGAAAATCGACGCCGGCGTCACGGATGCCGCGTTCGTAGATTTGAACAAGACGTTCGTTGATTGGCAGAACGAGGAAATCGTCCGCATCAACGGCATCAACTCCGCCATTTCGAAGAAGGCGGCGATCGAGTTCTACTACCAGTCGTCGAAGGGCGGCAAGGTAGATATTTCCCACCCGAACAACGCCGGCGCTGATTGGGGCGCTTATGCGTTCTGGCAGGCCGCTCTTGACGTAGTGAATGCGGGTGCGAACGCTGAAGAAGGCTCCTATGAAAAGGTTCAGGCTAATGTCGTCGCCGGTATCATCGACGGCGTGGCCGCGCGCGTCGCCGACGACGAACCGTGGAAGATTTCGGACGAAATCATCAATGCCGGCGCGGCCCCGAACTCCTATTGGGACGCAACCGTCCGCGCGGGCTACGACTACATCAACTCCGCCGCCGTGGCGGCTGTCAATGCGACGTGCGAAGATGGCGTCGTCACGCTCTCCGGCGTCACGATGCGCGTCATGAACCAAATCAACTACGCCAAGGCCGTCATCGATATCGTCGAGGACGGCACGACGAACCGCTGGTATTCCTACTACAACTACGATGCGAGCGGCAGCGCCTCGGGCGATGTCGTCGTCCCTGAAACGGCAGGCTTCCTCTCTGCCGACCTCTCCAAGGATGTCGCCAGCACCTCGAGCGACGAATACAGCGCGACCCTCACAATCCCCGCCGGCGCCAAGGCGTACATCTGGTTCGCGGAAGCCTCCGGCGAAACCTGGCAGGTCGGCGAAAACGCCGACTCCCCCATCTCCGCAAAATACCCACTCGAAGCCTGGACAAGCGTTCTTCTCGACGACGACTGCTCTTCGACAAGCACTTGGACGCAGCTCTTCGGCGGCGACAAAACCTTCGAAGTCCCCGACGGCGAGAGCTACATTTCCTTTTCCATGACCGGCTACGATAGCAACAACAAGAAGAAAAACGGCGGCTTCACGAAACAATTCGCCGATTCCGCGACTATCGCGGATGGACGCTTCCGCGTGTCGTTCAAGGCGCTATATACGCAAGGCGAGATTAGATTCGCGCTTGCCAAGACGGCCGGCACCAGCAACTGGCCAATGGGCAGCGATGCCGCCGGCAGCCCCAAGGTTATCGCGACTTTGAACGGTAGCGCATCGGTTCTCGGCGCCGCCGCAAATGTGACGCTTTCCGACGCCGAAACGCCCGCCGCGCAGGCTATCGTCAATTCGGACGAATGGATGGACGTTGATATGATTGTCGATCTCGACGCCGGGAAGGCGACGGCCTCGATCGGCGGCGGCGATTATGCCACGTTCCTGATCGGCACGCTCGCCGCCGGCGCCCCGTATTCCTATTTCGGCGTGACGCTCGCGAGCGAGAAAGCCCACGCCGGCGCGATAGACGATGTGAAAATCGTCACGCTCGCGCCATCGCCCAAATATCTCGTCGAGGCGGCGGCGAACAACGCAAAGTACGGTTCTGTCGAAATCAACGGCACCGAGGCGACGAGCCTCGAAGCCGTAGAAGGCTCGGACGTCGCCCTCACCGCCGTCAGCGCCGATGAGACTTTGTACAAGTTCGTGCGCTGGACAAACGCCGCCGGCAGAAGCGTCTCCACCAAGAAGACGCTCTTCATCGAAAGCATCGCCGCCGCCGCGTCCTACACCGCCGTCTTCGCGCCGTACGACCGCGACGAAAACCGCGTCGTGACATGGGACTTCTCCGAATACGCCGCCAGCCCCGTCGCCGCGACCGCTGACGCAACGGAATCGTATGATGGACTTTCCATCTTCCTGAAGAGCGGCGATGCCATTACGGACGGCGGCATCAAGTGGGCGAACGTCACATTCAACAAAGACTCGAACACAGGCTCGGATACAGGCCGCCACATCGAATGGACCGCTCCGGCGGACGGCACCGTTTCGGTTGTCTTCCAGATCGGTTCGATCGACGGCACCCAAAAGCCCTACTTGCAGGTTGCGACGAATGACGCCGCCATGGCGGCTTACACCTATTATGCGCGAGCCGGCGAATTGACACCGAATACCGACCAGACGCTGACGTTCAACGTGACGGCGGGGACTCTCTACAAAATCTATTCCTTCTACTACAACCGCAACAGCACGGTGACGGTGAAGTCCATCACCTACGCCTACGAGCCGACGTGGTGCACCGTGACGGCGACGGCCGGCACGGGCGGCTCGGCGACGGTCTCGGCAAGCGAAGTCGTAAGCGGCTCTTCCGCGACCTTCACGGCGACACCCGTCTCCGCCGCCTACCAGTTCGTCAATTGGACTGACGGCGAAAATAACGAGGTCTCCACCGAAGCGACATACACCGCAACCATCGCCGCCGACACCACCCTCACCGCGAATTTCCAGGAGGTCGAAAGCGGCACGACATACGACGCAAGCGTCAACTTCGAGGCGTTTGGCGGTGACAACGCCATCTCTGCCACGGAGGCGCCCACAGTTACCCGCGGACCGTTCACGTTCTATCTCGGAGCGAACGATGCACTCTCGGAGAATGGGTTGTATCTCAGCACAAACCAGCAGAAGTCGTGGGCGAACGCCGTGACTTCGCGATAATTTGATTTCACGGCCCCAGCTGACGGCACGGTCACGGTCGTTTTCCAAGCCGGCGCGGTCGATACTGGCAAGGACGTCTATCCTGCCTTGATGATGACCACGAAAGAGACTATCTGCGGCAACAACAAGGAAGAGCAGGCGACTGTCGCCGCAGCAGAAACGGACACGACGCTTACTTTCACGGCGACGGCGGGGACTACGTACCACATCTTCCCTATCTACTATAACCGCAACACATGGTTCAAGATAGTGTCCGTGGAATATCCCGGAGCCGTGGAACCCGTCGCTCTGACACTGGCGGCGGGGGAAGGCGGCGCGGTCGCCATAAATGGCGTGTCAGGCGCGGGGGCCTACACTGTCCAGAAGGGCGAGTTTGTCAAGCTTGTTGCGACACCGAATGCATACTACGGGCTTTCCTCCTGGACGGACGGCGAGGATGCCGAGCTTTCGACGGACGAGGAGTTCTGGTGCTATGTCGGCGACACGATGAGCGTGACGGCGAACTTCGCATCTGAAAGCGCAATCGACATCACGCGCACGGCGGACTTCTCCACCTTTGCCGGCGACGACGGCATCACCGCAGCAACGGAAGCGTGGTCGCAGCAGGTCGGCCGCCTCGAAGTCCACGGCGCCGCCGTCGACACCCTCACCGACGCGGGCATCTACTGGGCAGGACCTAAAGAAACGAGTGCCACGGCAACTAGCGCTAGTTCCAACGATCGCTACGTAAAGTTCGAGTGCGTCAAGAGCGGGACTTTGACCTTGACGTTCAAGAGCGACGGCACGAACGGAGGCAACTACGGCCGCATCTATGTGACAAACGGAACCAGCGATGGAACGGCTTGCATGTACAAGACCAATGGCGACTCGGGTTATAAAGCAAACGCCACGGCGCAGAATAAAGACACGACGGGAACGTTTGATGTCGAGGCGGGGCAGACATACTACATTTGGCCGTATATGTACAGTCAGAGCACGGCGAAGTTCTGGGTGTCCTCTATTACGTATACGGCGGCGAAGAGCGACTATTCGGCGTTGACCGTCACGGACGAATATGGCGATACGAGCGTCACGAACGTGTATTGGGGCGATTCGGTTCTCCTCGACGCGCCGGCGACCACCGAGACGCAGATTTTCGCGGGATGGACGGTTGCGACGCAAAGCGCAAGCGAGACGCTTGCGCCCCAACACGTGCGTGTGAACGTCACGGAAGCGACGAGCGCGACGGCGACGTATCGCGAGGCCGATGTTCATGCATTCGTCTGGAACTGGAACGTTGCCGAGGGTGCGTGGAACGACCCTGCGAACTGGTACTACGAGGGCATCATCCCCGCAACGACATATCCGAGCGACGCGGCGGCCGACTATGCGACGTTTAATACTGAAGCGACCGTCACGCTGACCGAGGCGGCGGCGGCAAGGGAATTGTGGGCCAACGCCCCCGTAACCCTCAAGGGCAACACGCTGACGACGCAGAAGGTGGCGGCATACGAAAATGACGAAGGCATTGTCCTTCAGGATGCTGGCTTCGCAAATTTGAGCGGAAACGGGATTGAAATCAGTTGCAATCTCTGCATCAACGGAAACTGCTGGGTGAGCCAGTATGATACGAGCGCTCAAATAAGTGGCAACCTGACAGGCAATGGTAAGCTTAGCCTCTGGAACTCCAACAAGACTTACACAGGTGCTAAGCTCAGCGGCGACAACCGCGAGTTCGCCGGTGAAGTCGTCTTCAGCGGCGGCAGCAACCGTCGCTATCAGAAGTGGGCTTATGGCAATGCTACAAGCCCCAACGCTTTCTGGACAGTCGAAACGGGCTGGCCGAGCGGAATCGGAAACGACGATGGCGATATGCTGGGCAGTTCTGGCACGTATTGGTTTGGTGGATATGATGGCGGCATCTGGAGGCGGAACTTCGGATCCGGCACATACACGCTCGAAATCGGTGCCTTGAATACAGCAAGCACTATCGATATCAAATCTACATATGGCAGCCCGAATGTAGTCAAGGTCGGAACGGCGAATCTGACATTGAAATCCACCACAATCTATAATCTCACCATCAATGGCGGTTCCGTGACGATGCCTGTGGGCATAGCCCCCAAGACGCTGACCATCGCCGCAGATACGAAGATATATCTGAAGGGCGATGCGGCGTGGACGGCGGGGACGGTGACAAACCTCTTCAGCTACACGACGCTTGCAGGCGCGGGGACGCTTGCGGAGCAGGTCGAAGTGACTGGGCTCGCGCAGGGGCTCGTCGCGAAGATTGCGGTTGCGGAGAACACCGTGACGGCGACGATTGAAGCGGCAGTGCCGGCGACGGACGACGAGAGCGCGACGATCACGGAGAACGGCGACGGTTCGTATACTGTTGAAGTGACGGCAGAGACGGTTGCGATCACCGTGCCAGACGGTGTGACGGTGAGCGAGGTCGTTGTTTCGCCGGATACCGCAACGGTGACGGGTGTTCCAGCAAGCGCGACGGTCAAGGTCAAAGTATCGTGGACTGATGCGCAGAACGTCTCGCAGTCGGTGGCATACGAGATCGTGAAGGTTGATTCCACGACGGGCGCGGTGTCGCTTGACGAGGACGAGGTTGTGACGGTCGGTAGCGAGGAAATTCCGCTAAAGCCCGTTCCCTCGGACGCGACTGATGACGAGAAGCCGCTTGAGGTCTCCAGCGACTCTGTCTCCGTCGGCGTGAAGACGATACCTGGGCTTGTCTATCGCCTCAACCGTGGAACTTCGCCGGATGATGTATCTTCGACAGTCTCCAGTGCAAAAGCGACCTCCGCGCGCCTGAGACTTGCGGACAATACTGAACTTCCCGAAGGCGCCTCGTTCTACCGTGTCTCTGTTGATGTGAAGTAGCGCGGCTTCGGCACAACGCGCGGCAAAGGTGGGACATTGTGATACGGTGTCCCACCTTTTGTTTGTCTCACTTTTGGCCCATCGAAGTGGGGGCAGACCCCGCTTCGATGGGGTCAGACCCCAAAAAATGTGTTGAAAACAATCGAATAGTTGGATGAAATTAGTATAAATCGTAGGGACAGACCCCGTTGAACGTGGGGACAGGTCCCAAGACGGGCGTGGGGACAGACCCCAAATGGCTGGTTGGCACGGGGATTGCTTGTAAAGGGCGCTGTCCCAGTAAGACGGCAGAACAGGAAGAAAAGATTATGGCAAAAGTACTTGGAATTGACCTTGGCACGACGAATTCGTGCATGGCTGTCATGGAAGGCGGCGAGGCGACGGTGATCCCCAACAAGGAGGGCGCGCGCACGACTCCTTCAATCGTGGCGTTTACAAAGACGGGCGAAATCCTCGTCGGCCAGGCGGCAAAGCGCCAGGCGGTGACGAACCCGCAGTCGACCATCTACTCCATCAAGCGTTTCATCGGCCGCCGCTTCAGCGAGATGACCGACGAGATCAAGATGGTCCCCTACAAGGTCGTGGCGGCGCCGAACGGCGACGCGGCGGTCGAGGTGAACGGCAAGACCTACACCGCGCAGGAGATTTCGGCGATGATTCTGCGCAAGCTGAAGGAGGATGCGGAATCGTTCCTCGGCGAGAAGATCACCGAGGCGGTCATCACGGTCCCGGCCTACTTCAACGACCAGCAGCGCCAGGCGACGAAGGACGCGGGCAAGATCGCGGGCCTCGACGTCAAGCGCATCGTCAACGAGCCGACGGCGGCCTCGCTCGCCTACGGTCTTGACAAGAAGAAGAACGAGAAGATCGCCGTCTACGACTTCGGCGGCGGCACGTTCGATATCTCCGTCCTCGACATCGGCGACGGCGTCTTCGAGGTGAAGGCGACGAACGGCGATACGCACCTCGGCGGCGACGACCTCGACCAGGTGATCATGAACTGGCTCGCCGACGACTTCAAGGCCGCCAACGGCGTGGACCTCCTCGCCGACACGATGGCCAAGCAGCGCCTGAAAGAGGAGGCCGAGAAGGCGAAGTGCGCGCTTTCGAGCGCGACGACGTACGACATCAACCTGCCGTTCATCACGATGAACCAGTCGGGTCCGCTGCACCTGACGGCGACCTTGACGCGCTCGAAGCTTGAGACGCTGACGATGGACCTCGTCAACCGCACCGCCGAGCCGTGCCGCAAGTGCATGGCCGACGCGGACCTGAGCACGGTCGACGAAGTGGTGCTCGTCGGCGGCCAGACGCGCATGCCGCTCCTCCAGGAGAAGGCGAAGAGCCTCTTCAACAAGGAGCCGCACAAGGGCGTCAACCCGGACGAGGTGGTCGCGATGGGCGCGGCGATCCAGGGCGGCATCCTGAAGGGCGAAGTGAAGGACGTGCTGCTGCTGGACGTGACGCCGCTGACGCTCGGCATCGAGACGCTGGGCGGCGTGCTGACCCCGCTCATCGAGCGCAACACGACGATCCCGACGAAGAAGTCGCAGGTCTTCTCGACGGCTGCGGACAACCAGCCGGCGGTGACGATCGCGATCTTCCAGGGCGACCGCAAGATGGCGCGCGACAACAAGTCGCTCGGCAACTTCAACCTCGACGGCATCCCGCCGGCGCCGCGCGGCGTCCCGCAGATCGAAGTGACCTTCGACATCTACGCGAACTGCATCCTTAACGTGTCCGCGAAGGACAAGGGCACCTGCAAGGAGCAGAAGATCACGATCACCGCCGCGGGCGGCCTCTCCAAGGAGGAGATCGAGAAGATGCGCAAGGACGCCGAGGCCCACGCGGCCGAGGACGAGAAGCGCCACGCCGAGGTCGAGGACCGCAACTAGGCCGACGGGCTCGCCTTCCAGGTCGAAAAGACGCTGAAGGATTCGGGCGACAAGATCGCCGCCGACAAGAAGGCGCCGGTCGAGGCCGCGCTGAAGGAGCTCAAGGACGCCCTCGCCAAGAACGCGCCGATCGCCGAGATCAAGACGAAGCAGGAAGCGCTGATGAAGGCGATGGAGCCGGTCGCGCAGGAGATGTACGCCTCGGCGCCGCAGGCCCAGCAGCAGGCGGGCGCCGGCACGCCGCCTCCGGGCGCGGGCACGCCTCCGCCGAACGGCGGCGCGGGCGGCAGCGAGAAGAAGGGCGGCGACGATGTCGTCGACGCGGATTTCACAATGAAGTAAACAACGGAACGGACGGGGGAGACCGGGCTACCCCCCCCCCCCCCAAAA
>JAFUEM010000222.1 GCA_017463935.1 Kiritimatiellia bacterium
GCTCGACCTCATCCGGCGGGAGGCGTGCGCGGGGCTCACGGCGGCGCGCGTGCTGGAGCGCTTCCCGTGTTCGCGGCGTCAGGCCGAGATGCGCTTCCGGAAGGCCACCGGCCATTCGGTTCTCGAAGAGATGCACGCGATCCAGCTGGCGCGCGCGAAGGACCTGCTGCGCGAGGGGACGATACCGCTCAAGGCGATCTCCGACTTCTGCGGCTTCGAGAATCCGAATTCGCTCCGCAAGTTCTTCAAGGCGCAGACCGGCCAGACGATGTCCGGCTGGCGTGAAGCCGCGAAATAGCGCGCTTGCGCGGCGGTTGACAAGGGCGGGCGATAAATGATATTATTTGCAACCGAAATGGCTGTTGATGAAATGAGCGTTTCGTAAATAGAATCGAGGAGAAGGTGCTGCAATGAAATTCTTCGGCCGGGAGATGGAGTTGAACGAACTTCGCAAGGTGCGCGAGCGCTCGCAAGAGAAATCGCGTTTTACGGTGCTGACCGGACGCAGACGCGTCGGGAAGACTGAGCTTTCCCGGAAGGCTTTTGATGACGGCGAGACACCTTATCTGAACCTGCCGATTACGCGACAGCCGGAAGTCACTCTTTGCGCCCAGCTTCAGGAAGAGGCGGAACGTGTCTTGCATCTTGGAATACACGGAACATGCACGCGGTTTGGCGAACTGTTCCGGGAGCTGATGAAAGAGGCCGAACGTCGTCCTTTCACTCTTGTCATTGATGAATTTCAGGAGTTTGACAGGACGAATCCCGGCGTGTATGGCGACATACAGCACATTTGGGACGAGTACCACAACAAGACGAAGCTCAACCTTGTCGTCAACGGCAGCGTCAACCGTCTCATGAACAAGATTTTCTTCGACGATTCACAGCCGCTGTACGGGCGAAACACCGGAACGTTGATGCTCAAGCCGTTCGGCCCCGCTCTTCTCAAGGAGATATTCAGATTCCACAAGCCCGATTATTCAAACAGCGATCTGCTTGCCTTGTGGACGGTCAGCGGTGGCGTTGCGCGCTATGTTGACATGATGATGTCAGCCCGGGCGTTCACGCGTGCGGAAATGCTGGAGGAGATCTTTTCTCCGCTTTCTGCCTACATTCCAGAAGGGCGGACGATCCTCGCGGACGAGTTTGGCCCAGATTACGGGACGTATTTTGCGCTATTGGCGGCAATTTCAACCGGGCAGACGACTTCGGCAGAAATGAAGAACCTGATCGGGACCGAGGTCGGAGGCTTTCTTTCCCGGCTTGAAGACCAGTATTCCATCGTCGTGAAGAAGCAGCCGATCTTCGAGAGATCCGTGGCGAAGAACGCCCATTTCCAGATAGACGATTGTTTTTTCAGGTTCTGGTTCCGGTTTGTGCACAAGCTCAGATATCTTGACGAACTTGGACGACGGGATCGCATGCGGGACATCGCGGAAAGAGACTTTGACTCATTCAGCGGCTATGCACTGGAACGATACTTTGCCGCAAAATTCGCTGAGGATCGTGTCTGCACGCGAATTGGCGGCTGGTGGGACAGGAAAGGCGAGAACGAGATTGACATCGTCAGCGAGGATGAAGTGGACGGGACGCTCGGATTCTATGAGGTGAAGGTCGATCCCCGCCGTTTCGATGCGGATCGGCTGAAAATGAAGACGGATGCGTTCTTCTTGAAGAATCCCGGCAAGCGGGACATGCGCACGACGACGGGGCTTCTTTCTCTTGCCGACATGTAGGTGAATACCCCACTGTTAATCCTGTAAATCCTGTCCAAAACAAACCAACCCTTAAGGAAGCGTTCAAGGTCTTTGTCGGCAACCCCTCCGCGCTTCTCTTGGCTGGGGGGGCTTGGCATGATGATCTACGTCGATGTTGGCTTCAAGACATGGATGCCCAGCCACCTCTCCGAGTCGTTTGGCGTCGCCAAGGGCTCCGCTGCACTGAATGCCGTGCTTTGGCAGATCATCGACAAAGGCGGCTACTTCTAAATGCCGCGCGGGGAATTCCGCTTCTGCATTTCCCTGCGGCACCTTCCGGCCGCGAGGGTGAATACGACGGATAGCGCTGCGACGCCTATCCAGAACACGGCCAGATAGTCGAGCGTGCAGCCATTGGCGAATGTATGGGCCATGAGCGTCGCCGCACCGTCTGCGCCGCGTTCTGCCAAGCAGCCGGAAAACGCGCTCTGCAACCCTGCCCCAACATACGAACCCATGCCAGCTGTGCCAAGCGCAGCGCAGGCTGCGCACTTTGGAACAAGGTCAACAGCCATCAGGCCTCCGAGGAATGCAATTGCCTCACTTGTTTCTTTTCGCCAGTCCTTTCGGTTCTTGTATTGTATTTATTATGCTGTCAAAACGCCATCATCGGCCGAGCCACCTTGGAGCCGGAACAAAAGCCATCACTTCACCCAGACGGAAAGGCGACGCGACTTGTACGCACCTGCATTCCTTGCAAAAGTCCAGTCGGAGTGGTCGCCGCGCGAATTGCCTATCCCCACGTCGCACGGAACAGAATCCGAGTTGAAATGGTTGAAGGCAAGCACCGTGGTTTTCGCGTCCAGATCATGCACCTGCAAACATCCGTAGCCATGTTCGTTGCCCGGTTGCTGCGCTGGCGTATTATACAGAAGGGTCTGGCCCTTTTTACCACCGTCGCCGCCGTCCCTCCGCATTCCACAATGACTCCAACGGGATGCCAAAAGCTAAGGAGCGCCTTTAGGCGGCTTTGCTGCGGAAGACCCTCGATAACCTGCACAAGCCAGCGGCATTTAGCGGCAATCGCCTGCACTCCCGCAAGTTTCTCCGCATAATTGACCTTCGACTGCGACTGGAAGTAAAGCACCGTTTCCATGATTCTTATTATATCAAAACTCGCCTGCCTGCGCACAGAGCGGACCTACGCAAACAGGATTTTTTAATCTGCGCAAAAGGGATGCTGTGATTCTGGTGTATTTGATATAATGCTAATGGCCTAACTCACAGAAAGGAAACGGAAAGATGAAAACTAGGATTATTCGAGTCTTCGCGGCAGCAGTTGTAGCGGTAGGCCTTGGCCAAGCGGCTTGGGCAGATGAGACAATAACAGAAAACATAACGCTTTCGAACGACACGGATTGGACGAGCAAGGGAGTTGTCACAATTGACTCCGGTGTGACGGTAGACCTCGCGGGCCACACGCTTAGGGTGGCTGGACTCGCCGGGTCGGGTACGATCACCTCAACATTCGTGAACCTCGCGACCGATACCAGCAAGGCTACGTGCAGTGCTGGAATAACGTCGGTGGATTCGACTGCCACTGCGGGGTTGGCTTTTGAATCCTCAACTCGCGTCATTGTGAAGAACGAAAACGGATACTGGCCGTTCTCAGTCACCTACGACTTCGGCGAAGCGACGATGATCGACCACTACCGCATCGTAAACTGGAGGACCAACCTGGCTTATTGGCGTGCTCCAGGGGCTTGGGATTTGTATGGTTCTGACGACAACGATGAATGGACGAAACTGGACTCGCAAACCAATGTCACAAGTTGGACGGCAAGCGAGACGAAGAGCTTTGACCTAGATAATCCATCGCAGTACCGTTACATCAAAATCAAGATATACGAGTCGGCGAGCCCCTCCGTCAATGACGGCAACTACATCCAGTTCCTGCAGCTTCAGTACGGGCGCTGCAAAGGGACGGTGTCAGTGACGGACGCGAATTCCGTAGACGCCGCAAACCTGACGATATCCGATGGTGTGGCAGTGGAATTTTCAGGCGACAGCATCCTCACGGCAGACCGCGACCTGGGCGGGCTTGGCGCGTCGCTCGCCATTGCTGACGGTGTGACGATAGACATGAACGGACACAACCTAACTGTTGGTGGCCTTTTCGGTGCAGGCACGATAACCGACACAGCGGCGTTTGCGGATTTGACCGGCTTGGGGACGGCATCCTCGACAAATACGTTCTATGAGAACCAGGAGCATGCCGCCAGCTATGCGTTTGAACCGGATCGTCGCGTCATCATCGCAAAGGAAAACTGGCCTCTTGAAATAACCTACGACTTCGGCGTGGCGACGCAGGTGGATTCCTACAGCATAATATCTGCTGCTGGTACGCATTTCGGCGAACGTGCGCCTGGCGTTTGGAAAATCTTCGGTTCCAATGATGCGGAGAGCTGGGTGTGTCTCGATAGGCGCAAAGGCGACTTTTGGACTGAAGCAAAGGAAGCCAGATGTTTCGACTTCGCCAATTCAACGACGTATCGGTACTACAAGATCAGAATCGATCAATCCGCGAAACCAACGGCAGATCAAGGGGGCTTCATAGAGTTCAGGCAGCTGCAATACGGGTGCCGCAGCAAACTCAACGTCAATATACCCGGTGGAGTTGAGTCCGTCAATTCCGGCGTGACGCTTGCGGGCAACCTGCGCCTTGTAAAGGATGGCGATGGTTCTCTTGCCGCGCAAAAGACGGCGCAGACCTATCTGGGCGGGACGGTCGTTGCAGGTGGCACTCTGATATGCGGTGCGGCAGGGTCGTCCGCACCGCTTGGTGCGGGGAAGATGGTCGGTGTGGCGTCCGGCGGAACAGTGGAGCTGAACGGGCAACTCGGCTATAATGCATACAGATTTGCACTTGCGGGCGGCACGATGAGGAATTCGGGGGGCGACGTGGGATGGCAGAGCAACAAAACGATGGTTGGCGATATTTCTCTTTTCGCGGATTCGTCGCTCGGCATCCAAAGCGACACGCTGATAGGCTTCAACTCCGACAATCCGATTGTAATAGATCTTGGTGGACACACGCTCGACGTAAGCATCAGCAGCAGAAAAACCTTCCGTCTATATAATGCAACGGTAAATGACGGAATTGTCACTGTCGGTAATCGCGGCGTATTCCTTGTTGGAGGCAGTTATGGCGGCGTGACGGCGACTAACGTGGATTTCGTCATAAACAGTCTGCTCAAGGTCGACACCGAATTCAAGGTGCAGAACTACGAGGCGAAATGGAACAGCAGAGACGCCACGCTTAACGGGACGACGAGCGTCTACGGCGAATTCAAGCCGACCAGCGATTATTTCGTGGGGTGCACTCTTATGGATGGTGCGACGCTTGACCTTTCCTCGCGCAGCACTGTGCTGAACGCGCAGTCTGAGATCACCGGAGGGGCAAGGAACATCGCATTTTATGAGAATGCCACGATAGCGGTGTCGGTGGGGGATAGAATCCTGAAGACAGGCGACCAGCTTGTCGCGTGGACGGCTGAGACGAAGCCCGCCAATGTGGACACCGTGCGGTTTGTCCGCGTAACGGAAGGCGAAAGAAAATATACTGTGCGCGTGGGCGACGACGGGCTTTACTATGAAGGGCCAAAAGGCTTGGTCATCACAATTCATTAATGAGCATAAAGGAAGAAAGGGAATAAAATGCAACAGAATAAAATGCAACAGAAGACAATTGCGTCCGCTTGTCTCCTCACTATGGCGGCGTTCGCATGGACGTGCGCAGCAGACACGGGCGCGGTGGCGTTCAAGGACGTTTCGAAGCTCAAGAGCTGGGATGCCTGGAACGAGCACGACGATCCCAACGCTAGGGGCGAAAAGCCCTGTGTGACCTGGGACAGGCTGAACAGGCTTGATCCGGGAATGAAGGAGGTAGGACGCCTTGCCGTGCGCGACGCCAGGGACATAAAGTCCTCCAAGTGGTCCATCGGATGCGAGACGCTTGACCGCGACTACGGCAATTGGGATGCCTACAAGAAGTTTCTTGGCCCGCTTGGCGCAAAGCACGGGCGTTTGTTCTCCGGGTGGGCGAAGACCGAGCAAGTGAAGGGCACGTACGATTTCTCGTGGTTCGATCCGCATGTGCGCGAAATGGCGGCAATGGGCATAAAGCCATGGATATGCCTGGCCTACGGAAATCCCGTGTATGGCAGCGACTTCCGGCTCGGGATGAAGGTGAGTCAGGTCACGGAGAACGCCGAGGCCTTTGAGGCATGGCTGCGCTATGTGACGGCCTGCGTGGAGCGCTACAAGGACGTTGTCGATGAATGGGAGATATGGAACGAGCCTTTCCACCAGGGCAAGTGGTACGCGGAGCTGTTCTACAGAACGGCGAAGGCGATACGCGCGGTCCAGCCGGAGGCGAAGTGCCTCTGCACGGCGATAACATATCCTGAGGACTACAGGTGCGTGCTCGAAAAGCTGAAGGCCGAGGATGCCCTTGACCTCGGTTCGTACTTCATATACCATCCGTACGTGCCCAACCCCGACGATGCGTTCAAGAAGCGCGCCGAGCCGCTGCTCAAGCTCGTCAAGTCGTATAGCGGCGACTTCGCGATAATGCAGGGCGAGACCGGCTGCCCGTCGCAGCTGGAATTCGGGCATGCGCTCAAGCGCCGCGAATGGTCTGAGTACTCCCAGGCTAAGTGGAACCTCCGGCGAACCATCGATGACGCCGCCCGCTCGATTCCTTCGAGCCTGTTCTCCATGATAGACCTGCAGTATACGTTCATGCTGCAGAGCTTCGGGCTGATACGCTCCAACACGCTGAAGGAATTCATCTACAGACGGCCCAGCTACTTTGCGATGCAGCATGTGTACAGCTACATCGACGACGACGTGCTGCCGCAGAGAATCGACGAGAGCATCGACTACGAGCTCGTGAGCCGGTTCGACCCCCGCGACACGGATCGGCACAGGCTGAAGGTTGTCCGGTTCTCGAAGAACGGTCAGCCTGTGAGGTTCTACTGGTTTGCAGACCGTGTGCCTACCTCAGAGCTTGGCTTCGACCATGTTACGATCGCGGTGCCTGGCAAGCTGGAAAGGCCCCGCTGGGTGGAGATGATCACCGGGCGCGTGTACGAGGTCCCGTCCGACAGGATCGCATACGAAGGCGGCAAGACCGTCATAGCAGACCTGCCTATGTGGGACTCTCCGGTCATGGTCGCGGAAGACAAGGCCGTGTCCCTTCGAGCGGAAAGCGCCGCGCATTAAATAACGTCGCATATTGAGCTGGCGATTCCCTTTTGCTGTATTGATGAAATGATTTTGCGCAAATGTGCGCAGGCTCAATGTTGCATCAGCATAATGGTTCTGCTACAATACGACGCATGAACGAAGAAAGGCAAGACGAGGGATTAGAGGTCAACATGAAACAAGTCGCGATTTCGGCTATGCGGGTATTTGCCGCAGCGGTGCTGTTCCTGTCGGCGCATTTGGCGCAGGCGGCGATAAGGTTGCCGCACGTGTTCGGGAACAACATGGTCCTTCAGCAGGGGCGGCACGTCCCCGTCTGGGGCAAGGCGTCCCCTGTCTAGTTCGCTTATGATAGACTATCCCCTGTTCCTGCTCAACAGGTGTTGGGATAGCTGATTCGCAAAGAAAGGCGAAAAGAATGCCCGGGAAGGATGGCCGTCCGACCCGGGCCGTGGCGATTAGCCCGTAACCC
>JAFUEM010000223.1 GCA_017463935.1 Kiritimatiellia bacterium
CTTCTCCAGCAGCGCGCGCGCACGCACCGGCGCGTCGGGCGCGCGGCGGCGCGCCATCGTCGGCAGGAGGACGTTTTCGAGCACCGTCAGCTCCGGCATCAGGTGGTAGGCCTGGAAGACGAACCCGATGTTCGACGGGCGCGCGACGGTGCCGGACGTCGGCTTGAGGAGGCCGCCGAGGATGTGCAGGAGCGTGGACTTGCCCGCGCCGGAGCGGCCGACGATGGCGACCTTCTCGCCCGCCGCGACCGACAGGTTCACACCCTTCAAGACCTCCACCGGCGGCTGGCCGGGCAGGCGGAAACTCTTCTTCAGGTCGGTGGCGGTCAGGATCGTCATTCGTTCAGGGCCTTGATGGGATCTTTCAACGCGGCGAGCGACGCCGGGACGAGCGCGGCGAGGATGCCGAAGACGTAGACGAACGCCACCGTCCAGACGATGTCGGACGGGATGAGGCGGTGCGGAATCTCGGCGAGGCCGTAGATGGCCTCGGGGAAGACCTGCACGCCCATGTGCGCGAGGAAGACGACGATGTTCTGAAGGTTGGAGAGGACGGCCCAGCTGGCGAGCAGCCCCAGCGCGATGCCCGCCGTGCACTGGATGAGCCCGTGGACCATGAACACGCCCATGATCTGCCGCTTCGGGAAGCCGAGCGCCTTCATGAGGCCGATCTCCGGCGTCTTCTGGACGGTCAGCACGAGGAGCGTGTTCATGACGCAGAAGAGCGCCACGAGCGAGATGAGCAAGAGGAGGATCGCCGTCATGTTCTTCTCGACGGCGAGCGCGTTGAAGAGCTCGCTGTCCGCCTCCTGCCACGTGATGAGCCGCAGGTGCGGCGCGAGGGCGCGCAGCTCCTCCAGAATCCGGCCGAACGACGCGGGATCGGTCGGCGCGTCGGTCTTGACGTGGATGGCGAAGACGCCCTCGTCCATGCCCATCAGCTCGCGGACGTTGTACAGCGAGGCGACGACGTAGCCGGAATCGTACTCGTACTGGCCGCAGGCGAAGATGCCGGCGATGCGCCACTTGACGGGCAGGAACACCTCGTCGCGCGCGGCGAGCGTCTTGGGCGAGTAGACGGTCACCTCGTCGCCGACGGTCACGCCGAGCTGGCGCGCGACGTGGCGGCCGATGACGAGCGCGTCGCCGTCGAGGTCGAACGTGCCCGCGACGGGCGCGCCCGTGCGGTAGGCCTGCGTGAACGCCTCGCCGTCGACGCCGAGGATGACGGGCGCAAGCACGCGGCCGCGGTGCGAGAGGAGCACGCGCGTGTCGATCTCGGGCGTGACGGAGCTGATGCCGCGAACCGCGCGGATCCGCTCGGCGAGCGCCGCCTCGCCCGTGATCGTCGCGCCCGTGCGCGGCACGAGCGAGACGTGCGGCTTGAAGTCGAGGATCTTCTCCTCCCAGATGTCGCCGAAGCCCGTCATCACGCTGCGCACGATGATGACGGCGGCGACGCCCAGCATCACGCCGAGGACGGAGACGCACGTAATGGCCGAAGCGACGGATCGCTTCGGCCGGAGGTACTTGAACGCGAGAAAGACGGGAAACGGCATCGTCAGATGTCGACTTCGACGCCGACGTCATCCTTGCCGGCCGCCGCCTCCGCGCCGGACTTGTCCTCCTCCTCGGTGGACTTGAGCTGGCTGGTGGGCAGGTAGCGGTAGTAGACCATCAGCTGGAGCGCGGCGAGGCAGGTATCCATCACGGGACGCGACGACCAGGTGTCCTCGTTCTCGAAATAGCCCTGCTTGTGCTCCTTGCCCGTGTGGTCCTTGACCTTGTCCGGAAGGTCCTTGATGGCCGACGGGTAGAGCTTCTTCATCTCGGCGTTCCACTTCTGCCACGACTGCTCGTCCGGCTTCGTCGCGCCCTGGCGCATGCCCGCCTGGTACTTGCACTGCGTCGCGTAGTAGCAGTAGTACTGCGGCGAGGGGCAGTCCTTGGCGATGTTGTCGCCCACGCCGCCGTCGGCCACGGTCGCGCCCTTCTTGAACGACGGGTGCCACTCGCGCATGTAGTCGAGCGCCTTGCGGACCTCGGGCTCCGAGCTGAATCCCAGCAGCTGCATCGCGAGGCACCCCGTGGCGGTCAGGCCCCGGTGGTGGCGCGCGTTCGCGCAGTAGGTGAAGGAGTCCTGGTGGAAGCTGCGCGTCTTGAGGCACTTGACGGCCTTCTTGATGCACTCGTCGAGGCCCTCCGGGTGGAGGCCCGCCATCTTGCCGGCCTTCAGCGCCTGGAGCGCCCAGCCCGCGAAGGACAGGTCGTCGCGCGTCGAGTTGGGGTTGATCTTGTAGTCCCAGCCGCCCGTCGGCGACTGCCCCTTGATGATGCGCTCGAGCGTGACCATCGCCGTTTCCTTGCAGTTCGGGTTCTTCGTCATGCCGTAGGCTTCGCACAGCGCGTACGTCGCGATGAGGAAGGCGTATTCGTTGCCGTCCGCGTCCTTCATCCTGGCGGGGCTCTGCGAGGTCGGCGGCACGAGCGCGTCAACGAGCCACTGCACGCCCTTCTCGACCACGGGGCCGAAGTCCTTGCGGTAGGGCGAGGGCGAGCCGGGATATTCGCCGTGGGCGAGGTACGTCAGCATCGCGAGCGCCGTGTTGGCGAGGCGCGAGGAGCCGCCGCCCCACGAGCCGTCCGCGTCCTGCCTGGCCTTGAGCCACCACAGGCACTTCAGCACCGTCGCCTCCGTGATCGCGTCGCCGTAGCCGGCGCCGCCCTTCGTCGCCGCGCCGATGGAGCCGGGCGTGCGCGAACCCGGCATCGACTTCATCTTGACGGGCGAATCGACGAACGCCACCGTATCCTGCGGCGCGGGCTTGACCGACACCTGCGTGGCGGGCGGGGCCGCGACCGGGGTGATCTCCGAGACGGGGCCGGGCGTGGGCGTGTCGACCATGATCTCCACGTCCTCCAGCGGCGGCGGCTCGATGTCGTCCGGCGGCTCCTCGTCCACCTGCTCCTCCAGCTCCGCCGCCTCCTCCTCGACCTCGGCGATCTGGACTTCGATGACCTCCTTCTTCTGGCCCGTCACGGCGGTGATGACGATGAGCGCCGTGACGAGGATCACGACCGCGAGCACCGCGATGAGCGGCGCCATCAGGCGCTGGACCTCGATGCGCGCCAGCTTGTATTCGCGCGTGTTGTGCGGCTTGCCGAGGCCGGCGCACATGTCGGCCAAACGACGGAAGAAGCCCCTGTCCTCGTATTTCTTCCTGATCTCGTCAAGGTCGATGACGAGCTCTTCCTCCAGTTCCGTTTCTTCAGCCATTCAAAGCTCCTTTCGTTACATGGAGAACACGCTCACGCTGTAGAGCTTGTTCTTGTAGCAGATGTCGAGCACGTCGACGAGCGCCTTGTGGGGGCTTGCGTCGTCGCACTTGACGATGATCGGGGTCTTCGTCGAGGTGTGGGCGATCTCGCGCAGGTACTGGTCCAGCTCCGCGCGCTTGACCTCGCGCTTGTTGTAGAGGATGACGCCCTGCGCGCTGCCGTCGTAGCGGCGGCCGATCTCGATCGTGACCGAGATGTCGTCGGACGAGGACGAGGAGGAGCTCGACGCCGGGGCGGGACGGTTGACGTTCAGCCGCGTGTAGAGGTCCTCCTGCTTGATGGTGACGACGAAGAAGATGATGAGCTCGAACACGACGTCGATCATCGGCGTCATGTCCAGCGCGGGATTTTCCTGTGGCCGGCGCCCCATGTCACTTCCTCACTTTCTTGATGCGCTTGCGCTCGTGGGTCTTGTCCTCGCCGATCGCCATGAACGAGAGCTTCCAGATGCCCGCCGAGGTGCAGGCGTCCATCACGCGGTGCACGGCGGCGTGGGGGGTCTCGAAGTCGGCGCGGATGAGGATGGGGAACTCGCCCCAGCGCGCCTTCTTTTCCTTCACCCGGCGGTTGATCTCGTCGGGGAGGAGCGTGACGTTGCCCATCGAGATGCGCCCGTTCTTGGCGACGTCGATCTGCATGTGCTGCGCGGGCAGCTCGTCCGGCGTGAGCACCACGCCGTGCTGCCCGTCCTCCAGCTCGATCGTCTCATCCTTCTTCTGCGCCTCCGTGAGGGTGACGACGAAGAAGATGATGAGCTCGAACACGACGTCGATCATCGGCGTCATGTCCAGCGCTGGATTTTCCTGTGGCCTTCTTCCCATTGGCTAACCTCGCAGGATGTGGACGGCGGTCCTCAGGCCTCGGCGACGGCTTCCTCGCCCTCGACCGAGACGTTCCTGAGTCCGTTCAGGAACTCCATCGTCACGGCGGTCATGCGCAGGATGAGGCGGTTGGCGTTGTTGCGCAGCGAGTAGAACGCGGTGATGGACGGGATCGACACCACGAGGCCGCCGGCCGTCGTCCAGAGCGCCTGGCCGATCGAGCTCGCGAGCGCGGCCGCGTCGCCGGCGCCGCCGGACGCGAGCGCCTGGAACGTCAGGATCATGCCCTGCACCGTACCGAGAAGTCCGAGCGACGGTCCGAGGTTGGAGCACACCTAAATCCAGTTCAGCCGCTGCATCAGCTTCTCCTGCTCAAGGTCGGACGCCGCGTTTACGGCCTCCTGGATCACGTCGAAGCCCTCCTCAACGTGCTGGAAGGCCGCGGTGAGGATGTTGGACATGACGGACGGCGTGTTCTGGCACGCCTCCATCGCGGCCACGATGTCGCCCTCGCTCATGGCCTTCTGGACCTGGTCGATGAGCCTGTTGGGCATGAGCTTCTCGGGCTTGATGAGGATGTAGCAGTCGACGCAGAAGTATATCGCGAGCGCGCCGTCGCCGAAGAGGGCGAACCAGAGGAGCATGCCGACGACGCCAGAACCGAACACGATGTCAACGAATCCGCCGCCCTTCTTGGAGCTGGACTGCGCGGTGTTCTGCTCCACGACATTGCCGTTTTCGTCCGTCATCTCCTGTCCCATGGACTGGAGTGCTGCCATCGGGGCCAC
>JAFUEM010000224.1 GCA_017463935.1 Kiritimatiellia bacterium
CCCCCCACACACACACACACACACGACGGTTTAACCGAAATGAACATCCGGTGAATTTGATAGACTATGTGCACAGGTGCGCCGGATCGGGCGCACGCGCGTCCGCCAATTTCCAACCGCCCCGCGGCGGCGCGAATATGATATACTATTACTTTCCAAAGAAGAAGGCATGAAGAGCGAAGAAGGCTGAAAGTGAAAGTCGACATCAAGAGCAAGGAGGAACTGGCGCGGATGCGCGAGGCGTGCCGGATGAGCGCGGAGATCCGCGACATCTGCGCCGACGCGGTCCGGCCGGGCCTGACGACGGGCGAGATCGACGATCTCGTCGTCGCCTACTGCAAGAAGCATAACGTCCGCGCGAGCTTCTACAACTACGCGCGCTTCCCGGGGCACCTCTGCGTGTCCATCAACGACGAGGTCATCCACGGCATCCCGTCGCACAGCCGCGTCATCATGCCGGGCGACCTCGTCAAGACCGACGTCGGCATCTTCAAGAACGGCTTCCACGGCGACACGTCGCGGACGGTGATGCTGGGCGTGACCGATCCCGCGGTCATCCGGCTCGTCGAGACGACAAAGGCGTGCCTCAAGGCCGGCATCGCGGCGTGCGGCCCGGGCGTCCACCTCGGCGACGTCGGCTACGCGATCGAGCAGGTCGCGCTCGCGGCGGGCTTCGGCGTCGTGCGCGACTGGATCGGCCACGGCGTCGGGCGGACGGTGCACGAGGATCCCGAGGTGCCGAACTACGGCACGCCGGGGACAAAGCTCGTCCTGAAGCCCGGCATGACGATCGCCATCGAGCCGATGATCACGATGACGAAGGCCGGCGAAAAGACGGACGTGCTCGCGGACGACTGGACGGTCGTCACGCGCGACCGCTGCCTCGCCGCGCACTTCGAGCACACCGTCGCCATCACCGACGACGGCTGCGAGATCTTGACTTTGCCGGCGGACTATCCCTGAAGTCCTTAAGCCCGAAGGCGCTTCGGTCGAATGGCGGCTGATTGCTTGGGGGCGGATGGTCCGTCGGCTCTATCTGAAGAAGGAATCGACATGGTACAGATCAACAAGGAAAACTGCAAGGCGTGCGGACGCTGCGTGGCGGCGTGTCCGAAGAAGTGCCTCGCGCTCGGCGACGAGTTCAACGCGATGGGCATCCGCGCCGTGAAATACAGGGGCGAGGGCTGCATCAGCTGCGGCATCTGCTTCTACAACTGCCCGGAACCCTACGCAATCAAGGTGGTGAAGGAATGACGAAGTTTGTCAAAGGCAACGAGGCCGTGGTGATCGGCGCGCTCTACGCGGGCTGCGACCTCTATTTCGGCTATCCGATCACGCCCGCGAGCGAGATCGCGCACGGCGCGGCGAAGTGGTTCCCGATGCTGGGCCGCACGTTCGTGCAGGCGGAGTGCGAGACGGCGAGCGTCAACATGATGTTCGGCGCGGCGGCGGCGGGGAAGCTCTGCATGACGGCGACGAGCGGCCCCGGCTTCTCGCTGATGCAGGAGGGCCTGAGCTACCTCGCGGGCGCGGAGCTGCCGGCGGTCGTCGTGAACGTCAACCGCGCGGGCCCGGGCCTCGGCAACGTCTATCCCGAGCAGAGCGACTACACGCCGGCCGTCAAGGGCGGCGGCCACGGCAACTACCAGACCTTCACGCTCGCGCCGGCGAGCGCGCAGGAGATGTGCGACCTCACCATCAAGGCGTTCGAGATGGCGGCGAAGTGGCGCACGCCCGCCGTCGTCTTCGCGGACGGCCTCCAGGGCCAGATGATGGAATCGGTCGCGCTGCCCGCGGCGGAAACGCCGCGGCCCGACTTCAGCGACTGGGCGGCGCAGGGCGAGCCGAAGACGCGCGCGAACCTCGTCAAGTCCATCTTCCTCGACGCGCACGCGCAGGAGGTCTTCAACGAGAAGCTGCAGGCGAAGTACGAGGCGATGCGCGCGGACGCGCTGGCCGAAACGTACCGCGCGGACGACGCGGAGATCCTCCTCGTCGCGTTCGGCATCGGCGCGCGCATCGCGCGCACGACGGCCGAGACGCTGCGCCGGGCGGGCGTCCGGGCCGGGTGCTTCCGGCCGATCACGCTCAATCCGTTCCCGCGCGAACAGCTTGCGGCGGCGGCGAAGGGCCGGAAGATCCTCACGATCGAGATCGACGCGGGGCAGTTCGCCGACGACGTGCGACTCAATCTCGCCAAGGCGGGGCTGGGCGCGGAGGCGGCCGGCGTGAAGATGATCCACCGCATGGGCGGCGAAGTGGTGACGGTCGACGACGCGGTCGCGGCCGCGAAGGAGATGACGGCATGACGACGATTGAACAGAAGGGCATGTACAGGTCCTTTCCCCGCAGCGGGAAGGACGTCAGCTTCACCCACTACTGCCCGGGGTGCGGACACGGCATCATCAACAAGCTGATCGCCGAGGCGTGCGCGGAGCTGGGGCTGCAGGACCGGACGATCTTCGTCGATCCCGTCGGCTGCGGCGTCTTCACCTACTACTACTGGGACGCGGCGCACATCTCGGCGGCGCACGGGCGCGCGAGCGCCTTCGCGACAGGTGCGTGCCGCGCGCGGCCGGACGCGGTGACGATGGCC
>JAFUEM010000225.1 GCA_017463935.1 Kiritimatiellia bacterium
AGACGTTCGCGCACATCTGGGGCGTGAAGTCCTTCGAGCCGATGCCGTAGCGGCCGGCGAGGATCTTCGGATACTTGAACGCGACGACGCCGTCCTGGAGGCCCTGGCCGATCGCGGCCGCGACATCGAGGTACAGCGGATCGCCGATCGCGCCCGGCTCCTTCACGCGGTCGAGGACCGTGACGACCTTGACGGTCGCGGGGAGCGCCTTGACGAAGTCGACCATCGAGAACGGACGGTAGAGGTGCACCTTGAGAAGGCCGACCTTCTTGCCTTCCTTGACGAGCGCGTCGACCGTCTCGTGGAGCGTGTCGCAGCCCGAGCCCATCGCGACGACGACGTACTCCGCGTCCGCGGCGCCGACATAGTCGTAGAGCTTGTACGCGCGGCCCGTGAGCTTCGCGAGCTTGTCCATGTACTTCTGGACGATCGCGGGCGTCGCGTCATAGAACTTGTTGCAGACTTCGCGCAGCTGGAACGTGACGTCGGGGTTCGACGCCGTGCCGCGCATCGTCGGGTGCTCCGGATCGAGCGCGCGGGCGCGGAACTCCTCGACGAACCTGTCGTCGATCATCTCGCGGATGACCTCGGTCGGGATCTCCTCGATCTTCTGGACCTCGTGCGACGTGCGGAAGCCGTCGAAGAAGTGGAGGAACGGGACCTTCGACTCGAGCGTCGCCGCGTGCGCGACCATCGCCATGTCGTGCGACTCCTGGACGGAGTTCGAGCAGAGCATCGCGAAGCCGGTCTGGCGGCAGGCCATCACGTCGCCCTGGTCGCCGAAGATGCACAGCGAGTTCGACGCGAGCGAGCGGGCGGAGACGTGGAACACGGTCGGGGCGAGCTCGCCCGCGATCTTGTACATGTTCGGGATCATGAGGAGGAGGCCCTGCGACGCCGTGAAGGTCGTCGTCAGCGAGCCCGTCGTCAGCGAGCCGTGGACCGCGCCGGCGGCGCCGCCCTCGGACTCCATCTCGACGATCGAGGGAATCGAACCCCAGATGTTCGTCTTGCACATGGAGGCGAGCTCGTCGCACGTCTCGGCCATCGGCGAGGACGGCGTGATGGGATAGATCGCGGCAACTTCGCTGCACGCGAACGCGATTTGGGCTGCGGCGGTATTGCCGTCAACCATGATCTTTTTGGCCATGTTCCTTCTGCTTTCCTTTTGTCGTGTTGATTCCAGTAGGGAAATGTGGGTAATATATTAGCAAAAAAACGGTGGCTTGTGAAGGGTTTAGCCAAGGTTAACTCTGGGAGGTTCTAGGATTCTAGGCATCTAGGATTCTAGACTTCTAGAATCCTAGACTTCTAGACTTCTAGAATCCTCGACTTCTAGGCCGCCCGGCGGATGCGCACGAAATTGACGGCCGCGAGCGCGAGCGCGAGGACGCCCGCGAGCACCGCGCCGACCCACTTGAGCGAGACGGTCAGGTGGTAGATCGCCCAGCATCCAAGCGCCGAGGCGAAGTCGAGCGCCGCGCCGCCCTCGAAACCGTCGGGCACGGCGATGCCGTCGATGCCGGCCGCGGCGATGGCCTGGCTGAACGCGGGCGTCAGGTTCGTCACGAAAAAGAGCCCGAGGACGAGCGAGACGAGGCCGATCACGAACGTCTTGGGGACGTTCCCCTTCGTGATCGGCAGCACGCACGGGAAGAGGTAGAACATGCCGGCGAGCGACGCGAGCGGCAGGAACTTGTTGCCGGGCAGCACGACGGAGAGGAAGAGGATGACGGGAATGAGCAGGATCGAGACGACGAGCGTCGCCGGGTGGCCGATGACGAGCGCGGGCGACATGCCGATGGAGAGGCCCTTCAGCCCCGCGAACCTGCGCTCGACGAGCGCGCGCGTGGCCTCGGAAATGGGCTTGAGGCCTTCGATGAAGAGCGCCGTGATGCGCGGGATCAGCTCCATCACCGCGCCGACCGTCACGCCGAGCGAGAGGATCTTCGGGATCGAATCGACGAGCTCGCGGCCCGAGCCGCACCGCAGGCACCCGATGCCGCAGCCGATGACGACGCCGAGGAAGAGCGGCTCGCCGAGGAGGCCGAACTTCTTCTTGAGCCCTTCCGCGTCGATGTCGAGCTTCGAGAAGCCGGGGATGCGGTCGAGCAGCCAGCCGATCGCGACGGCGAACGGCGTGAACGACTGGCAGAACGGCTGCGGGATCGAGATGCCGTCCATGTCCCTGTAGTACGACTGGAAGCCCTTCGCGGTGAAGTCAGCCATGCAGAGCGTAATCACGTAGAGGACGATGGCCGCGTAGAACGCCCAGCCGAGCGAGCCCGTCGCGAAGAAGACCATCGCGCCGAGGAACGCGAAGTGCCAGTAGTTCCAGAGGTCGATGTTGACGGTGCGCGTCGTGCCCGTCACGAGCATCAGCACGTTCACGCCGAGGCAGACGGGGATGATGAACGCGCCCACCGCCGTCGAATAGGCGACCGCCGCCGCCGCCGGCCAGCCGAGGTCGAAGAACGGCAGGTTCAGGTGGTAGAGCTCCGTCATGCCCTTCAGGGCCGGGCCGAGGTTGCTCGTCAGAAGCGCCGTCACGACGCCGAGGCCGACGAAGCCGACGCCGACGAGCAGGCCGGACTTGAGCGCTTTCGAGAACTTGATCCCGATCAGCGTGCCGAGAATGGTGAAGATGACGGGCATCATGACTGCCGCGCCGAGACCGATGACGTAGGCGAACACTTCTTTCATGGTCGGATAGTTTACCATTTCCGCCGCCGGCGCGCCATCCCCTTTTCAGGGGTGCGGCCGCGCCGCGCACGCCGCACGCTCAGCGGAAGCCGAGGATCTTGTGGAGCTGGACGGAGAGCGACCAGCCGTCGAGCCGGGCGAGGACGCTCTTGGCCGTCGCGAAGTCGATCGTGCCGTCCCTGTCGCACGGCGAGACGTAGTAGTCGGTCGCGGCGAGGCGCGCGCGCACGGCCGCGCAGAACGCGACCACCGCCTCCGACGACGCGACGACGCGCACCTCGTCGGCACGGGTGAGCGCAAGGCGGTCCGGGTATTCGGCCTTGGGCGAGCAGGCGACGTAGTCGACGAAGGCGAGCCAGTCCGGCTCGCGCGTGCCGTTCGTCTCGACCGCGATCCAGTACCCTTCGCGCTTGAGCGCGGCGACGAGCTCGGGCATGCCGTCGACGAGCGTCGGTTCGCCGCCCGTCAGGATGACGCTCTTCGCGCGGAACGTCTTCACCTCGCGCACGAGGTCCGCGAGCGACAGCGTGAAGCGCGCCGTGCGGTCGGTGTCGCACCACGGGCAGGCGAGGTTGCAGCCGGCGAAGCGGAGGAAGACGCACGGCCGTCCCGTGTTGCGCCCCTCGCCCTGAAGCGATTCGAAGATTTCAACCAGATTGTACATGGTGTGCCGCGCCGCGCGCGTGGATGGTCGGGGCGAGAGGATTTGAACCTCCGACATTCTGCTCCCAAAGCAGACGCACTACCAGGCTGTGCAACGCCCCGCCTTAAAACGGCGTGTAGTATATCAAATATTCCCCGCTCTGCGCTAGAGGGCGGCGCGGCGGCGCATCGCGATCTCCGGGCACGTGAACGGATCGGCGTGCTTGGTGCAGTTGATGCAGCCCGTGTAGAGCTTGTGCATGATCTGCGTCTTCTCGATCGTCTCGAAGCCGAGCTTCTGGAAGAATCCCGGCGCGAACGTCAGCACGACCACGTCCTTGACCGCGAGCGGCGCGACGCGGCGGATCACCGCCTCGACGACCGCCCGACCGACGCCGCGCGGGCGGTACGGCGCGCGCACGGCGACG
>JAFUEM010000226.1 GCA_017463935.1 Kiritimatiellia bacterium
CTGCTCGACGGCGATCTTGACATCCACCCGAAGCAGACGCCGTACTTCTTCGAAGCGATGGCGCGGCAGGGCGCGGACGTCGTGATCGGCTCGAAGCGCCATCCGCGCTCGGTCGTCCAGTACCCGTGGCACCGGCGGATCGTGAGCTGGGTCTACTTCACGCTCGTGCGGCTCTTCGTCGGGCTGCCGATCACCGACACCCAGACGGGCATGAAGCTCTTCAAGCGCGCGGTCCTCGGCGAAGCGCTCGCGCGGATGCTCGTCAAGACGTACGCGTTCGACCTGGAGCTGCTGGCGATTGCGCACCAGCGCGGCGCGAAGATCGCGGAAGCGCCCGTGCGGATCAGGTTCGGCTCGAAGTTCGGCGCGCTCAAGGTGCGCACCGTCCGGACGATGGCGCTCGATTCGCTCGCCGTCTTCTACCGGCTGAAGATCCTGAAGTATTACGCCAAGGCGGAAGCGCCGCGGAAGCTCGCCGTGCCGCCGCGCGTCTCGATCGTCATCGCCTGCCCCGGCGACAGCTGGATGCTCCAGGAGTGCCTGCGGGCGATCGCGGCGCAGACCTACCGCAATTTCGAGGTGATCGTGCTGCCGGATGAGGCGGGTGTGGTCGAGCGCAGTTCGGCCATCTCCACGATCCCCACCGGGAAGGTGCGGCCGGCGGAGAAGCGCAACATCGGCATCCGGGCGGCGAAGGGCGAAATTGTCGCGTTCATCGACGACGACGCCTACCCCGACGCGCACTGGCTCGAATACGCCGTCAAGTATTTCGGCGACGAGACGATCGGCGCGGTGGGCGGTCCGGGCGTGACGCCGCCGAACGATCCCTACCTCGCGCAGATCGGCGGGCGCGTCTACGACAACCCGCTCGTGAGCGGCACCTACCGCTACCGCTACAGGGCCGGCGGCGTGCGGCGCGACGTGGACGACTACCCGAGCTGCAACCTGTTCGTGCGCACGTCGCTGCTCCGGCAGATCGGCGGCTACCGCACCGATTTCTGGCCGGGCGAGGACACGCTGCTGTGCAAGGACATCATCGACGCGGGCGCGCGCATCGTCTACGACCCGTGGGTGATCGTCTACCACCACCGCCGCGCGCTCCTGGGCGCGCACCTCAGGCAGCTCGGCCGCTACGCATTCCACCGTGGCTACTTCGTCAAGCGCTATCCCTCGAACTCGCGGCACCTCGCGTATTTCGTGCCGTCGGCGTTCGTCCTCTACCTCTTCGTCTGGGCGATCCTCGTCATCCTGCCGCAGCCGAACGTCATTTCGGTGGAGGCGTACTGCCTCTGGATGGCCGCCGTGTCGCTGCCGATGCTCGCGTACATCCTGCTCGTCGCGCTCACGTCGTTTTCGTTCAATCCCGTGACGTGGCTCGCCACGGTCGCGGGCGTCGTCGCCACGCACGTCACCTATGGCGTCCGCTTCGTCGGCGGGCTCCTCGCGCAGCGCGCGCCGTGCGAATTCATCGGAAAGGACCACGCGTCATGAGCGACTGGATCGACATCCCGGCGGACCCCGTCCACGTCAAGCGCGAGCGTCAGCGCGCGCGCGAGCTGCGCCAGACCGACTGGTGGCGCGCGCAGCTCCAGAAGGGCGTCTGCCACTACTGCGGACGGCCGGTCGGCGCGGCGAACCTGACGATGGACCACGTCATCCCGGTCGCGCGCGGCGGCCGGTCGGTGCGCTCCAACTGCGTGCCGTGCTGCAAGGCGTGCAACAACGCGAAGAAGGCGACGACGCCCGCCGAGCAGATTCTCGAAAGGCTGTTCGGCGCGGGCGACGCCGCCGCGCCGGTCTGAGGCCGGGCGGAGAAAGGAGCGATATGGAAAGGAAGTTCGAGATCCGGACGGCGCAGCTGAAGGACGCGGAGCAGATCTTCGCGCTCGTCCACCTCAACCGCGACCAGCTCGTGCCGCGTTCGATGGGGAACATCGTCGAGAACATT
The DNA here is from genome assembly GCA_017463935.1 of Kiritimatiellia bacterium. GTDB lineage: Bacteria > Verrucomicrobiota > Kiritimatiellia > RFP12 > UBA1067 > UBA1067. The sequence goes on from JAFUEM010000226.1 coordinate 1,949, forward strand.
GACCGCTTCACCGTCGCGGCGATCGGCGGCGACATCGTCGGCTGCGCGACGTACCAGATCCATCCCGAGATCGGCAAGAGCGAGGAGGCGACGGTCGAGGTGCAGTCCGTCGCC
>JAFUEM010000227.1 GCA_017463935.1 Kiritimatiellia bacterium
AGCTGGCGGGCGGCCTCGCCGCCGCCCGGGCGTGCTACCGCGACGTCTACGGCGCCGGTGGCCTCGTCCGCTTCGTGGACGATCCCGCCGCGGCGGAAGGGGGCTTCCTGTCGTCCGCCGCGCTCGCGGGCCGCGACGATCTGGAGGTGTCCGCCTACGGCAACGACGCGCGCGTCATCCTCGTCGCGCGCTTCGACAACCTCGGCAAAGGCGCGTCGGGCGCGGCGATCCAGAACATGAACATCGCCCTCGGTGTCGACGAGCGCACGGGACTGGTCGTCGCCGGCTGAACGAGATTGTTCACACGGCGGGATGAAGATTTGGTATAATAGCGAAAAACATCTGAGAACGGCCGCAGGGCCGCTGCAACGAAAGGAAAAAGGGAAATGAAGAAACTGATCATCGCGGTCGCGCTGGCGGCCGCTGCGTTCACGACGGTCCGGGCGGACTTCGCCTGGAACTGGTGGGTCGGCTCGCCGGCCGAGAACTCCTCCAAGGACATCAAGGGCTGCCAGCTCGGCATTGCGTGCGATGCGGCCTCGATTCAGGGCGCGCAGGTGTCGATCTGCTGGAACAAGACCGACGAGCTCAAGGCCGGTGCGCAGGTCGCGTGGGGCTATTGCGAGGCGAAGAAGGTCAAGAACGGCGTGCAGAGCGCGTTCGTGAACCGCGCCGAATCCGCATCGCTCCAGCTCGGGCTCCTCTGCTGGAACAAGACGGGCTTCCTGCCGTTCTTCGTGTTCTTCAACTTCGACCCCAACTGCTTTGGCGGCAATTAAGTGACGGACGCGGAAAAGATCGTTGAAATACGGCGTCTCGCGAAAGAGCGGGGCGCCGTCATCCTTGCGCACAACTACCAGCGTGCGGAGGTGCAGGACGCCGCCGACTGGACGGGCGACTCGCTGGAGCTCGCGCGCAAGGCGACGGAGATCGAGGCGGACGTCATCGTCTTCTGCGGCGTCTACTTCATGGCCGAGACGGCGGCGATCCTCAACCCGTCCAAGACCGTGCTCATCCCCGACCCGACGGCGGGCTGCCCGATGGCCGACATGATCACGGGCGCGCAGCTGCGCGCGCTCAAGGCGCAGCACCCCGGCGCGAAGGCTGTCTGCTACGTCAATTCGACGGCTGAGGTCAAGGCCGAATGCGACCTGTGCGTGACGAGCGGCAACGCCGAGCGCGTGATGCAGACGTTCGCGCCGGACGAGGAGATCATCTTCGTGCCCGACCAGCACCTCGGCGGCCACATCGCGGGGCTCCTCGGCCGCCGCTACATCCTCTGGCCGGGCTACTGCCCGACGCACGCGGCGCTGACCGTGAAGGCCATCCAGGACGCGCGCGCGGCGCATCCCGGCGCGCCGGTCCTCGTCCATCCCGAATGCGCAAAGGACATCCGCGACGCGGCGGACGCGCGGCTGTCGACGGGCGGCATGTGCCGGTTCGCGCGCGAATCGTCGGCGCCGGAGATCATCGTCGGCACGGAAGTGGGGATTCTCCACCGCCTGCGGCAGGAAAGCCCCGGCAAGAGGTTCTACCCCGTGAGCGAGCGTCTCGTCTGCCCCAACAGGAAGAAGACGACGCTCGAGAACCTGATGGAGTCGCTTCGCGAGATGAAGACGCGCGTGACGGTGGACGCCGCCGTCGCGCGCCGGGCGAAGCGGGCCATCGACGCGATGCTGGCCCTCGGGTGAGGCGTCCCATGAAGCGCCGCCTGCCGTTCGAGATCCTCTACGAAGACGACGACGTGATCGTCATCGACAAGCCGGCGGGCCTCTTGACGACGAACACGCGCCTCGTCGGCCGCGCCGCGCGCGCGGCCCAGCCGACGGCCGAGAATTTCCTGAACGACTACGTGCGCAAAGGCCAGGCGAAGAGCCGCAGGCGCGTCTACCTCTGCCACCGGCTCGACCGCGAGACGAGCGGCGTGATGATGTTCGCGAAGGCGGAGCGCTTCGCCGCCGCGCTGCGCGACCGGTGGAACGAGCTGACCGAGAAGACCTATGTCGCGCGCGTGGAAGGCACGCTCGCGGAAGCGGCGGGCGTCTTCGACAGCTACCTGAAGGACGACCCCCGGACGATGAAGGTACGCGTCGTCGGCGCGGACGCGGGCGGGAAGCGCGCGCGGACGGAATGGCGCGTGATCGCGGACGCGCACCCGCGGCCCGGCACGACGCGCGTCGCGGTGACGCTCAGGTCGGGCCGCAAGGACCAGATCCGCGTCCAGTTCGCCGCGGCGGGCCATCCCGTCGTCGGCGACGTGAAGTACGGCGCGCGCCCGGCCGACCGCCTTCACCTGCGCGCCGTGCGCCTCGCCTTCACCCATCCCTTGACCGGCAAACGAAAGGAGTTCGAGACAGATGACGATCGATGAACTGAACCGGCGCTACGGCGCGCCCGGCCGCATCGTGTTCCACCCGGGCCACGGCGGCTATCCCGAAGTGGTGCTGACGAACAAGTACGGCACGGCGGAAGTGGCGCTCCTGGGCGCGAACACGCTTTCCTACCGCCCGACGGGCCACGCGCCCGTCCTCTTCCGCCCCGCGAAGCGCGACTACAACCGCGGCGACTCGTTCCACGGCGGCATCCCCGTCTGCTGGCCGCAGTTCGGCAAGCTCGCGATTCCCGGCATGGCGCAGCACGGCTTTGCGCGCGTGATGCCGTTCACGGTGCGCGCGAGCGAGTATTCGGACGAGATGACGGAGATCACGCTCGGCCTCGCCGCGAGCGACGAGACGCGCGCGCTCTTCCCGCACGACTTCGACGTGGAGGTGAAGATCTCCGTGTCGATGAAGCTCAACCTGACGCTGACGACGGTGAACACGGGCGCGGCGCCGTTCGCATTCACCGCCGGCTTCCACCCGTACTTCGCCTGCCGCGAACGCGACGGCGTGACCGTGAAGGGGCTGGACGGCTGCCGCTACATCTACGCCGAGGACATGAGCGAGCACGTGCAGGAAGGGGATCTCGCGATGACGGTCGCGACCGACCACGTCTTCACGCTGCCGCCGGCGGCGAAGCACGAGTACGCCGTGCTGGACGCGGGGCTCCGGCGCGCCATCGCAATGGCCTCGACGGGCAACGCATCGGCCATCGTCTGGAACCCGGGCCCGGCGAACGTGCTCGCCGATTTCGAGCCGGACGACTGGCGCCGGTTCGTCTGCGTCGAGCCGGTCACGTCGTGGCCGAAGGCGCTCAAGGCGCTGGAGCCGGGCGAAAAGCACATCCTCGCGGTGGCGATCCAGTCGATTCTGGACGGCGCGGAACCGGCCGCGTGAAAAATCTCAAAAACCCCCATTGACAAGCGCGGCGGAATATGAGATACTATGCGCCCGTAGCACCCGTGGTGAAATTGGCATACACGCCAGATTCAGGTTCTGGTGCCGCAAGGTGTGTGGGTTCAAATCCCACCGGGTGCACCAAACTTGGCCCCTTCGTCTATCGGCTAGGACATCTGGTTCTCATCCAGGCAAGAGGAGTTCGACTCTCCTAGGGGCTGCCAACGGCAGCGGGTGCAGCGAAAGGTGACTGCGGCAAGGTGAAACGGTTTTTCAACATCCTCTGGGGCACGGTGAAGGTCCTCTTCGTCGTTTTGCTCGTTTACCTGGGCAGTCTCTTTTTCCGCGACGAGAAGCTGCCGCGCGCGTGGATCCAGGCGATCTGCGCGCGGCTGTCGACGGACGAGGTGCGCCTGCGCTGCGACGGCGTGTCGTTCGGGTTCCGGAAGGGCGTTCAGCTGCAGGATCTCAAGGTGGAGGAGCGTCGGCCCGACGCGAGCTGGCACGAGATCGCGTCGGTGCGGCGCGTGGCGGTCGACCCCATCCTGCGCCGCGTGCGCCTCGTGGAGCTGAAGTATCCGCGCCTCCCGGACAGCTACTACGCGCCCGGCAGCCAGGAGTCGAACGCGCGGCTGGAGCTGGAGCTGCCGAAGATTCCCGAATTCCGGCTGCAGCTGGACAACCCCGCCATCCTGGGCCTCACGCCGGCGCGGGTGACGGCCCAGGTCTGCGTGCGCCGGAAGTGGGCGACGCTCGACGAGGTGCACATCGACTGGCCGGAGGGCGGCCGGACGCTGCAGATCGACGGGCACGCGCGGCTGGATCTGACCGAGCAGTGGTTCCGCTCGGAGGTGCACGGGCTCGCGACCCAGCGGCAGATCCGCCCGCTCCTGGTGGCGCTCGACGTGCCGAGCGCGTACCCCTATTTCGATGCGTTCACCGATCTGCCGCAGCCGGTGCCGGCGCGCGGGCGCTTCGAGGCGAACCTCGTCAACGGCGACTTTTTCATGAACCTCGACCTGAAGCCGGTGATGGGCCGCTACAACGGCGTGGAGATGGCGCGCGCCGACGGCACGCTCGACTTCCGCTACTACGTGCGCGGGACGAACGGCAACATGCGCCTGACCGTCGACCTGCCGGTCGCGCTCGATCCGGACGGCGGGCGGCTGGGCGGCGCGCTGACGGTCGACATGACGAACGACGTGGTGCGGCTCGACTACGACATCGGCAGCAAGCTCGCGTTCCGCGACATTCTCCAGATCGCCGACGTGAGCTTCCTGTCGGCCGACGATACGCTCGACATGATCCGCTGCGACACGAAGCCGTCCCTCACGATCAAGGGGCGCACGGGCACGACCGAGGACGACCTCGCGGCGAACGACCTTCGGTGCACCGCCCGGCTCGCGAAGGGCGCGTTCTACGGGCTGGAGCTGCGCGACGCCGACGCCGCGTTCACGCTCCGGCGCGACGTGCTGGACTTCTCGCAGGTGACGGCGCGCGGCAAGACGGGCGGCCGGATCGACGCGAAGGCGCGGCTCGATTTCGCGGGCTTCGACCCGGCGCGGGCGACGGCGCACGTCGAGATGGACTATCGCGACGGCTCGCTGGAGGAGCTGGCGGACGTTCTGGAGTTCGACCTGGGCGAGCGCCGCGGGCGCGTCGACGCATCGTACGTGATGGACTTCCCGATGACGACGAACTGCGTGCGCGGCCTGAACGGCGCGGGCCGCATGAAGGTGACGGACGGGATGCTCGCGCAGATGAAGCTCTTTGCGGGGCTGACGAAGCTGATCGCCGAGAAGGTGCCGGGCGTCGGGTTCCTCGTCAACCAGTCGCAGGCGTCGGCGGATTTCACGGTCGAAAACGGCGTCTTCAAGTCCGACAACGTCCACATCGAGGGCGGCTTCATCTCGATCAAGGCGTGGGGCGCGTACGACATCGCCGACGACAACCTGGACTTTACGGTGCGCATGCAGTTCCTCAAGAGCGACTCGATGATGGGGCAGATTCTCCATCCGATCACCTGGCCGTTCTCGAAGCTGCTGCTGGAGTTCCGCGCCAAGGGCCCGCTCGACGATCCGACCTGGGAATACGTCAGCGTCATCGACCGCATCCTGTGAACCTGAATCTGACCAGTCCGAGCCAGGTGAAGGCCTGGTGCATCGACAACGGCTTCCATCCGAACAAGACGATGGGGCAGAACTTCCTCATCGACCGCAACGCGCGTGACGCCATCGTGGACGCGGGGCTGGCCG
>JAFUEM010000228.1 GCA_017463935.1 Kiritimatiellia bacterium
CGCCTGGACGCCGCCGCCGCCGGCCTATCCCGTCATCCAGATCGACCGCGCCGTCGTGCGCGCGCGCATCGCCGCGCGGCTCGACGACATGTTCATGGCGGGGCTGGCGGAGGAGAAGCGGCGGCTCAAGGCGCGCTATCCCGTCTGGTCGCGGACGGCCGCGCGCGCGATCGGCTACCGCGATGGGGACGACCGCGACAAGATCCTGACGCGCACGTACCAGCTCGCCAAGCGGCAGGACACGTGGTTCCGCCACCAGGCGACGCCGATCTACGTCGCGCCGACGGTCGACGATGTGCGCGCGTGCTGGCGCATGCACGGCCCCGTCCGCGTGACCTTCGCCTGAAGCCCGGTGTCCTTTCTCGTTTCATGCGGCGCGCAGTGGGGAAGATGCTCGCTCAGAAGTTTTTGCGGTACCTCTCCAAAAGTCCGAAGAGTGGTGGCGGGCTGTGCGTGGGAAGATCGGCCCGGCTCATCGCTCGGCCTCTTGAATCGCCTCGCTCGGAAAGAGCGACCACTGACCGCAACGCGCGTTGGTGCGAGCCGCGCGGAGAGTCGCTCTTTACGTGCCCGGGCCGCGATACTCGGGCTCTAGAAGTCTAGTATTCTAGGAGTCTAGAAGTCTAGTATTCTAGAATTCTAGATTAGCGCGGCCACGCCGCGCGTTCTAGATTAGCCCGCGTGAGCGGGCGTTCTAGCGAAGCGAGCAACGCGAGCGGTCTAGCCCTCTAGTCCAGCGAGCAACGCGAGCGGTCTAGTCCTCTAGCGAAGCGAGCAACGCGAGCGGTCTAGCCCTCTAGCGAAGCGAGCAACGCGAGCGGTCTAGCCCTCTAGCGAAGCGAGCAACGCGAGCGATCTAGAATTTCTCTGAAATCTTTTTGCGCGATTTTCGTTTATTATGGTTGAAGGGGGCAATAGGGCCTTTTCCCGCCGTGGCGCGGCGCCGGCGCGCTTGACAGCAAACGAAGATAAATGATAAGATAAAGGCATAAAATGAAACTTGCATGCGATGTCAATGTCGGTTGGGGTCTCTCCCCAATTTTCAATGGCAAGTTTTCCTGCTTAATTCTCATAACTTGACATTCTTCTTTCTTGCGCCAAAAAGTCTATTAAACCATCCGCGCAGATTCGAGCATTCCTTGTCTTTATGCCAATGGAAATCTCTTACTTCCTTTGAGATACCCGTCTCATATTGCGCCCGAACGACATCTGCCCAGGAAACGCCGAGGCTCGTCACTTCATGTGGATCACAACCGTAATCGACAAGCATCTTCTCCAACTTAGGATAGACTTTGCTTGCGCGATACGATGTTTGAGTGCGAAAGAACGTCTGCCACAGGAGGTCGTTTCCGAATGGATCTCTGATCTTCCGCGTGTATCCCGGATTTCTCGATTCAAGGAGATGCATGAAAGCGTATACGTCACCATCAACCTGCCAAGGCGTTGTGTGTCCCTCGATGAGTATCTCGCCATCGGAACATATCCTTGAAATAACCTCGTTCGCGGGCAAAACACACTGGCACGCGTCAAAAGTTCCGTAAAGGAATCTCAAGATGCTCCATCTGTGCCCAAATACCAGCCCCAGAAGAAGTGTCTTGGAGATGTGATGCCCGGAAAGCGACATGGCAAGCGCAAATCGCGCACCATCGTCACGGGTCATCTCCGCCTCCTCTTCGGCAGTCATGAACCGTTCTTCCCATGTGTAGCGGGTGCTGTAAGCCGCAGGATTGGCATCCTCACCCGCCGAAACGGCCACCTCCCGCCAGCCAGGAAGCCGGCGGCGGCAGTATTCGACACGGGCGAGGAGAGCCGGAAACAGAGCATCGATTCGCGAACTGTCCTCGTCAAGAACCTTGACAAGCGCCTCGCTCCGTCCGGGAACGTTCATCGCCGGCAGATACATCATCCATGCAACAAGCTGCGCTTTCGTGGCACGCGAAATACGCTCGTCGCGTAAGGCATCTGCACAGAAACGCCACCGGATATCGTCGGGGCACGCACAAAACAGCCGTACCGGGAATTCATCCAATCTTGCCTGTCCAGAGAGGAACCAGTCAACGCTCTTGAAGATCCGCCCTGCCGTTGTGGTCATTGCGCTATTGCGCTTGTTCAAAGCACGAACAGCCATCTGCCTTTCGCCTTCACGCACAAGCTGGCGGTGGAGTTCTGGCCGCCTGTCGGCATCAACGAAGGCTTCCGCCCGTTCGAGACGCAACGCCTCTTGCGCAATGTGTGTTTCTGCGTATGACACGGAATTCTACTTTCGCTTGTGTTTTCTCATCAGAGACTTCGGCCAGTAGCGTGCGAACGAATCGAACAGTCCAGTCGGACGCGGAAACTTTTCGTTTCTGCCGAAATCTTTGTCTGCCTCATTTGTCGCCTTGTTGCGGGCATTCCACGCCGTGTTCATATGATGGTAGGCGTGGGCAAGCGACACTTCAAGACTTGCTTCGTTGAGATCTCCCCATGCGGCAACGTGCAATTCCCCCGCCTTGTTCGGGCGTCCCAGCATGAACTGGATGCGGCTCAACAGCGAATCCAGCTCTCCCGCCGCCTCGCGTATGTGGAACTCCAGAAGTTCATAGTTCAGTTTGTTTTTCATGGCGATCAGAACCCGATGCGGCGTCCGCCGCCTTTCTTGAGCGAACTTTCTTTTTCAAGCTCGTTGAGGCGGGTCTCGTTTGACACCGATCCGCCAAGATAGTAGAGCGACTGCCTGACCGTGCGAAAGTCGCCCGGCGCGAGGTTAGGAATTGCTGCAAGCCGCATCGCCTCGGCATCACCAAGGCGTGTCTTGAACATCCGCTCGAAGAAGATGCGCTTGCCATCCTCTTCCAGATAGTCGAACTGGAGCTTGAACGTGAAGCGGCGCATTATCGCCGCGTCGAGGTTGTCCATGAAGTTCGTCGCCCCGACCATAACGCCCTTGAAGTTTTCCATGCGGTTGAGAAGCTCGTTGACCTGCGTCACCTCCCAGCTGCGTTGCGCCCCGGAACGATCCTGAACGATCCCGTCGATTTCGTCGAGGAACAGAATGGCGTTGTCTGACTCAGCTTCGTCGAACGCTCGCTTGATGTTTTTCTCCGTCTCGCCGACCCAACAGGACAGCAAGTCGCTCCCCATTTTCACGACGACCTTGCGCCCGACCTTCTTCGCGAGGTACTTGACGAATTCCGTCTTTCCCGTTCCGGGAGGCCCCCAGAGGAGGATGTTCATGCGCGGACGATCAGTCGCGGACGTCTCACCTGACTCCGCTTCGCAAAGATATCCCGCCACGGCGTCTGAGATCTGCGGAAGCCCCACGTCGCCCTTGAGGTTGAGGCCTTCGAGCGAGTAGTCCTTTGCGGGCAGCATGAGGTCGTCCGCCGTTCCGCCGCCCATCAGCTCGCAGTGCGGCTTCATGAGGTTTTCGAGGAGCTGCGGGACCTCCTCCGCGGCGGGAGACATCGCCTTAAGGTTCTTCAGCACCATCGCGATTCCGCCGGCGCTCGTCGTGTACTTCGCCGCGAGCGCGTCGACGTCTCCGTCTGGGATGAGCCCGCCCAGCCCGTGCTTCGCGATGTTGTTACGCCAGATGCTTGCGCGCATGGAATGCGTGAGCTTCCTGAAGCAGATTGAGTAGTCGAAGCGGCGGCGGACGGAATCGGCCATCGTGTCGGGATCCGCATTCGATATCCAGGCTGTCGGAACGCGGATGGAGTCCAGCATCGAGTTGACCTGACCTTTCTCAGAGGCGTTGCGCCCGCCCGAGAAGAGCATCCCGAAGAAGCCTCCGCCCACGCCCGTGCTGAGTATCTGGTCTGCCTCGTCCACCATCATCATTCCGGACCGCCCGGCGATCTGCTCGTTGCACACCTGCACGCCGACGAGCCGCGAGCCGAGCGACGTATTGCGTCCATCCTCTTCTCCGTGCATGATCTCGTAGAGGTCGAGGCCGAGCTCCCTCGCAAGCGTCGTCGCGAAGCTCGTCTTCCCCGTCCCGGGCTCGCCGTAGAGCAGGATGTTGACCCCGCCCCCGTCCCCCTTCGAGCGAATCATCCTCTTCAGCAGCTCGCCGTGGCGTCTCAGCTGCGGACCGTAGAAGTCCCAGGGCAGGACGTCCTCGCACTTCGCCTTCCTGTAGAAGCGCCCCTGCAGAGGCTTGTCGTCCTCGCCGGTGAGGTAGTCCTGGATGCAGCCGCGGATGTCGAGGTCGCTGTCGAGGAAATCGTACTTCCTGAGCCGTGATTCGCTGTTGCGGAGCTCGCGCACCTCGGCGACCGAGCGGTCGATGCACATCGCGAAGAAGTTCAGCCTGTCGTTCTTCAGGTCGTTTTTCGCGCGGCGTCCGGAGAACGGATCGTTCGTGAACGCCGTGTTGCCCTTCACGAAGGAGTACCCGAGCGCCGCGATCTCGAGGTCCGAGAACTTGAAGAACCTCTTCAGCTCGCTGAAGCGCTTCCTCAGCGGATCGTCAGCCGCCGCCTTCTTGCGACCTGCCGTGAATTCGTCGGCGATCTCGACGAGAAGCTGCCTGCACGTCTCGCGGTGCTCCTTCGAGTTCCACAGCTCCTGAAGCGTGTCGACGGGATCGTCATGTCCGTAGAACATCGCGGGAGCCCCGTATTGGCGGCCGTTGTGCGGACCCCTCCCCGCCTCCTCGCACGTCCGCGCCACGCCGCACTTCACGAGCGCTTCTCCCCCGAACCTGTCGTATATCCTCTGCTCTATCCCGCGCTCGTCGAGCATGCTCATGACGGGCTTGAAGTATTCCGAGTCGCGGACCTCCCCCTTGAAGTACCTGAGGCTGTTCCTGAAGAACTCGCCCATAAGCTGCTGCGCGTATGCGTTTTCGTATGTTCCGTTGAATGTTGCCATTGAGTTTCCCTTTCTGCCTTTGCGGCACTCCAATAGCAACTTCCGTGCCAACGGAATCTTACACGGCGGAAGGCGCATCCTGCGCCTTCCACCGCTCAAACTTTCACAAGCTGCTCAATAAATGAACAGCCGCAACCTATACCACCGGGTCGCCGCAGAAGTCGCGGCGGCCGCAGTCGCGGCAAAAGTCGCCACGCCGGCGCCTTCGGCCAGAACTTCACGAACCAACCGACCGCACCGCATGGATGCGGGAACTTCTCGTTCCGGTCGAACAGCGCATCCGCTTCCCGCATCGTCTTGTACCGCCAGTTCCACGTGAAGTTGAGATGGTGGTGGGCGTGTTCGAGCGAAGCGGCAATGGCACCTTTCTGTAGCGACCAATGTAACGGCTCGTCGCCAACAGCACCCTCTCGCCGTGTTCCGTCATTGGCATACTGGACCGCATCCAGCAGCAAGTCAAGTTCCTGCGCCGCCTCGCGCACTTAACCATTGTTCAATCGGCCACACACGGATTCAACGATTTTTGAGACATCTGCGTCACTAATGAGTGGCACATGGACTCGGATAGGCGAAGCACTATCTCGCAGTAAAGCATCGCCACTATTGCGCAATTTCTCAGCGCCATCTGCATCCAGGATTGCCTGCGAGCATTCCTCTCCATACAACTTGAACGCGAGCCTAGCTGGAATACTTGCCTTCATAGGCTCGGAAAGCACTATCGAGTCTGTGCGCGACGTAGCCATCACAAGATGAATGCCTGCAGCTCTTCCTCGCGCGCCGATTCTTGAGGCTGTGGAGACAAATGCATTGTTGAGGCATCCATCCATTCCTATTATCATGTCGGACACCTCGTCCACGATAATGATGATGCGCGGCAGTTTCTCGCCCGTAGCGGATTCATTGTATGACGAAATGTCACGAACGCCATTCTCGCCAAACAGTGTGAGCCGCTTATCCATTTCCGCTTCAACGCCAAGTACTGCTGCAACAGCTCTATCTGTATCATGTTGCACTTGTTCCAGCAAGTGTGGAAGACTCTCATAGACAATGAACTCGACCATTTTCGGATCAATCAGCAAGACCCGGACTTCCTTCGGTGAATGACTCTGTGCGAACGAGCAGATAAGAGAGTGGAGAAAGACTGATTTCCCCGCCCCTGTCATTCCTCCAATCAGTAGATGCGGCAACTTCGCAAGATCTCGCACCACATCCCGTCCATCCATATCCTTACCGAATCTAATCGGCATAGCCATTTTCTCCATCTCTTCGTTCATCATCCATTCCTTTCATTGCTTTGGTGATATTACAGAAAATGCTGTTGCCGATGCCGACTCCGGCATGTGCAGTAGTATTCACTTGTCGCATTCGTCTCTGTCATATCGAAACTCCTTTTCTTCACCAAGCATATAGCAACATCCATGCCAAAATATAACCAAACGGCGGAAGGTACATCCCGTACCCTCCACCGCTTATAATTTCACCAGCCGATCAAATTATGAGCAATCACCTATTGCCCAAACCGGTAGGGCGAGCGCCCCGCGCGCGCCGCAAGCGACCTACAACGCAGCCAACTTCTGCCGTGCAAAACCAAAACCTTCATTAGACGACTCTTCCAGCAACTTCAGCGCCCTCTTGCGATTCTCGTCACAGCCTTGTTTCATGTACCAATCCGCAAGCCCGCATTTCAACGCCCGCATGCGCGATCACATTCCCATCGCGCCGTTTCCTCGCCTCCTCAAGCACGAGCGGGATCGCCGCCTCGTCTATGTCGATTCGCCCCATAGCAAACTTCTCCACAAGCTCATCGTAATTCAAGTCCATAACAATTTTACTCTTCCGTGACTATTCACCTCTCATAGAAATTTCATTTAACATATCAATCACAGAGTCTACATATCCTCCCCCCTTGCGTCCAGGATGATACGTGTCAAGCAAATGTTGCTTCCCTATACGATAATGAGTGACCCAATCATTTGATGACTCTTCTATCAGCGATGCGCCAAACGAGCCTCTAAAGCAATGAAAAGTATAACCAAATATCACTACATCGGGTGCATAAACATCAAACTGTTTTTTAACAATATCCTTCCATACAGTCTCGTATTGATATCGATAATTACCATTACAACTATTTGTATAGGCCGGCATCTTACTAACATTTATCCATGCAATTGATTTGATTTCATCCATCATGCTTGGATTGTTGCGGATCCATTCCATTTCATTCCAATGTTGACCATGCCGGAACCCATACATAACATATGCCATCTTTTGCCATACAGGATTAGTCCATTGCTTCCGTCCATCTTTAGTTACCCAATTCTCATCATGATTTAAGAGGCAATCTTTTACCAAAGACCATCCTCCACCACAAGGCTTACCATTTATGTCAAAATCATCATAGGGTTCCTTTAAAACCCATGCTACTTTTAATCTTGAATTTAGATAACCTTCCTCATCAGCAATGCCGTCAAAAATTGGGTCGATCCCATTGGTTGTCAATCCACATTTCTTCGCCTGTTTCCTGATTAAGTCATCGAGTTCCATCTGCTTCGCTTTCAACTCTTTTACCGTCATGCTTTAATTCCTTTTCACTTTTGCCTCATCTTCACTTTTGCCTCATCGGGCTGTGGCAGCCGCCGCGAGTTAGGTTTTTGATACAGGTGTTCAAGGCCATCACGGATGACCTTGAATGTCCATAGTTTAACATATTCGTTTTTTCACGTCAAGGCGCGCACAAGCTTTTGAAATCTTCGTCGGAAATGTACGGTGCCTGGCCGCGATGCAGGCCTGTCGAATCGCGGAACCGAAAATCGCCTTTGCCGTTCAGGCGATCGGCGCCGTTCTCGTCAATGATCATGCGCGAATCCTCTTCAAAAGCCACCTTGAATGCGATGCGTCCGGGGAAGCCGCAGCGCAGAGGCGGCGACATAACCACTTCATCTGGTCTTTGCGTAGCAAAGACAAAATGAATCCCAGCAGCCCTTCCTAACACAAGCATTTTGGCAAGCAGCGGTTCGGCCCTCTCACTATGGCTTACCATCAACCCAGCATATTCGTCCGCAACCACCACGATACGCGGCACCGGGTCCCCGTTCATGATTGCCTGCGTGCGATCCTCAAGCTCATCTCGCAACGCCTCAAGCACCGATAAAAGCGCTTGTGGATCGGTGACCACCGGCTTGAACAGATAAGGACAATTCCCCATCCGTCTGAACTCGATGCACTTCTCGTCGTAGATGATGAACTTGACCTCATCAGGCGACTTCGTGCGCATCAACTGCGACAGTATCAATCTGATGCACACGGACTTGCCCGATCCGGTTGAGCCGCCAATCAGCAGATGCGGCAACGCCGCCAGATCCACGGCGATGTCCCCGCCCTGTTCGTCGCGCCCCAGCACGATCTTGAAACTCTGTTTTCCCATTTTTATTTCCTCCTTTTTCTCGATAAACGAATGTTAGCAAAAAGTTAGTCAGTTACACAACTTGAAATTCACCTAGAGACTTGCGGGGAAGACCTCCGGCCTTACCACATGCCGGGCGACGTCGTTCCAGCAAAGGCCAAGGTGGTTGCGGCGCAGGGGATCGACGCCGCACTCCAGCAACGCGGCTACGGTTTTCGGACAGGCAAAACCGCCTGCGGCGTTTCGGTCGTCGCGATAGGTGAGATACCAGAGCAGGTTGTTGCCGTGGCAATCGACGAACGCCAGTTCTTTTTCAGTCAACCCGTCCAAGCACTTTGCCGCAATCAAATCATCGTCATACGATGTCAGAATGTATATCAGCATCTGCAAGGGGGAATATTGCGATGAATCAAAACCCATGCCGATATAGAAATCTACCGTCATCTGCGTAATCTCCCAGCCAGGAAGCCGATTCGCTACGATCCATCGTCTCATCGGCACGGCGTCGGCGAACGCCTGCTGCACAACCGGGTTCTCCATCACCGCCCCCTGCAGCACTGCATCTACGCCCCACCAGATGTGCGAGTAGCGGACGGCATCCCACGCCGCCACCTTTACCGGATGCGGCAGTTCCGCCGTCATCGCCTTGGCGAAACAGGCAAGCGCCATCTCCCCCGGCATCCGCTTGAACGCCAGTTTCACCTTCCGAGCAATTTCCGCCGGATCGGCGCATGTCTCTATCGACCGCTGAAATAGCGTGATTTCATCATTTGCCATATACACGCTCTCATGTCTTAGTTTCCCGCAGAGACGCAGAGGCACAGAGTTTTACTTTCATCTCTGCGGCTCGGCGTCTCTGCGGGAGAATCTATCCCAACTCAACCCAGCGGACATATCCACGGCAATTGCCCTTGGGACATGCGCCTGGCTTGCGGTAGTTCATGTTGCATGGCGTATCGGGTGCGCGGTTCTCGTACTTCACCTTCCCCCGCCTTGGCTCATACTTTCTGATGCCATGCCAGCTCTGACATGTGCAGCAGTATTCACTTGTCGCATTCGTCTCTGTCATATCATCTTTCTCCTCTTTGGGCAAATCAAGCAATAGATTATCCCGCTAATCGCAAATAGGACTATCGCCAAAGTGATGTCAGACCACGGAGGTTCTACATTGAGATTATCTAACGCTCTCATTCCGAACGGCGATAGATTCCCTGCCAAGAGAAAGGAGACTACTACCACCATCCAGCGTTGTGGCCCAAAGCATGGTTTCGTCATGTTGTTCGTGTTCGTTTTCACACCATCACATATAGCAATATCCGTGCCAACACAAAATCAAGCGGCGGAAGTCGTATACCGCGCTCTTCCACCGCTCAATATATTACCTGATGCTCAAAAACTGATTACACTACCGGATCGGTACAATGTTCGCGCCGCCCGCAATCGCGGCAAAACGCTCCTCGCCAGACGGAGTCGAACTGCTCGACAAGCGGTTCGACAAGTGCGGGGTCGTCGGTGAGAACGCCGTTCTCGAAATTGCGCTTCTTCTCCGACTTTGCGCCCATCCCCGCGCCGGTGAGATTTGCAGAACCAAAGTACGCCTTCACACCGTCGACGATGATGCACTTGAAATGCACACGCGGACAGAGCATCCGCTCCATCGCCGTCCAGAGCGTCGGATATCGGTCGAAGTCGTCGCGCCAGTTCGGTCCGGGATCCTTCGCGTGGATGAGCCGCACCTCGACCCCGCGCTTCACCATCCCGTCCAGCTCCGCCAAAAACGGCACCATCTCCCGCCCGCTCGGCACTCGGCTTGCGCCTCGGCTATCCCCTCGCTTCGCTCGGCCCTCACTACGTTCGGCGGTTATCGCATCGACGTACATGTCCTTGATGTCTGCGGTGGCGATCCACAACCGCTCTTTCGCCTGCGGCACAACCCCGCATATGACGGATTCGTAGATAGAGCGATTGGAGAGAAAGGAGATCATTTGCCCACATTAATATTGTTCCCAGCAGAAATTGCCCTTGTCTTATCAATATATTCTCGCATCTTACTTGTAATTGCCGCCTCATCCATCCCCTCAACATCACAATAAGCATACCATTCTGGATCATTTACAAACCATTCATACTCTTCATCGAGCACCTGCTCTACCGATTTCTGTAAAGAATGATCCTTTTCTAACGTGTCATTGCCACATCGAATGCCTATCCATCCAACTAAACCATCCAATTCATCTGTCTCATAACAAACACAGAACCTACCGATAGCGACACTCAATTGTATCTTCTTGACAAATCTCTGAAGATACTCCCAATCAGTCACTTCTCCTTTTAACAAAATTCTACGCCCATTGTTTACAACGTACAATTCGCCACCAAGCATATTTGCTACACGAAATAGAATTTCATTACGCGCGGGATCAAAAAGTCTTAAATTCAAAAGTTCCCTCATTCCGAGAGTCTCAAACATGTCCGAATAAACTCGCCATGAACGCTTCGCTGTGGTTTTCACAAATGCCTTAATTTTCCGTTCATTTCTTGAATCATCAAACCAATATGTGTCCCTTGTATAATCGGCTACGGCATCAACATCCAACAGCAACCCATTGCCCATCTCTAAAGGTTCTTCGTTTGTCCCCAACGGATAATTCTCGCCTGGAGGATTTGCATTCTTGGATCTGTTATATGAATATGGAACAGGGGCGCTGTTCCCTATCGACCAAAGAGTATGCTGACAAATAGGTGTGAAGCTCCACCCGGACCGACATCTTCGATGAATCCAGGCCTTAGGTAAAACGTGATCATAATCCCAAGGACGATTCTGTTCAAGCCAACGCGGATCTGATGCGTCATATCCATGAAACATCTTACTCATAAATTTCCTGCACGAATAACCCAACATCTCAACAACAGCACCATTATGATCAAATCCCTTGCGAAGGGCGTTCCACCGCTGTCCAATTTCTGTTTTACTCCATCTTAAAACATTCTCAAACCAATTTCGCCCCGAAATTATTTCCTCAGAATTTAGATATGCCAACTCTTCAGGATAAATTGGAGTCCGTAATGTACCCTCCCAAAGAGACGTTTGGAGTGCTTCTCGAACGGATTTTGACGTCCAGAGGGTCTTCACAACGGATTTCGCATCATTGGCAAAAAGACGAATTAACAACGCTAAACCCGCATAGTCAATCCCTTTTTCTGGATTCACAGATGCCTTCATTAAGTACATATACAACTGCCAACATCGCTGACACATTCGTGTACGATGCCACGGCAACAACCCATCTGATGCTCCAATCTTAAGAAGCTTGTCTGCCCCTCGCATCAGTTCAGCAAGCTCTTGGTCTATAAATTTTGCAAAGTCTTTATCAGCTGCAAAATCCGCGATAGAGCCATCACTCACAGTCGTTACATATTCAGACCGTTTCCGTTCCTTTTTAGTATTCTTGAAATACAGCATTGCCAACTGGGCTAAGACCGCTGGCGACTTAAAACCACTCGCCATCTCATCCAGTTTTTTCAATGACGGCAAATGCCATTTTAACATTGAATACTGCACATCTTCGGTCTCAGGCTCTTTCCCATTGACATTCATTCGTTTGAAATACAGCGCCTCATCATCTGGATCGTATATAGTATCTGCATTTACTATTGGAACCCGATATTGCGACAGCCTTTGTATGGCACTGACAATACACTCCCAATATTTTGGATCAATTTTTACCTTTTCATTTACAGCCAAGAAAAAACGTCCCCAGTTTTTGCTAGAATATTTTTCCTGTATGAATTCGTGAAAATGTTTCCATGTATTATCACCATTCTCCTCATTGATGAAGTTAACCACAACCGCAAATGGAACAGGCAATCTCGCAGTCCAAGGCCAAAATTCAAAGGGATAGGGCTTTTCCACAACATCATCTTTCAACTGCCACTCGTAGCCATTATTCCTCAACCATTCAACTGCATCACGCTGTTCTCCATGCTCAAGAAGATGGTTATTTGCTTCATCATCATTTAATTGATAACCCCACGGATGAGCTAAGGTAGTAGTCCTAAAATAAAATTTCCTCACGCGCTTTTTGCCGTTAGGGGAAAGATCAAGCCAAAGAATTTCCTCATCTTCCTTGGAACATCCGCCATTCAAACCGACACTAATAGCATGCGTTCTTTGTTGTCCATCAAAAATCTCGTTATTGCGGATGCTGATTGCACCTATTGGGATTCCACGCAGAACAGAATCCCACAAAGCCTCCATTCGGGCCGCATTCCAAACAAGGCCGCGTTGAAGCGGTGGAATGGAGAATCTTCCCCCGCTTTTAATTCCCTCCGCAATCTGAAATACTGACAAGCATGTCTCATTCATTTCTTATCCTTCTCAACTTACGCGTCCAGAGTGAATCTCTTTCAAGTAGTAAGACGCACGCTCATAACCTTGTGCCAACGCCGCCTCATAGAGTCGCGTTGCAGACGGCACATCTTTTTTCCAACCAACCCCGACGGCAAGACAAAACGCAGCAAGGCAAAGCGCATCCGCCTGATAGTTGCAGATGAAGTAATCTACGTCTGGTTCGTCTTCGTACTCTTCAAAAAGTTGTTCTCGCATTCCTTCCAGTGCTTCTTTGGCTTCTTTGACACAACCAAGCGTCAACGCTTCCGTAAGCAGGTCGACAGCCTTCATCACATCCCACTCTCTGCCACCATTCCTCGGCCATTCCGAATTCATGTACAAATCAGCGAGTTTGACTAAAGCTTCGCCGCTCTTTTCAGGTTCGCCAGCAGTACAGCAAGCCGCAACATACAATCGTGCTGCAAGTTGTTCTTCGCCACAACTCTGGCATTCGTCCGCCAATACAACATAGTCTTTGGGAGCAAGATTCTTTTTCTCTTTCAATTCGCGGACATCATATGGGACATCTTCTTCATCGCAATAGAATTCAAGGACTGCCTCAAATGCCTTACCAACATAATCAAATTTATCCGTAATGTCAAACGAACGCAAAATGTCTACGAGGTCTTTTCTCACATCCGGTTCAAAAACAACCTCTGGCGCAGTGATAGACGCCTCTTCGGTCTCACTAAACGAAAAAGTCGGAGAACGTTCTGTCTCATCCCGCATAACAATAAAGAACTCATAGTGATCATACTTTTCAATTGCCGAGACACCATCCTTGAATGTCATGACCATAAACTGGTACGTTGATTCCAACGCCACTTTAAGTTCATTCTCAAGACGCATGATATCAAGCGTTCTATCTGTTAAATCCTGGATGCGCCAACACGCAGCATCTGCGCCAAATTCGCGACCGATCATCGCCAGTGCCTTTTTCAGCGAACGAAAATCCCATTCGACTCGCGCATCCATATCAGTGCATCCATCGTGGAAGATTTTGTCCAGACGAACATGGTAGTACATGGTTTATTTCCTTTCTATATGTTATTGAACTAACGAGTTATACACCTTTGCATCTCGCTCAGAGAAGCAGCAGAAGACTACTTCCATTTTTGCGGCCTCTGCGTTCTTTGCGGCTAAAAACGCCTTCACCTCCCGCACGGCAATTTTCGCCGCCTCTTCTTTCGGGTAGCCATAGATACCTGTCGAGATACAGGGGAAGGCGATGGACTTGCAGCCGTTCTCCGCCGCGAGGGCGAGCGAATTGCGGTAGCAGGCCGCGAGCTTCTCCGGTTCTCCGTGAAGTCCGTCGCGATAGACCGGGCCGACGGTGTGGATCACGAACTTCGCGGGCAGCCTGAAGCCCGGCGTGATGCGCGCCTCGCCCGTGGGACAACGAACGCCCGGTCTCACCTCCGGAACCTTGAGGCACGCCTTGTAAAGCTCCGGCCCGGCGGCGCGGTGGATTGCGCTATCAACTCCACCGCCGCCCAGCATCACCTGGTTCGCCGCATTGACGATGGCATCCACCTCCAGTGCCGTCATGTCGCCCTGGATAATCTTGATCATTTTGCAAAAGCCTCTTTCGGTTTTTAGACAGGATTTACAGGATTAACAGGATTAGGGGAACGGTAGACACGGTATTTGTGTTTGTGTACGGACATGGCCGCCCCGATAACCTTGTAGCAAAGTTCATCAATACTCATAATCTTGTAAATCCTGTTAATCCTGTCTAAAACATCCCCTACAAATATTTCCTCACCGTGTTCCGACTCACGTCGAGTGCTTCGGCGGTGCGGGTGAGATTCTGGCCGTATTTCTCGTACACGCGGCGGACGTGGAGGCGGATCGCGTCCTCAAGCTTGTCGGGAATGCGCCCCGATTTCAATTCCAGCCCACCCCAAAGCGCAGCATTCATCTCCTTGTGCTCGCGCATGAGAAGATCGAAATCGTCCTCTTCCAGCGCGGTCGCCCTGTCAAGGATGTTGATGAGTTCGCGGACGTTGCCGGGATAGTCGTAATTCATCAGCGCGGCAACCTGCTCTTCTTTGAGAACGGCGTTGTCGTGGAACTTGCGCCACCATGCGTTGGCGATGATCGGTATGTCGTCCTTGTGTTCGCGCAGGGACGGGGTTCTCATCTGCACCACGTTGAGGCGCTGGTAGAGGTCTTCGCGGAACTTGCCCTCCGCGACGAGTTTCGGAAGATCGTGGTTTGTGGCCGTGATGAGCCGCACGTCGCACTTCAGCTCATCCTTGCCGCCTATGCGCATAAACCGTCCGCCTTCGAGAACGCGCAGCAGGAGCGCCTGAACCTCCAGCGACATCTCTCCAATCTCATCAAGGAAGAGCGTGCCGCCGTCCGCCTGGAGGAACAGGCCATCCGTCCGCTCCACGGCGTTCGTGAACGCCCCGCGCTCGTGTCCGAAGAACCGATCCTCCAGAAGGTCTTTCGTCACGCTCGCGCAGTTGAACGGAACGAACGGCATGTTCGCGCGGGGGCTTTTGTTGTGTATCTGGTTCGCGACCGTCTCCTTTCCGGTTCCGCTCTCGCCGAGAATCAGCACGCGCGCGCGGTCGTGCTTCGCGACGCGGTTGATGCGCTCCTGCAGCGTCGTCATCACGCGGCTTTTGCCGATGAGCTCGCGCCCGCCATAGCGCTCGAAATGCGCGACGGCGAGCCTTACATCCGGTTCCCACGCCGCCGGGCGAACGCCGCCGGCGAGATAGCGGGCGGTCGTGGCGTAGAGTGATTCGTCCTGGTAGTTGCGGTAGTAGAATTGCGCCGTGTCGATCAGCGTGAAATAGGCGCGAACGTCCGCCGACACTCTCTTTCGATCTTTGAGGAAGGGCATGAACACCTCGACGTCCACGCCAAACGTCTGCCCGACCGCTTCAAGAAGGCTACCGTCATAGCAGCGCACCTTCACGAGGCCGTCAAGCAGGGCGGCGATGTGTTCGGGCATTTCAAGAGCACTTATCCACGTCACCTCCACGCCCTTTGCTTTCAGCCTTGCAAGAGCGGCCTTGAGCGATTCAGGATCGCCGCTCAACGAGAGGCCGAGAAGGTAGATGTGCTTCCATTGCGGCGTTCCACGTTCCCCCGCGAGCTCGCCAAGGAACTCCGGCAGACGCCTGCGGCTCACGCCGTACACGTCCGCTCTGCCGCCAAGTGCCTTCAATGCGACCGCTGCCGAGGCCACGTATTCCGCGTAGCCCCAGCCCGTCAGAATCAAGTTTCCGTTCTTCTCCACTTTGTAACAATCCTTATGATTGCTTTCAACAGGCGTATATTTTATCATATTCTGCACACTATGTTCAAATTGTAATCGGACAGTTTGCTGTTCGATTCTAAGCGCTGGTCTGTCGAAAGTTGTCATGCACAACGATTAGCAATTTCCATGCCAAGGGGAAATCGGGCGTTTTATCCATGATGAATCGGTCAGAAAATTCGCCACAGTAAACTACCACGGTGCGCGCGGACGGTTGAGGGGCGGACACGGAATGTGATATACTACCTTCCATGAGCGAAAAGATTACACTTGCGGGCGGGAAGCTGAATGTTCCCGCGAATCCGGTCATTCCGTACATCGAGGGCGACGGCACGGGGCCCGACATCACGCGCGCGGCGATGATCGTGTGGAACGCGGCGGTCGCGAAGGCCTACGGCGGCGCGCGGAAAATCGACTGGAAGGAAGTGCTGGCGGGCGAGAAGGCGTTCAAGGCGACGGGCGAGTGGCTGCCGCAGGCGACGCTGGACGCATGCCGCGACTGCCTCGTCTCCATCAAGGGCCCGCTGACGACGCCCGTCGGCGGCGGCATCCGCTCCATCAACGTGGCGATGCGCCAGGAGCTGGACCTTTACGTCTGCCTCCGGCCCGTGCGCTACTTCAAGGGCGTGCCCAGCCCGGTGAAGCACCCGGAGCTGACCGACATGGTGATCTTCCGCGAGAACACGGAGGACATCTACGCGGGCATCGAATGGATGAACGGCACGCCCGAGGTCGAGAAGGTGAAGGCGTTCCTGCTCGGCGAGATGGGCGTGAAAAAGATTCGCTTCCCCGAGACGGCGTCCATCGGCATCAAGCCGGTTTCGCTCGAGGGCACGGAGCGGCTCGTGCGCGCGGCGCTCGACTACGCGATCGCGAACGACCGCAGGTCGGTGACGCTCGTCCACAAGGGCAACATCCAGAAGTTCACCGAGGGCGCGTTCCGCGACTGGGGCTACAAACTCGCGCAGCGCGAGTACGGTGCGACGCTGATCGACAAGGGGCCGTGGTGCGAATTCAAAAATCCGAAGACGGGCCGCATGATCACGGTGAAGGACTGCATCTGCGACGCGTTCCTCCAGCAGATCCTGACGCGCCCCGCCGACTACGACGTGATCGCGACCTTGAACCTGAACGGCGACTACGTCTCCGACGCGCTCGCGGCGACCGTCGGCGGCATCGGCATCGCGCCGGGCGCGAACATCAACTACCAGACGGGCGTCGCGGTCTTCGAGGCGACGCACGGCACCGCGCCGAAGTACGCGAACCT
This sequence comes from Kiritimatiellia bacterium, assembly GCA_017463935.1. Classification (GTDB taxonomy): domain Bacteria; phylum Verrucomicrobiota; class Kiritimatiellia; order RFP12; family UBA1067; genus UBA1067. The sequence goes on from JAFUEM010000228.1 coordinate 17,195, forward strand.
CGACAAGGTGAACCCCGGCTCGCTCATCCTCTCGGGCGAGATGATGCTCCGCTACATGGGCTGGACCGAGGCGGCGGATCTCGTGCTCGCCGCGATGGACAGGGTGATCGCCGCCAAGACGGTGACGTACGATTTCGCGCGGCAGATGGAGGGCGCGACGGAAGTCAAGTGCTCCGAATTCGCCGCCGCGCTCGCCGCCGCGATGTAGGCGCGATGTTCCCGGTCGAGGAGAAGCTGGGCGACATCCGGCGCGCGCTCGC
>JAFUEM010000229.1 GCA_017463935.1 Kiritimatiellia bacterium
CCGCCTTGAGCCGCGCGACCTCCTGCGGCGAGCAGACGAGTCCGTGCGCGCCGTGCGCGGTCGCGAACTTCGCCATCGCCAGCACCTGGTCCGCCGGGTCGCGCCCGACGATGCCGACGTCCTCCAGGTCGCTGCGGTCAAGCGAGGTCAGGACCGTCACCGCGAGAATCTTCGGGCCCGCCGCGCCGAACTCCGCGCTTGCATCCGCCGCCGCGCGGATCATCGCCTTGCCGCCGACGGAATGGATCGTCATCAGGTCGACGCCGAGCTTCCCGCCCGAGCGGACCGCGCGTTCGACGGTGCGCGGGATGTCGTGGAACTTGAGATCGAGAAACACCTTCTTGCCGAGGTCCTTCACCGCCTTGACGACATCCGGCCCTTCGGCCGTGAAGAGCTCCAGCCCGATCTTGTAGAACCCGACCGCGTCACCGATCGCGCGGACCTTGGCAACCGCCTCCTCCCGCGTCTGGACGTCCAACGCAACAATCAATTCCGCCATCTCAGAACTCCTTTGCGCGGCGCGCGGTGTCTTCGGCATCGGCCTTGGCCTTCTCGCGCTGCTCCGCTTCCCTCTTCTTCGCCTCGTCGAATTTCTTCTTCGCCTCGATGAGCCGCTTCTTCGTGTCGAGCACCGCCGCGTTGTCGGGCAGGATCGACAGCGCCAGCTTGACGTTCACCGCCGCCTCCTTGAACTTCTGCATCTCGATCTGCACCATCGCGAGGTTGTTGTAGAACGCCGGCTGGTTCGGCGCGAGCGTGATGCACCGCGTCAGGTACTCCTCGGCGCGCGCGAAGTTCTTCGTGGTCGCGTAGTACATCGCCTCGGCGAAGTTCGAGTCCACGTCCTCGGGATGCGACTCGATGATCACGTCGGCGTAGATCTTCGCGGAATGGAAGTCGGCGCGCGACAGCGACAGCTGCAGGCCCTCGCGCGGCGTGATGCGCTGCTGCATCTGCATGTTGCGCTGCACCATCGACGCGAGCAGGCGCTGGTACTGGCCGTGCAGATCCTCCAGCTTCGTCGCCATCTCCGCATCGACGATCGCCTCCTCGGCGTGGCCCTCGAGGTCCAGCTTGTCGCCGCGGTAGCGGCACATCCGCGCCAGGCGCCACTGCACCGATTCGAACGCGTCCTTCACGCCGCGGTCGCTGCACGCCTTGATGCCGCCCGCCGCGTAGATGGCGAGAATCCGCTCGACGAGCTCCTTGGCCTTCGCGAGGCCGCGCGCGCGAACCTCCGCGCTCTTCCAGCCCGCCGGGCGCGAGACGAAGCCGCCCATCGGCGGAATCGCCTTGCCGTCGCGCTTCCACAGGTCGAAGCCCATCTGCGCGGCAATGTCGTCCAGCTTCATCGGCTTGTCGCGGATCCAGGACCTGAGTCCCATCGCGACGTCGATCGAAAAGCTCATCTTGTCCTCGCTGTCCGCGCCGATTTCGCCGCGCGTGCGCAGGTTTTCGCCGTACGTGCCGCCGCCGCCCATCAGCGAGAGGCAGTAGATCGGCCGCCCGCGGCGCACCGACTCCATCTCGATCGCCGTGTCGAGCCGCCCGTCCGTGACGAGATACTTCGCGTCCTCGCACTCGTCGAGCATGGCCGCGACCGTCTCGTTGACGATGCGCGCCATCTCGCGCGTCAGCTTCTTCGAGCGGCCCGGGACGAGCGCCACCAGCACGAGGGCGAGGAGGCCGAACTTGACGAGGAACTTGTTGAGCGCGATCATCTTCGGGCTGTAGCCTTCCAGCTGATCAAGCGAGTTCGCGTCGTCGTCGTCGATGAAGTGACGCGCGTTCAGCGCATGGTCGCGGCAGAACGCGTCGTAGCCGAACACCGCCAGCGACATCGCGACCGTCACCGTGTTGAGCACAATGCCGAACGCATGGAAGTAGTCCGACGGCACCGGCACGTACGTCCAGAACCAGAGCGCGGAGATGCCGCAGCACTGGGTGAACGCGAGGAGCCCGCAGACGACGAAGACGACGCCGACCGAATAGGTGAGGTTCTCCTCCTCGTCGGCCGCCGGCGGGAAGCGCAGCATCGAGACGACGCACGGCACGAGGAAGACGCCGAACCAGAGCGCCAGCGCGCCCGGGGTGCAGGCCGCCGTGATGTCGCGCCAGTAGTTAAGCGCGTACTGAAGCGGCAGGTCGCCGCCGGAGAAGCCGTTCGCCTCCAGCCCGCCGCAGAGGACGTAGCCCCAGCAGTTGAGCAGGATGCCGACCACGAGCGCAAACACGTAGACCGCCGTCATGTGCCACTTGCCGAGCGCCATGACCGCCGGCTTGAAGAGCGGCGACTGCATGTTCGGGATGCGCCTGACAACGGCGAGGTAGATGGCGATGATCGCCACGAGGAGGGGCGGGCCCACCACCGTTTCCGCCGACAGGAGGCCGAGCACGAACGACAGCAGGAGCGCGTAGCGCATCTGGCCCTTGCGGAGGAAGACGAAGTAGAGCGAAATCGCCGCGACGGTCATCAGCAGAAGGACCATCGTCTCGCTGAAGAACTGCCCCGCCGCCCAGATCGGCTCGGAAACGAGGAACGTCAGGGCCGCGAACGCTGCGGCCGCGCGCACCACGCCGATGCGCTTCTTCGAATGCTGCGGACGCGCGAGCATGACGAAGTGGAGCATCTCGCGCACCGTCAGGTAGACCGCGCCGACGAGGAACGCGAGCGACGCCGTGCCGAGGATCTTCATGATCGACGGATCGGCGAACGTGTAGACCCACTTCGCGAAGAGCGTCCAGAAGCCCTTGACAATATGCGTCGCCGGACGCACGCCGCTCGCGACGGCGGAATCCGCCCATGCCGTCGGCGGAATTCCGGGAATCCGCCAAAGGTAGTTCATCCCGACCGCAACGGCCGCCAACAAGCCCGTGATAATCCAATCGCTCAGAACGATACGTTCGTCCTGAGCGGTTGTCGTGTCTGCGGAGTTGTTTTTCGTTTCAACAATCTGCGACATTTAATCCTCCATCAAACTTCTTTCTTGCGCTTAAGTCCGAGCATGGCAAAGCCCATCAGAAGCAGCAACCCGCTCGTCGGCTCAGGAGTGGCCTGGACGCCATTTCGAGTCAAAACCGCCGTCATAACACTCGCTTGCGCAATCAACTCACTTGACGAAATCACACCCGCAGCCACAAGTGAATCGTATGAATAAACTGTGCTAGATGCAGAATCTGTCGTCCATGTACCGTTTTCGTAATTAGCTAACTCAACGAAATAATAAAGACCTTGATAATTACTTATTGTGCTAATGCTCGTTTTCGTTGAACCCGGAAGATCATACAACACTCCAATTTGTTGAGAACTTGACATATCATCCTGTGATGACGAATACATCAACCTAGCCGCGTTGTATGAGCCAACTTCACTTGATGTCACGCCCCAGTAGAGATATTCAGCATTTGAGACAAACGCTGCTGTTGCAATCGCCAATCCAATAATGATTTTCTTCATTTTGAGTTGCTCCTTCAAAATGTTAACCAATTCAGTTGTTAATCAATCGGGTTACCACTCGATGTAGATGTTTCCTGCATTTCCGCGCGAATACCACGCACCCTGACCGACAGGAATAAGCACATCTGTTTTGGTGGGTGTGCTACCCCCCTCCAAGTACCACCCTCCAAAAGTCTTGCTATACTTGTAACTATTACCATCCGGCAAAAGAATAGAGTCACCAACTAAATCTGTTTCAGCAACAGGCTGCGTGCAAGCTTCATCCTTATAGAACATTGATTCATCAATCGTGACATCGCTCGCCTTGGACGGCGCAATCAGCGTCGAAACACGCGAAAGCTTTGCTGCATCTTCTGCGGTCGGCCCATAGATCTTAACCGCAACATCTTCGCTGCTGTACTGCCCGCTGAGATAGACAGTTGCGGTAGAGGCCAAGTTCAAGATTGCTGCACTACCACGAGAGAATGTCTGCGTCAATGCTGATTCAATAGGCGTAACACCTGTAGATTCAATCTTGTTTGCCCCCACGTTAGTCCATGCACCATTCTCAATCTTCCAAACTTTGTAATTTGCTTCGCCATTGTCATACCAATAGAGCATATCTCCTGTTGAAAGCCCTGTCGGAAGGACATAATCAGTCACAGCGATATCGCCACCGCCGACTTTCTCCCACGGGACAGGAATAATCGATTGACCAGCCGGAGCCGCAATCTTCAGCACGCCAAACGTATTGGAACTTTCAACCGAGGTCGCAAAAGCGGCGACGGAGGCGATCAGCGCGCAAGCCGTAACAATCTGCTTTTTCATGATTTCAATTCCTTTCAAATTATTCGTTGACGAGCGGCTGGCGAACAACCTTGAAGAAGTTCGCATCCTTCTTGTCGATGATGAATTTCACGACGCCGTCGGTCTTACCCTGAAGCGGTGCGTCGCCCAGCGTCTTGATCTGATCGACCGTCGCGCCCTTCTTGACATTGTACTTGACGTAGGGCACCAGATTTCCGACCTCGATGATCGCATTGTCGCCGTCGATCGTGAATTTCTCGACCGTCGGGTTCGGCACATCCGCGACGTCCGTCGCTGCGTATTCCGTGCTTGTCGCCACATCGGTCTGGGAGACGATCGTGCCGTTGCCAGCCGCCGCCGCCGAGACGACCACGGTCGAACCGTTCACGCCGCTCGTCGCGAGCGCCGCGCTCGACGCCGCCGGCTTGCCAGAGGCATCGCGCGTATCGAGGAGGTAGACGAAGAAGTAGCCGCCCTTCACGTAATCGGAGCTGACCTCAAAAACCGTCGTCGGGCAATGCCCGTCCTTCGCGAGCGGAATCTTCGCGAGGACTTTTTCATCCGCGTTCACGGCCGTGCCCTGCGCGGTGATGCCGTCGAACGCGTTATCCGCGCTCCAGCACAGCGCATAGAACTCGCCGTCCTTCACGGCCGTTCCATCGGCGTAGTAATCGGCGGTTGTAGAAAAGGTGATGATCGCATCATCCTGGTTGGCCAGTGCGGCACCGCACAGAACGGCCGCAGCTGCGGTCGAGAGATATTTGACTACGCTTTTCATATTCCGTTCCTTTCTTCTCCCATGTTCGCAGATATTATAGCATACTTTCCGCGTCACCCGCAAGGGGGAGAATTTTATTTTTTGCCTCGGAATTCTAGATCGCTCGCTACGCTCGCTCGGCTAGAACGCGCGGCAAGCGGCGCTATTCTAGTACGCTCGCGCAGAGCGCGAGCTAATCTAGAAAATCTAGACGAGCGAGCGCAGCGAGCGGTCTAGCTCAGCGAGCGCAGCGAGCGATCTAGCTCAGCGAGCGCAGCGAGCGGTCTAGCTCAGCGAGCAAAGCGAGCGGTCTAGCACAGCGAGCGCAGCGAGCGGTCTAGACCGGCCGCCGGCCGGTCAGTCCTGCAAGAGGGACGAGGCGCGGCGGCGGGTGGTGGCGTTGACGAGCCGCTGCAGCTCCTTCGCCGGCGTGACGATGTTCTGCCCGCCCGGCTCCATCCCCAGCTTGCGCAACGCATCATGATACTTCGCGCCGGCCTTCTCCAGCGCCTTGCCCACCTCGTCGAGTGCCGCGAACGCCGCGTCCATGCGGTCGAGCAGCTGGTTCGCGCGCTGCACGATCTCGGCGTTGTTGCGGTCCGCCTGGAGCCGGTCAAGCCCCATCTTGAAGAGCACGAGATACCCGAAGAGCATCTGCGGCGTCGCCAGGACGACGCGCTGCGCGTTCGCGTACGCCACGAGCGCCGGATCGGCCGAGACCGCCGCCGCGTACGTCGCCTCGCTCGGCAGGAACATGATGACGACGGGCGCGTACTCCCGCGCCGGATCGGCCGCGCGCATCTTCGCGGGGTAGTCGCGCGCCGCGAGCGACGCCACCTGCGCGCGCACCGACTTCGCGTGCGCCTTCATC
>JAFUEM010000230.1 GCA_017463935.1 Kiritimatiellia bacterium
GAGGTGCTGGCCGCGCTGCGCGGTCCGCGCGAGGAGCTGTGGGACTGCGCGCACCGCCTCACGGCCGCGTTCAAGCCGGCGAGCTTCGACTTCTGCGCCATCATCAACGCGCGCAGCGGCACGTGCAGCGAGAACTGCAAGTGGTGCGCGCAGTCGGCCCATTGGAAGACGTCGTGCGCCGTGCACGGCTGGGTGGGGACGGAGGCGTGCGTCAAGGCGGCGCAGGACGCGGCGGCGAACGGCGTCAACCGCCTCGGCATCGTCACGTCCGGGCGGGGACAGACCCCGGCGCAGATCGACGAGATCTGCGCGGCGCTGCGCGCGATGCGGAAGGCGAGCACCATCCACCTCTGCGCCTCGCTCGGGCTCGTGAGCGAAGACGATCTGAAGAAGCTGAAGGCGGCGGGGCTGGAACGGCTCCACTGCAACCTTGAGACGGCGCCGTCGCGTTTCGCGGATCTCTGCACGACGCACACGACGGCGGAGAAGCTCGCGACGATCCGCGCGGCGAAGAAGCTCGGTCTGCAGGTCTGCTCGGGCGGCATCATCGGCATGGGCGAGACGGACGAGCAGCTGGTGGAGTTCGCGTTCGCGCTCCGGGAGATCGCGCCCGATTCGATCCCCGTCAACATCCTCGATCCGATCGCAGGCACGCCGCTCGGCCGGTCGGCGTTCCTCGACCTGCCGCGCATCCTCGACGCGATCGCGGTCCTGCGCCTCGTCAATCCGCGCACGGCGCTCCGGTTCGCGGGCGGGCGGCGGCGGCTCAGCGACGCGGACGCCGCGAAGTGCATCTACGTCGGCATGTCGGCGGGCATCCAGGGGCCCTTGCTGACGACACCCGGCTCGGACTACGCCGACGACCGCCACCTGGCGGCGCAGGCGGGCTACACCTTCGCGCGATGAGAACGAAAAAGAGCGAGACGGCGGGCGGCTACGGATTCGGCACCTTCCAGGGCGTGTTCACGCCGAGCATTCTGACGATCATCGGCGTCGTCATGTACCTGCGCTTCGGCTGGATGCTCGGCAACGTGGGGCTGCCGACGTCGCTCCTCATCGTCACGATGGGCAGCGCGATCACGCTCCTGACGGGCCTGTCGATCGCGGCGCTCGCGACGAACATGCGCGTGAAGGGCGGCGGCGCGTACTTCATCCTGTCGCGTTCGCTCGGGCTCGAGGCGGGCGCGGCGCTGGGCCTTCCGCTCGCGCTCGCGCAGACGATCTGCGTGTCGTTCTACATCGCCGGTTTCGCAGAGGCGCTCGTCCAGTCGGGCCTGCCCGTCGTCTCGGGCTGGGACCCGCGCCTCGTCGGTCTCGCGACGCTCGCCGTCCTCGCGCTCGTCGCGACGCTCTCGGCGGATCTCGCGCTCAAGTCGCAGTATTTCATCATGGCGGCGATCGCGTTCTCGCTCGTCGCGTTCTTCCTCGGCGGCGCACCGGCCGACCTTGCGCCGCCCGCCGCCGCGGCGGTTCCGCCGCGCCTCGACTTCTGGGCGGTCTTCGCCGTCTTCTTCCCGGCCGTGACCGGCATCCTCTCGGGGCTCGGCATGTCCGGCGACCTGAAGGATCCCGGCCGCTCCATCCCGACGGGGACGATTGCGGCGGTGCTCGTCGGCTACGCGATCTACATGGCCGTGCCGATCGCGCTCCGGCTGATGGTCGCGGACGACACGATCCTTCTCACCGACACGATGATCCTCCAGAAGTGCGCGCGCTGGCAGCTGCCGATCCTCGTCGGCGTCTGGGCCGCGACGCTCTCGAGCGCCATCGGCAGCTTCCTCGTCGCCCCGCGCGTCCTCCAGGCGCTCGCGCGCGACCGCCTCCTGCCGGGCCTCTTCGCGCGCGGCTTCGGGC
>JAFUEM010000231.1 GCA_017463935.1 Kiritimatiellia bacterium
CGCGACCTGAAGGAGCACATGCCGGGCGTGATCGCCCGCAACCTGACGCGGGCCGCCGTCCAGGCGGGCGCGCAGGCGGCGGTCAACGAGGCGGGCAACGACTACGCGAAGATCGCGGTCTTCGTCGGCAACGCGGTCGTCTCGGCGATCCGCAGCGCGGATCTGCGCAGCTGGGTGACGCTGCCGCAGGGCGAGCAGGTGTGGGTCGCGCACGATCTCGCGCCGGGCGCGTACGACGTGCGCGCCACGGCGGGCCCGTTCTTCACGGCGAAGACCGTCGATCTGAAGCCGGGCGAAACGAAAGTCATCTACCTCAACCTCATGGAGTAAAAAACAATGAAGACACTCACAACACTGGCTGTGGCGGCCGCCCTCGCGCTGGGCGTCGCCGGATGCGTGGAAACCGCGGGCACGCGGGTGACGATCAACACCGACACGGGCGATGCGTCGGTTCTGGAATGCTCGACGCGGCTGGCGGGCAAGGTGCGCGTCGTGCGCATGACCTACGCCGACGTCGCGGGCATCCGCAAGGCGACGGTGACGCTCGAGTCGCTGACGCACCGGCGGCTCGATCTGCAGGCGCGCATGGTGTGGGCGGACGCCGACGGCAGCGACGTCGATGCGGACGCCAAGCCGTTCCGCGCGCTCGTGCTGGACGGCCGGGACGTGACCACCTTCACGGGCCTCGCGCCGAACGACTGCTGCGTGACGGCGCGCCTCCAGATCCGCGAGACCGACACCGCCGACTGAACACCGTTAACGAAAGGAACGAAACAATGAAGGCATTACTGATTGGAACCGCCGCCGCCCTGCTGCTGGCCGGCTGCGCCACCCCGACCGCGCGCGAGGTGCAGCTCGACCGCCGCGCGCTGACCGCCGCGCTGGAGCCGCAGGACGTGCGCCGCACGGTGGAGAAGATGGTCGATTCAATGCTCGCCGACCAGGAGTTCATCCAGGAGGTCGGCGGCAGCCGTCCGGTGCTCGACATCTCGGGCATCAAGAACCGCTCGACGATGCACATCGACATGACGTCGATCACCGACTCGATCCGCACGAAGCTCCTGCGCTCGCGCCGCTTCCGCTTCATGGACCGCGCGACGTCCGCCGACGACCTGGAGTTCATGAACGACCAGGCGCTGAACGGCCTGACCGATCCGACAAAGGCGGTGCAGGCGGGCCAGCAGTCGGCCGCGCAGATGTACCTCTACGGCGCGCTCACCGAGATGCGCCAGCAGGTCGGCGGCGTCACGGACCGCTACTACAAGTTCACGCTCAACCTCAAGGACCTCCGGTCCGGCGAGATCATCTGGAGCGACGAGCAGGAGATCCGCAAGGAGCAGACCCGCTCGACGTTCGGGCTGTAGGCGCACGCGATGAAGAAATGGAACGTGGCCAGCGTCCGCGCCGCGAAGGGCGTGCAGAAGCTGGGGTGCTGCACCGCGTATGACGCGTGCTTCGCGCGTCTCGCGGATGCGGCGGGCGTGCCGATCCTCCTGGTCGGCGACTCGATGGGCAACAACGTCCTCGGCTACACGACGACGCTGCCCGTCACGATCGAAGAGACGCTGTCGGCGACGGCGGCCGTCGCGCGCGGCGCGAAGGACGCGCTCGTGGTGGCGGACCTGCCGTTCGGCAGCTACCAGTGCGGCGACGACCGCGCGATGGCGAACGCCGTCAAGTGCCTCCAGGCGGGCGCGGACGCCGTGAAGCTCGAAGGCGGCGAAGCGTTCGCGCCGCTCATCAGGCGGCTGACGACGGCGGGGATTCCCGTCCTCGCGCACGTCGGGATGATGCCGCAGAGCGTCAATGCGTACGGCGGCTTCCGGAAGCAGGGCAAGACGGGCGAAGCGGCCGCGCAGGTGATGCGCGACGCGCGCGCGGTCGAGGCGGCGGGCGCGTTCGCGGTCACGCTCGAGTGCATTCCGTCCGCGCTCGCGGCCGAGATCACGGCCGCGCTCAAGATCGTCACGATCGGCGTGGGCGCGGGGCCCTCGTGCGACGCGCAGTGGCTCGTGATGCACGATCTCCTGGGGCTCAACGAAACGCCGCCGCCGTTCGCGAAGAAGTACGCCGCGCTCGCGGAAACCGTCCGCGGCGCTTTTGCCGCGTACGTCGCCGACGTCGCCGCCGGACGCTTCCCGGCGTGAGACCGGCGCGCGAGGAAATGAAGATGGACAACCTGAACAGCTACATCGACCACACGTTTCTCAAGGCGGCGGGCGACGCGGGTGCCGTGCGGCAGCTCTGCCGTGAGGCGAAGAAGCACGCCTTCGCGTCCGTCTGCGTCAACCCGTGCGAGGTGAAGCGCGCGGCGCGCCTCCTGAAGGGCTCGCCCGTCAAGGTCTGCACCGTCGTCGGCTTCCCGCTCGGGCAGAACGCGACGGCCGTCAAGCTGACGGAGGGCGTGCAGGCGATCCGCGACGGCGCGGCGGAGCTCGATCTTGTCATCAACGTCCGGCTCCTGAAGTACGACCCGGCGGCGTGCCGGGCCGAACTCGACGATTTCGTCGGCATTTGCCGCGCGGCGCGGCCCGACGTCGTCCTGAAGCTCATCATCGAATGCTGCTACCTGACGGACGCGGAGAAGACGGCGGCATGCCGGATGGCGAAGGCGGCGGGCTTCGATTTCGTCAAGACGTCGACGGGCTTCGGCACGGGCGGCGCGACGGTGCACGACGTGAAGCTGATGCGCCGGGCGGTCGGCCGCAAGATGGGCGTCAAGGCCGCCGGCGGCATCCGCACGCGCGCGGAGGCGGAGGCGCTGATCGAGGCCATGCCCGGGATCGAG
>JAFUEM010000232.1 GCA_017463935.1 Kiritimatiellia bacterium
CGACCGCGCGATCGCGCGTTACGCGGTGCTGACGGCGGTCGGTGCGGCGGGCTGGGACGCGGTCGCGGCGGATGCGGCGTTCCCGGCGTTCTGGGCGGCGTTCTCCAACGATCAGGGCTGGATGGAGGATTTCGTCTGGTCGGGTCCCTCGGACTACCCGCAGGCGTTCAAGGCGCTGCTGGAGCTGTGGTACCAGGATGACGGGCGGTGGACGGCGCCGTGCGGCCGCCGGTTCATGACGGCGCTCGCGCTCAGCTATCCCGAGAAGGACGCGGCGTGGCTCGCGGACGTGCTCGACGCCTACCGCGCGACGTGGGCGGACGGGCTCCTGCAGAAGGCGGCGCTGACGCAGCCGGTGTGGCAGTGGCGGTACGCGCTCCATCAGGGGCACCGCTCGGTCAATACGGACGACATGGCCGCGCAGCAGCGCTTCCTGAGCCGCTTCGTCAACGTGCCGCCGAAGGAGTATGGCGGCGTCTGCTGGATGCTCGACTACAACGCCTTCAACTGCTTCGGCGAGACGGTGCAGGGGCCGCTCTACTACAAGCCGTGGGAGGTGGCGGGCGAGTGGTGCCGGCGGCGGTACTCGTATTTCATCGGCGGCGTGTGCGGGGAGCTGTCGAAGTTCGGCTGCGCGAGCGCGAACGCGCACGGCGTGCCGAGCTGCACGTGCGGCCAGCCGGGACACTGCGCGTACACGTACCGGCGGCCGGGCGGCGCGTGGGAGATCGGCTATGGCGTCACGTATCCGTCGCGGCTACACCTGAGTTTCTGGGGGCCGGACGACCTGTGGACGTACGTGGAGGCGCTGGAGGGGACGTTCGGCGGCACGCGCGCGGCCGACCGGTACCTGACGCTCGCGACGGCGACCGGCGGCGCGGCGGCCGAAGCGTTCTTCCGCAAGGCGGTCGCGGCGAATCCGCGCCATTACAACGCGTGGCGGATGTACGGCGCGTGGATGGCGCAGAATAACCGGCCGCTCGCGGACTACCGCGCGATGGCGTTCGACGCGGCGCGCGCGTTGCCGAGCCGCCAGCCGCTCTGGGACGTGCTCACGCCCTACCTGACGCGCGTCGTCAACGAGCAGGACGCGTCGGCGCTCGCGGCGGAGGTGGCGGCGCTCGCACCGCACCTGCGCCAGCCGGAGGCGGCGCTGGCCGAGGAGTCGGACTTCAAGTCGATCATCGCGGCGTGGACGGGACCGTTCGCCAAGGACACCGAAACGTGCCTCGCCGTCGCGCGCGCGCTGCTGGACGCGCAGTACGGCACGCGCGACTACTTCACGCAGACGCTCGCGTGGGGTGCGGAAACGCTGATGGATACCGCCGCGCGGCTGGATGCGTTCATCGTGGCGATCGAGGCGGCGGTGCAGGCGGGCGCGAAGGGCGCGGACGCGGGCGCGGCGCTCGACTTCAATCCGCTCATCATGAGCGCGTCGAAGGCGGGGAACCTCACGGCGTTCCGTCAGCTGGCGGCGCTGCGCGACAAGCTCGCGCCGTGCCGGGCGAAGGGGCGGCCGTACCCGCAGACGGATTTCGGCGGGCAGCTGCTGTCGGACGCGGGGCTGCTCCAGACGTCGTCGACGAGCCAGTGGGACCGGCCCGAGGACTACCCGCGCGCGCTCGACGCGACGCCGGCGGGCGAGTATGCGTTCCACACCGACAAGGAGAAGGCCCCGTGGGCGCTCGTGACGCTGGCGGGGCCGGCGGAGGTGCGCGGCCTCGTGCTCGTGAACCGCACGAACGGATCCAACGGCGGACGGCAGACGCCGATCGCGGTGCAGGTGTCGGAGGACGGCCGCGCCTGGCGGACGGTGTTCGCCGACGGCGAGGCGCGGCCGGTCTACCGGGTGGACCTGCGCGCTGCCGCGCCGCAGGCGAAGTACGTCAAGGTCTTGCGCGAGCCGGAGGCGCAGGACAACTACTTCCACCTGCGCAAGATCCTTGTCTACGGCAAGAAGCTGTATTAATAGCCGAACTTGACCTTGTAGTAGCGCACGTCCTCGTCGGGGGCGTCGAATTCGAGGCGCACCATCACGGCGTTGGTGGCGGTCGTCAGGCGCGCCGCCGCGTCGGTGGCGATGGACGTCGGCTCGCGGCCGTAGAGGACGTGGACGTTGGCGGCGGTGAGGCCGTCGGCCGTGCCGTCGGCGACGCTGGCGAACGCGGTGATCTGCCACTTGCCGCCGGGCGTCGTCGGCGGCGTCAGTTTGGTCATAAACGACTCGCAGTTGGCATCGAATGTCGCCAGTGTCTTGATGGAAACATTGGCGACAGCACCTTTGAGCGATTGGGCAGCAGTGGAGTCGATGGCTGTCGAAGGCAAGAACAGTTCTGAGATGTGGTCGCATTTTTTAAATGCAAGGGCATCAATGTCGGTGTCTGTTCCCAGCACTGTTATGGATCTTAAGTTTGTGCAATTCCAGAACGCAAACTCATCAATCTGCGTGACAGATGCGGGAATTGTAAGGTCGACAATGCTAGAGTTGCCCGAGAACGCTTCTATGCCGATACTCTTCAACCCTTCGGAAAGCTTGAGACGCATAAGGTTGTTGCAATCTGTGAATGCACATTCCTCAATTGTTTCTACGCTACCGGGGATCGTTACGCCGCTTATGTTGCACCGCAGAAAAGCGAACATGCCGATTGCTGTCACGGGATAGCCACCGATGGCGTGAGGAATGACGATGTCGTTCGTGATTGACTCTGGGATTGACGGGCTGTTGTTGAATTCGACGAGTTTGGCATTCCCCTCACTTGTCACCTGATAGGTCCAGGTCAGGCCGTTGGCTTCGCCTGTTCGGATGTCTCCATCTTGGGCGAAGGTTGCGTGCGCCGCGGCGAGCGTGGCGACGGCGAGTGTGTGCGCGCAGATTTTCATCACGAGTGCTTTCATGTTGCGTTTTCCTTTTTGCTGTTTTTTTTTGTCCGCGAGGCCCACCATGAACCCTTAAGACGAGGCGATTATAGCCAATCTGGCAAGAAAGTAAAAGAAAAATCAATGCCGAAAAATGGCTGAAAAATCGAAATGTGCAAAAACCCACAGCAATTTCAGCCAATTGCAGTAGGGGTGCAATTTTGAAACCCACAAAATTTTGTGGGTAAATTGTGGGTAAAAACTAATTTTCATTTTTTGGGGTCCAACTCCGTGCGCCGCATCGGAGGGCCCCGCGCGGTTTGGGCGCGCCGGGCGGTGCTTTGACAGAACGACGGAGATTTGATAAAATTTCCGCCGTTTTTCTCCAAACAAGGTAAGACGAAAATGAAAGAAATCAACGGTGAACTGGTCGCCAAGGGGCTGAAGGTCGGGCTCGTCGTGAGCCGCTTCAACAGCTTCCTGACGGAACAGCTGCTCAAAGGCGCAGTCGACGCCTTCACGCGACTGGGCGGCAGCGAGAAGGATTTGACGCTCGTGCGCGTGCCGGGCGCGTACGAACTGCCGATTGTCGCGCAGAGGCTGGCGGCGGGCGGCGTCGACGCGGTCGTCTGCCTCGGCGCGGTCGTGCAGGGCGCGACGGCGCATGCGAATCTCATCAACATGACGACGTCCGAGGCGTTCGGCCGGATTGCGCTCAAGACGGGCGTGCCGGTGCTGGACGGCGTCGTGGCGGCCGAGAACCTCGAGCAGGCCGTCGAGCGCTGCGGCACCAAGCAGGGCAACAAGGGCTTCGCCGCGATGCAGAGCGCCGTCGAGATGGCGAACGTGATGAAAAAGCTGTAAACAGAATCAGACAGAAGGAACAAGGAAAATGGAAGTCAAGAAGGTTGCGTTTCTCACCGCCGGTGGTCTGGCCCCGTGCCTCAGCTCGTCGATCGGTTTTCTCATCGACGAGTACACCAAGGTCGCGCCGAACGTCGAGATGATCGGCTACATCAACGGCTACATGGGGCTCCTGAAGGGCGACTCGATCCCCGTCACCGACGAGGTGCGCAAGAACGCGCTTGTCCTCACGAAGCACGGCGGCTCGCCGATCGGCAACAGCCGCGTGAAGCTGACGAACGTCAAGGACTGCGTCAAGCGCGGCCTCGTCAAGGAGGGCGAGGATCCCCTCAAGGTGGCGGCCGACCAGCTCGTGAAGGACGGCGTGAGCGTGCTGCACACGATCGGCGGCGACGACACGAACACGACGGCGGCGGACCTCGCGGCGTATCTCGCGCAGAACAACTATCCGCTCATCGTGGTGGGCCTGCCGAAGACGATCGACAACGACGTCTACCCGATCAAGCAGTCGCTCGGCGCGTGGACGGCGGCGGAGGAGGGCGCGAAGTTCTTCCTGAACGTCGTCAAGGAGAACAGCGCCAACCCGCGCGCGCTCACGGTCCACGAGGTCATGGGGCGCAACTGCGGCTGGCTCACCTACAAGACGGCGCAGTACTACCGCAAGATGCTCGCGCGCATGAAGTTCCTGCCCGCGTTCAACCTGACGCGCGAGCGCCAGGACGTGCACGCGGTCTACGTGCCGGAGTCGAAGATCGACTTCAAGAAGGAGGCCGAGCGCCTCAACGCGATCATGGACCGGTGCGACTCGGTCAACATCTTCGTGAGCGAGGGCGCGGGCGTCGCCGACATCATCGCCGAGATGAAGAAGCGCGGCGAGGACGTGCCGGTCGATGCGTTCGGCCATCCGCGCCTTGACAAGGTGAACGTCGGCCAGTATGTCGCCAAGCGCTTCGGCGAGCTGCTGCACGCCGAGAAGGTCCAGGTCTTCAAGTCGGGCTACTTCGCGCGCGCCGCGGCCCCGAACAAGAAGGACCTGCAGCTCATCGAGAAGTGCGCGCGCTGCGCGGTGAAGTGCGCGCTCGCGGGCGTTTCGGGCGTGGTCGGCCCCGACGAGGACGACGCCGCGAAGATCCGCGCGTGCGAGTTCCCGCGCATCAGGGGCGGCAAGCCCTTCAACGTGCGCAAGGGCTCGTTCCGCAAGATGCTGGCGGAGATCGGCCAGCCGTATCCGCGCAAGAAGCGCACGATGGCCAAGTGAGGCCGGAAGGGGGACGCCATGGCTGATGAATTCAAGAAGGGTGTGATCGTCGAGTTCGACTTCGCCGCGATGAACGGCGCCGAGCTCCTCTACAAGACGACGGAAGCGCTCCTGAAGGAGATCGACGACATTCCGTTCGACGCGCGCATCGAGGCGCGGCACCTCGCGGGCGGCAACTATCAGGGCGGCCTCGCCGAATACTTTGCCATCGTCAAGACGAAGAAGACGGCGGCGAAGGCGGCGAAGGCGCTGACGGAGCGCTTCGAGGCGGCGCTCGACGCGGCGGTGCCCGCGGCGGTGACGCCCGCGTTCAAGAACTTCGTCAAGACGCTCGCCGACAAGGGCGTGAAGGTCGTCATCTCGACGCGCGCCAGCCTCGAGGCGGTCGCGGGCGCGTTCGCGGACGTGCTGGGCGAGAACGTTGTCCTCTACAAGGAGACGGCCCCGACGTACGGCAGCGTCAAGTGGGATGCGTGGCGGCGCGCGTGCGTGGCGAACAAGCTGCGCAACACGATGGCGCTCGCGGTCACCGGCTCCGGCCACGGCGTGAAGTCCGCGCTGCTGGCGGGCATCGGCGCCGTGGCGGTCGTCAACGACCGCACGGCGTATCAGGATTTCGGCGGCGCGGACGAGGTGCTCAAGCAGCTCGACGGCCCCGCCGCGAAGACCGTGCTCGGCGTCCTGCGCGTATGACGGGCATCGAGAGGCTCCACGCGATCATGACGCGCCTGAGGGACCCCGCGACGGGGTGCCCCTGGGACAAGGTGCAGACGCTGGAGACGCTCAAGCCGTGCGTGCTGGAGGAGACGTACGAGCTCCTCGCGGCGATGGACCGGCCTGAGGACAAGGCGAACTACATCGAGGAGCTCGGCGACGTCCTGCTGCAGGTCATGTTCCAGAGCGTCATGGCGGAGCAGGAGGGGCGCTTTACGTTCGACGATGTCGCCAACGCGATCGCGGACAAGCTCGTCCACCGCCACCCGCACGTCTTCGGCACCGTCAAGGCGGACGATCCCGCGACGGTGCTGAAGAACTGGGAGCAGCTCAAGCAGCTCGAGCACAAGAAGGAGGCGCGCCACTCCGCGCTGGACGGCGTGCCGCCGACGCTGCCGGGCCTCCTGAAGGCGCAGCGGATGCAGGAGAAGGCCGCGCGCGTGGGCTTCGACTGGAAGGACGCGGACGGCCCGTGGGAGAAGGTCAACGAGGAGCTCGGCGAGCTGAAGGCGGAGATCGACCGCCGCGACACGGACGCGGCCAAGCGCGAGCTCGGCGACCTGCTCTTCGCGGTGACGAACCTCGCGCGCCATCTCGGCGTCGATTCCGAAAGCGCGGTGGAGCTCTCCAACGCGAAGTTCGCGCGGCGCTTCCGCGCGGTCGAGGCGGCGGCGAAGGCGGCGGGCAAGTCGCTCAAGGACATGACGCTCGCGGAAATGGACGCGCTCTGGGACCAGGTCAAGCGCGCCGAAGGCTGAGGGCGCGCGGTGCAGGTCATCGTCCTCGAGCCGCACGGATTCTGCGCCGGCGTCACCGCCGCCCTGCGCAAGGCGCTGTCGCTGGCCGACGGCGCGCAGACGATCTACTGTCTTCATGAACTTGTCCACAACGAACTCGTCGTCGGCGACTTGAAGCGGCGCGGGTTCGTGTTCGTCGAATCGGTCGACGACATCCCCGAAGGCGCGACGGTGCTCTTTTCCGCGCACGGGGTGAGCCCGGCGGTGCGGCGCGCGGCGGCGGCGCGGCGGCTGACGGTCGTCGACGCGACATGCCCGTTCGTGACGCGCGTGCACACGGCCGCGCGTACGTTCGCCGAACGGGGGCTCCCCGTCGTCGTGATCGGCCACGCGAACCATGCCGAAGTGAAGGGGATCGTCGGAGAGGTGGAACTGGTCGGGCAGAGCCCGACCGTCTCCACGGTCGGTTCGGACCTCGCCGCGCTGCCGGCGGACGTGAAAAAGATCGGCGTCGTGTCGCAGACGACGATGAACGCCGACGAGGTGGCAGCCATCGTCGCACGGCTGAAGGAATCGTACACCGTCGAGACGATGGCGGAGGTCTGCAACGCCACGAAGGAGCGGCAGGACGCCGTGAAGGCGTTCGACGGCGACGGCCTCCTCGTGCTTGGCAGCGCCAATTCGTCCAACACGAAGCGGCTCATGGAAGTCGCGCGCTGCCGTGCGTTCCGGGCGGGCTCGATGGACGAGGTGCGCGCGCTCGACCTCGGCGGCATCCGGCGGCTGGGCGTCACGAGCGGCGCGTCGACGCCTGAATGTTTTCTGACTGAAACGGTCACGTATCTCAAGGAGAAAAAATCATGATGTTGGCGGCAGTTCGGCTGGCGGAAGGTTTCATGGGCGTCGAGGAGTTCCTCGCGTTCCTGACGGCGGGTGCGGACGCGGCGGGCGCGGAGCCGTTTGCCGGCATGGCGCTCGGCGGCATTCTCGCGGCGGCGTTTCTGGGCGGGCTCGCGATGAACCTGACGCCGTGCGTGCTGCCGATGGTGCCGATCAACCTGATGATCATCGGCAAGTCGGCGACGCGCGGCGCGCTCTACGGGCTCGGCATCGCGCTCGCCTACGGCGTAATGGGCGTGCTCGCCGCGGTCGGCGGCCTCGCGTTCGGAAAGATTCAGGCGAACCCGTGGTTCAACGGCGTCATCGCGGCGCTCTTCGTCGCGCTCGGCCTCTCGCTGATGGGCGTCTTCGCCATCGACTTCTCGCGCGGCCGCAAGATGGGCGCGAATCGCACGGCGAACGGCCTCTTCGCGTTCGCGATGGGCGTCGTCAGCGCGGTGCTGGCGGGGGCGTGCGTCGCGCCGGTCCTGATCGCCGTCCTGCTGCTGACGGCGAAACTCTACGCCGAAGGCAATGTGTTCGCGCTGGGGCTGCCGTTCGTGCTGGGCCTCGGCATGGGCGCGCCGTGGCCGTTCGCGGGCGCGGGGCTGAAGGTGCTGCCCAAGCCGGGCGCGTGGATGACGTGGGTCAACAGGCTCTTCGGCGTGCTCGTCTTCTGCTTCGCCGCGTGGTACGGTTCTTTGGCCTGGACGGGCTTCCGCGGCAAAAACGCCGCGGACGGCGCGGCGGCGACGGCGGCCCCGGCCGAACCGGCGGCGGCGAAGACGGCGGGCGTCCTCCGCGTCGCGTCGCCGAAGGAGCTGAACCTGGACGGGCTCAAGCGGCCGATCCTCGTGGACTGTTGGGCGACGTGGTGCAAGAACTGCACGGCGATGGAGCGCAAGACGCTGAAGGATCCGCAGGTCGTCGAGGCGCTGAAGGGCTTCACCGTCATCCGCCTCCAGGCCGAGGACATCGACGAGCTCCTCGCGCTGCCGGACTTCGCGAACATCCACGGGCTGCCCGCGTTCGTCATCTTCGAGTGATTTTGGCGCGGATGCGCTCGCATTTCGCGCGGCAGATGTGATATACTACGCACCAATCCACGCAAAGGAACGACAGATGAACAAGATGATCGCCGTGGCCGCCCTCGTGGCGGGTGTCGGTTGCGCGCTGGGCGCGCAGGACGTTGCGCCGCTGGAGGCGCCCGAAGAGGGCGGCATCCGGTTTGACGCGGGCGCGGATCTGCGCATCCGCCAGGAGATTCTGCACAATGTGCCGACGATGCCGGGCGGCGGCATGGTCGGCAATCCGGCCGTCACGCGCACGAAGACGAAGAACCAGCTGCGCTTCCGTCCGCGCGTGTGGGCGGAGGTGAAGTTCGGCGACAGCTGGCGGCTCTACGGGCGGCTCGCCGACGAGTTCCGCGCGGGGCTTGTCCAGAAGACGCACGCGCAGACGTGGCCGGGCGAAGTGGTGGTCGACAACATCTTCCTTGAAGGCAAGAACCTGATGGAGGGCGTCCTCTTCGACGACGGCTGGGTCGATGTCGTCGCGGGCCGGCAGGACCTCTACGGGCTGTACGGCCTCAACCACATCTTCGTCGACGGCACCGCGGGCGACGGCTCGCGCACGTCCTACGCCGATCTGGTGCGTCTGGCGATCCACGTCGACGAGGACTCCTGGCTCGACCTCTTCGGTCTCCTGAACAAGGACCGCGAGTATATGCGCTTCGGCACGCGGCGCAGCCGTGACGGCACGCAGCTGACGGGCTTCGGCGGCAACGACACCGAGATGGACGACTGGGGCTTCGGCGCGGTCTGGAACTCGAAGTTCACGGCGTTCGCGGATGCGTCGGCGCGGGGGCTGCCCGTCAACTACCAGCTCTTCTTCATCCAGAAGGACACGGCGAGCTTCCACCGCCGCGGCGTCAAGCATCCGCGCCGCCAGGTGAATCTGATCGGCGCCAAGCTCGTGCCGCACTGGACCGAGAACCTCACGACGCCGCTGGAGGCGATGGTGCAGGTGGGCGAGAACGGCGAGAACAAGGACCTGACCGCGTGGGCGGGCTACGCCGGCGTCGAGTGGAAGGACATGTCGAAGAAGACGTGGCGGCCGTTCGCCGGCGCGGGGCTGCTCGTCCTGTCGGGCGACGAGGACGCGGCGCGCGAGGACGGCGGGCGCAGCGCGTGGGACCCGATGTGGTACCGCGGCGTCAACGATTCGGAAATGATGCTCTACGGCTCGAACTACGGCAGCGGCTGGTGGTCGAACATGATGAACCTGAAGACGACGTTCGGCGTCGAGATCTCGCGTCTGCACAAGGTCTCGATGATGATGGGCCCGATCTTCGCGGAGGCGAAGGACGGCCTCGGCGGCGGCGACGGCCAGTACAAGGGCTTCCTCTCGCAGGCGCGCTACGACTTCCCGTTGTGGCGCGCGGACGCGGCGAAGGGCGAGCGCTTCGAGATCTTCGGGCACCTCCTCTTCGAATGCTTCAACCCCGGCGACTACTACGAGACGTCGAAGCCGGCGTACTTCGTGCGCTGGCAGGTCGATTTCAAGTTCTGAGGCGGGGCGCTTCACGCAATTTAACACAACAAGGAGAATACAAAAGATGGAAGAGAAAATCAAAGCCAAGCTGGAGGAGCTGCGCGGCGGCCTCCAGGCGGACGGCGGCGACCTGGAGCTCGTCAGGATCGACGGCAAGGTCGTCTATCTCAAGCTCGTCGGACACTGCGGCTCGTGCCCGTTCGCGATGATGACGCTCAAGCAGGGCATCGAGATGGGTCTGCAGGAGATCGATCCCGAAATCACGGTTGAAAGGGTGACGGACTGATGAAGACGGTCAACGTCTCGCTCGTCGGCGTCGGCGGGCAGGGAATCATCCTGACGGCGGACATCCTCGCGAAGACCGCGGCGATCGCGGGCTTCGACGTGAAGAAGTCCGAGATCCACGGCATGGCCCAGCGCGGCGGCAGCGTCTCGTCGCAGGTGCGCTTCGGCGCGTCCGTCGCCTCGCCCATCATCCAGGAGGGGACGAGCGACATCCTCGTCAGCTTCGACAAGCTCGAGGCCGTGCGCAACGCGCATCTCCTGGCCGCGGGCGGCGTGGCGGTGGTGAACGACCTCTACCTCGTGCCCGTGACGGTCTCGTCGGGCCAGCAGGCGGACGTGCCCGATCTCGACGCGCGCGTGAGGGCCATCCCGAACCTCAAGCTCATCGACGCGATGAAGATCGCGACCGACGACGTCGGCAACGCGCGGACGATGAACATGGTGATCGCGGGCGCGCTCTCGACGCTCTGCCCGTTCAAGGAGGAGGACTGGCTGCGGGCGATGGGCGAGATGCTCACGGGCCCGAAGGCGAAACTTCTCGACATCAACAAGAAGGCGTTCGCGCTCGGTCGCGCGGCCGCCCGGTAAGATCCGTCCGACCGAAGCCGAAAGGAGCCGAAGATGGGCATGTGGAATCGCGCCGCCGAGACGATGTCGCGGGACGAACTCGCGAAGGTTCAGCTGGAGGGCCTCAGGAAGTCGCTCCGCCGCGTGTGGGGCAACGAATTCTACCGCACGCGGCTGCAGGCGGGCGGCGTCGCCTCGCCGGACGACGTGCAGAGCCTCGCCGACCTTGAAAAGCTGCCGTTCTTCACGAAGGACGACTTCCGCGAGGCGTATCCGCTGAAGATGAACTGCGTCGACCGCCGCGATCTGCTGGAGTTCCACATGTCGAGCGGCTCGACGGGCACGCCGGTCGTGATGGCCTACACCAAGAACGACCTCCTGCAGTGGGCGGAGTGCATGGCGCGCTGCCTGACGATGGCGGGGCTGGAGAAGGGCGATGCGTTCCAGATCATGCCGACGTTCGGCCTCTTCAACGGCGGCTTCGGCTGCTACCACGGCTGCCGCAAGGCGGGGCTCTTCTGCGTGCCGGCGTCGTCGGGCAACACCGAGCGCCAGATCCGGCTGATGAAGGACTTCAAGGTCAAGGGCTTCTGCTCCGTCGTCAGCTACGTGCCGCGCATCATCGAGAAGCTCGATGCGCTCCCCGAGGGCGAGCGCGACCTGCCGTGCCTGAAGGTCGGCATCTTCGGCTCGGAGACGTTCTCGGACGAGACGCGCCGCCGCATCGAGTCGCGCCTGGGGATCGAGTGCTTCGACATCTACGGCATGACCGAGACGGGCGGCATCGGCACGACGGGCCAGGACTGCCGCTGCCACGCGGGCCTGCACGTCTTCGAGGACCAGTACATCACCGAGGTGATCGACCCCGTGACGGGGAAGGTGCTGCCCGACGGCGAGTACGGCGAGCTCGTCTTCACGTCGCTGACGCGCGAGGCGATGCCGATCCTGCGCTACCGCACGCACGACATCTGCCGCATCCTGACGCGCGAGACGTGCGCCTGCGGGCGCACGAGCCTTCGGATCGACCGCATCACGGGCCGCACCGACGACATGCTGATCGTCAAGGGCGTCAACTTCTATCCGCGCCAGGTGGAGCAGGCGCTCATGGAGATCCCGGGCGTCAAGGACGAGTTCCAGATCATCCTCGAGGAGCGCCACGGCATCACCGACGTGACGGTCAACGTCGAGGCGGAGCCGGGCGTGACGGGCCACACCGTCGCCAAGCACCTCAAGGAGCGACTCGGCTTCCTGCCGAAGGGGGAGGTCTTCCCGATCGGCGCGCTGCCGCGCAGCGAGGGCAAGGCCAAGCGCGTCATCAAGCGTCGGCTCGACTAGAAAAACGCGCGCGGCCCCTTGATTTCCGCGCCGATATTCGGTATCATATACGACAACTTTCCGACAGACACACAAAGGAGCATAAAGAAATGAAGTTCTCGACAATCATGGCAGTCCTGACGGTTGCGCTCGCGGTGGCCACCACCGGGTGCCGCTACAGCAAGGCGGGCGCTGAAGGCGCCGGCGACGGCGCGGCGACGGCCGGCACGGGCGTCAGCGACCTCACGTCCGAGGTCGACGACGTGGACGTCGCCAACCAGAGCGGTTCGCTCGACGCGATCGCCGAGGGCGGCCGCTTCGAGGATCTCTACACGCGCTGCACCGACGTGTCGTTCGATTCCGTCTACTTCGGCTTCGACTCCACCGTCGTGCCGCAGGGCGAGCTCGGCAAGATCGACGCCGTCGCCCAGCACCTGACGGACAACGGCAAGCGCGTCGTCGTCGTCGAGGGCAACTGCGACGAGCGCGGCTCCAACGAGTACAACCTCGTCCTCGGCGAGAACCGCGCGATCATCATCCGCAACTACCTCGTCCAGAGCGGCATCGGCGCCGACCGCATCCAGACGCGCAGCTACGGCGAGGAGCGTCCCGTCGCCGTGGGTCAGGGCGAGGCGTTCTGGTCGAAGAACCGCCGCGGCGACTTCGTGATCTTCCAGAAGTAAGCAAGGCGACCGTTTCACGTGCTGCTGGCGTTTCTCTTCGACAGCGCAGGCTTCGGCGAGTGGTTCGTGCTGCTCGCCGTTGTCCTTGTCGTGGTCGGCCCGAAGAACCTGCCGTCGACGGCGCGCCGGCTCGGCCAGTGGTACGCGCGCTTCCGCCGCCACGCCGAGGCGTTCAAGCGCCAGCTGATGGAGATGGACGCCGAGCTGACGCGCGAGGCGGCGGACGCGACGCGCGAGGCGACCGACTTCTTCCGGATCGACGGCGACGAATCGGCGGCGCTGCCCGCCCGGACCGACATTCCCGGCTCTCCCGATGGCGATTGAGCTGATCAAGGATCCCGACGCGCGCAACGACCCGCCGCGCCCGCTGCTCGCGCACCTGACGGCGCTCAGGGACGCGCTCGTCTTCGCGGCCGTCGCCTGGGCCGTCTGCTTCCTCGTCGCCGCCGCGTTCTCCCCGGCGATCTTCGCGTGGCTCAAGGCGCCCGCGATGCAGTACGCCGAGTCGATCGAAGGGCTCGACCTGACGAGCGGCTTCTCGGCGGCGATGTCCATCGGCGTGTGGGGCGGCACCGCGCTCAGCTTCCCGTTCCTCGCGTATGCGCTCCTGCGCTTCGTCTTCCCCGCGCTCACGCGGCGCGAGAAGGCGGTCCTGCTCGCGATCCTCGTGTTCGGCTCGGCGCTTTTCGCGGCGGGCGTCGCGCTCGCCTACGAGAAGACGCTGCCGCTCGTCGTCAGCACGCTCCAGTCGATCAACGGCTGGGTCGGGCTGCCGGTCGAGACGATCCGCATCGAAGGGTACATCTCGATCATCCTCAAGACGATCATCGCCTTCGGCCTCGTCTTCCAGCTGCCGCTCATCCTGCTCGTGCTGGGCTGGTTCGGCGTCATCACGAGCGCGGGGCTGCGCGCGAAGCGTCGCATCGCCATCGTGCTCGCGTTTGTGCTCGGCATGCTGCTCACGCCGCCCGACCCGATGAGCCAGATCGCGATGGCCGTGCCGCTCTGTCTCCTCTACGAGCTGTCGATCGTCCTCGTCTGGCTGCGCGAAAGGATGCGCTGAGCCGATGCGCAGGCGCCCCTCGATCGCCGTCGGCTTCCTCGTGCTCATCGCGCTCGGCGCGGTCGCGCTCGCCGCGCCACCGTCGCAGGCGAGCGGCGCGTGGGGCCGCGCGCTGGACAGTCTCTTCACGGCGTGTTCGGCCGTCTGCGTGACGGGCCTGACGGTCGTGGACGTCGCCGCCACCTATTCGCGCACCGGCCAGATCGTCCTGATGATCCTCGTCGAGATCGGGTGCCTCGGCCTCATGACGTGCGGCACGTTCCTCCTGATCGCCGTCGGGCGGCGGCTGTCGCTGTCGCGCGAATTCTCGCTGCGCAACGCCTACGGCGTCGCCGAGATCCGGGGGCTGCGCGCGCTGATCTGCTGGATCGTCGGCTCGATGCTGCTGTTCGAGGCGCTCGGCGCGTTCGCCTACTGGCTGCGCCTGCACGACGTCTACCTGTCGATCTTCTACTCGATCATGAGCTTCTGCAACGCGGGCTTCTCGATCCTGCCGGGCTCGCTCGCGTCGTTCGCCGGCGACCCGTGGCTTGTCGCCACGTCGGCGCTCCTGACGATCGCCGGCGGCATCGGCTTCCTCGTCTTCTACAACCTCTTCACCTATCGGTTCGCGCGGCGCACGTCGGGCGCGCGCGGCCGCCTGTCGCTCCATTCGAAGACCGTCCTGCGCTTCACCGGCTACCTGCTCGCGTTCGCGTTCGCCGCGTTTCTGCTGCTGGAGTGGGGCGGCTCGCTCGCGGACCTGCCGTTCGCGCAGAAGCTGTGGGTCGGCTTCTACCAGGCGGTGACGCCGCGCACGTGCGGCTTCTGCATCGTGCCGACGGAGGACCTGAGCCCCGTCACGCGCCTTGTCTACGAGATCCTGATGTTCATCGGCGGCGGCCCCGGCAGCGCGGCGGCGGGCATCAAGATCACGACGTTCGCGGTCCTGTGCTACACGCTGACGGCGATGTGCCGCGGCGACACCGAGACGATCATCCGCCGGCGGGTCATTCCCGTCGAGATCGTCCGCGAGTCGCTCGTCATCCTGATGGCGCTGACGAGCTTCGCCGTCGTCATCACGGGCGCGCTCTTCGTCACCGAGGCGGCGGCGATCCGCGCCGGACGGGCGGCGCTCGACGCGCTCGTGTTCGAGGCGATCAGCGCGGTGACGACGACGGGGCTGTCGGTCGGCTCCACGACCGCGTCGCTCTCGACGGCGGGGCGGCTCGTCCTGATGGTGGCGATGTTCATCGGCCGTCTCGGCGCGCTCACGGTCGTGATGATGATCGGCGACCGCGAGGTCAAGCGCCACATCCGCTACCCGACCGAGGAAATCGTCGTCGGCTAGCCATCCGCCTCCGCCTCTCCGTTGGAGAGAGACCCGATCTTGTGTGCCTGTGGTGTGAGCCTTTACCGCGTGCGGCTTGTTTCGCCGCAACGGTGCTCACGATGTCAGGCCGGGCGTTCTGCGCGTCCTTCGCCCCGCTCGGCAACCTTTAGGTTGGCCTCGGGGGCGAGTCCTGCGCAGCCCGCCTCGTCCTCGAAGTCGCCTGCACCTCAATAGCGGCGCGTTTTTCTTCGTTCCATTTTGCGCGTCGTCGTCTTCCGCCGACGCCGCTTAGCAATTCTAGAAGCGCTAGACCGCTCGCGTTGCTCGCTGACCTAGATCGCGCGGCACTCTTGCCGCGCTGTTCTAGATGTTCTAGATATTCTAGAATAGCGCCTGTCAAGGCGCGTCCTAGAATAGCCCGCGGGAGCGGGCGTTCGAGATGAGCGGCCTTCAGACTGCGTTCGAGACTCGCGCCCCGGAGCCGCGCAGAGCGCGGGGGTGGCGCGGGTAGATTTATGATATACTGTTCGCATGAAGACTTATCTGTGCCCTTATTGCGGAAGGGAAATCCGCGAAGACGAACTGCAAGAATCCGCGCCGGACGACACGGCGTTGGCGGGCGGCAAGCCGCCGAAGCATCTGCGGGTCTCGACCGAATACGACGACGGCGTGCCGGTCACGATCCTCCGTCACAAGCGGATCAGCCCGTCCGTTTTCTTCTTCGTCCCGTTCACCTGCGTCTGGGTCGGCATGTCGATGGCCGGCATCTACGGAACGCAGATCGCCCGGCGGGCATTCGACCTCAAGCTGTCACTCTTTGGCATTCCGTTCCTCCTCGGGAGCATCTTCCTTGTCGGCTCATGCCTCTTCATGCTCTTCGGCAAGCGCGTGCTGACGCTGCGCCGCGGCAAGGGCGTTTACTTCAGCGGCATCGGGGCGATTGGCCGGAGGACGCGCTTCGACTATAATCGCGAGACGTGCATCGAAACGGGCTGGACGCGCTACCAGGTCAACGGCAATTCCCTGCCGCGACTGGAACTGAAGACGCCGGGCCGTTCCGACACGGTCAAGATTTGCACGGGCATGGACGAGGATTCGCTCGACTACGTGGCCGCGCTGCTGCGCCGCGACTGCCGGCAGGTCTAGACCGCCCGCGTTGCTCGCTGACCTAGATCGCGCGGCACTCTTGCCGCGCTGTTCTAGATGTTCTAGATATTCTAGAATAGCGCCAGTCAAGGCGCGTCCTAGAATAGCCTGCGGGAGCGGGCGTTCGAGATGAGCGGCCTTCAGGTCGCGTTCGAGACTCGCGCGGCGGAGGAGCAGAGGCGGTTGGGCGACGTTGAAGTTGAGCCATGTGCATTCCGCATGGAGGCGTTTTTAATCCGGCGAAACTTCACCGAACGCGCGCGTAGGTTGATTTCCCGCAACGCGGGAATCGCGGCGCGCGTGTTCGCCCCGACCGCCTCCGCCCCGTAGCCGCTCATTCGCCCCGACCGCCTCCGCTCTGTAGCTGCTTCGCGACGAAGCCGGCGCAGGGCGGGTGTGAATATGATATACTATTGGCGATGAAACTGCTGACGAAATACGTCCTGCGCGAATTCCTGGTGCCGCTCGGCTACTGCCTCGCGGGATTCGTCTCGATCTACGTGCTCTTCGAGCTGTTCGGCTCGTTCTCGCGCCTCGTGGAGGCGAAGCTGCCGTTCGCGACCGTCGTGCAGTACTTCTGCGGCTACCTCGCGCCGTTCTTCCACTACCTCGCGCCGGCGGCGATGATGCTCGCGACGCTCTACACGATGTGGAGCTTCTGCCGCCACTCCGAGATCGTCGCCATGCGCTCGAGCGGCGTCAGCTTCCTCGCCATCGTCAAGCCGCTCCTCGCCGTCGCCGTGCTGATGGCCGGCTTCGTCGCGTGGGTGAACGAAAGCTACGTGCCGCGCCACGCGCAGTGGGCCAAGCGCCTGCGCGCCGCGTCGTTCAGCCTGGAGAAGGTCGCGCGCGAGGACAAGATCGCCTACCGCAACACGCCCGCCAACCGCTTCTGGACGGCGGACGCGCTCGCGGACGACACGACGGCGCACCTGCTGGACGTCAAGGTGACGGTCGACCGCGATTCGGGCGCGCGGCTGATGTCCGTCACCGCCGAGCGCGCGGACTACGCCGACGGCGAATGGTGGTTCACCAACCCGACGGTCCGCCACTACGGGCCCGACGGCAGCGAGGTGGCGACGCCGACGCCCGAGCTGGACGCGATGGGGCTGCGCGTCTTCCCGGAGTTCCGCGAGAAGCCGAGCGACATCGCGCTCCAGAACCAGGACTGGCGCTACAACTCGGTGCGCAGCAAGCGGCGCTTCATCCGCACCCACCGCGACCTCGACGCGCAGCAGCGGCGCGACTTCACGTACGACGCCTGGGCGCAGGCGCTCTCGCCGCTCGCGTGCCTCGTCATCACGCTCTTTGCGATCCCGGCGGGCATCGCGTCGGGGCGGCAGTCGGTCTTCAAGGGCGTGCTCGGCGCGCTCGGGCTCTACTTCTCGTTCTACGGGCTCGTCATCGGCTGCTGGGTGCTGGAGTCGCGCTGGGCGGTTCCTCCCGTCGCGGCGGCGGTCCTGCCGTACGTCGTCTTCCTCGCCGTCGGCCTGCGCGCGTTCCACCGCCAGCGCTAGCCGCGTGCGCGGGCGGCGCTTGCCCTGACGCCGTGATTTTTGGTATACTTTCCCCTTAAGGCCCGCACGGCGGGTTCCACACAGACAACCGCCCCAACACAGATGAAGGTCGAACGGCAGAGCGAAGAACTGAATCGGCGCAACAATGCGTTCGACAATCGCCTGCGTCCCGTCGATTTCGAGGGCTTCGTCGGCCAGCAGAAGGTGCGCGACCGGCTGATGCTCGCGGTGGAGGCAGCCAAGGCGCGCGGCGAGAGTCTCGACCACGTGCTCTTCTCGGGCCCGCCCGGTCTCGGCAAGACGACGCTTTCCTACATCCTCGGCGAGGCGATGGGCGTGAACGTCAAGACGACGTCCGGCCCCGTCATCACGAAGCCCGGCGACCTCGCGGGGCTCCTGACCTCGCTCGAACCCGGCGACATCGTCTTCATCGACGAGATCCACCGCATGGCCAAGACGGTCGAGGAATACCTCTACTCCGCGATGGAGGACTATGCGATCGACATCATGATCGACCAGGGGCCGAACGCGCGCTCGGTCCGCCTGGAGCTGCCGCGCTTCACCCTCGTGGGCGCGACGACGCGCATCGGCCTCATCGCGGCGCCGCTCCGGGCGCGCTTCGGGCTTGTCAACCGCCTCGACTACTACGCGCCGGCGGACCTCGCCGAGATCGTCCGCCGCTCCGCGACCAAGCTCGGCGTGGACATCGACGACGCGGGCGCGCTGGAGATCGCCCGCCGCAGCCGCGGCACGCCGCGCATCGCCAACAACCTCCTGCGGCGCGTCCGGGACTACGCGCAGGTCAAGGCCGGCAATTTCATCACGGGCGAGGTCGCCGTCGCGTCGCTCGGGCTTCTGGAGATCGATCCGCACGGGCTCGACGACATGGACCGCCGCATCCTCGAGACGATCTGCGTCAAGTTCGGCGGCGGGCCGGTGGGCCTGTCCACCATCGCCGTCTCCGTGGGCGAGGAGACCGATACCGTCGAGGAGGCCTACGAGCCGTTCCTCATCATGGAAGGGTATCTGGAGCGCACGCCGAAGGGGCGCGTCGCGACGCCGCTCGCCTTCGACCGCCTCGGCCTCAAGCGCGGGACGCTCTTCTGATGGCGGGAACTCACATGAAAACGGCCGCGTCCGAGATCGAGGTGCTGCAGGAGATTACCTCCGCCGTCGTGCGCGAGCGCAACGTCCGGCGGCTGCTGGAGCAGGTGCTGGAGATTCTCGAGCGAAAGATGGGGATGCTGCGCGGCACGTTCTGCCTGCTGGAGGGCGACGAGCTGCGCATCGAGGCGTCGACCAGCGCGCTCAACGCCGAGGAGCGCGCGAACGGCCGCTACCGCATCGGCGAGGGTATCACCGGCATCGTCGCGCAGACCGGCCGCCCGGAG
>JAFUEM010000233.1 GCA_017463935.1 Kiritimatiellia bacterium
GCCTGCCGCCGCGCCGCGCGCGCCGCGAAGTCGAACGGCCCGCCCGCCCGCGCCGGAACAGGGACCGTCCACGCCGGACCGATCGGGCGCATGAACGCCACGGACTGCCGCCGCACGACGAGACGGTCGTCGTAGACCTCGACGATCTCGCATCCGCCCCCCTTCGCATCGCCGCCCCACAGCTGCGGATCGGCCAGCGAGCCCATGAGTTTCGTTCGGCTGCTCGGGTGCCAGTGGGCCGTCACGTTGTCGTAGTCGAAACCGCCCGCGCCCTCGTGGACGCACCCGGCGCCAATGGACGTGAACGCGCCCTGCCAGACGGTGCGCTCGTCCGCGATCGCGCAGTGCGAATGGCCCGAGATCGCGACGGCGTTCGGAAACGACGCGAGCGCCGCGACCGACTCGCCCTCGTCGTCGCCCAGCGAATACGTGCCGTGACACGTTCCCTTCGGGTGCGCATGCTGACAGTAGAAGAACGGCTTGTCGCCGCGCAATTCCGCCGCGTGCGCGCGGAAGTAGTCGCCGATCGGCGGATTGAGGCTCGACCACTGCGCACCGACGAACGTGTAACCCTTCACCTCGCGCCGCCAGATCAGCGACCAGTCCTGGCCGAAGAGCCTCCGCCACGTCTTCTGCGGATTGTCCTTCCAGCTGAAGCGCTGCGCGTCCATCTGCTCTTCGGTGAAGCGCTTCCACCGCCCGCCCCACGCATCCACGTCATGGTTGCCCGTGGAGATCATGAGCGCCACCCGTCGCCCGTTCTCCGGAAACACCTTGCGCCAGATCGCCGCGAACGCCTCCAGTTCGCCGATCAGCCCCGAATGCGCGATGTCGCCGGGACACAGCACCGCATCGACATGCTCGGACGCGAAGTAGCGCAACACCTTCTCCGCCGTCGCCGCCGCCTCCTTCTTGCCGCCGATGTGGATGTCGCTCATGACGCCGAACCGAAGGTTGGGTTTGGGAGGGCCGGGCTCTGTCCCGTCCACGGCCGACACGGAGGTCGGCCCTCCCATCCCGAACGCCAGCACTCCGCCGATGAATTCTCTGCGCGTCATATTCACCGTCCTTTCTCTTCAGTCTCCCGTGCCGTCCCGCATCGCCCCGGCGCCGCTCAAATACCCGCCGTTCCAGGCGCCGACGGACGGAATCGTGGCGTATGTCTCGCCGCCGGTCCGCTCGAGCGCCAGCTTCACCGGCTCACGCCGCATCTCGTGCCAGACGACACCTTTCCATGTCGGCGGAACGCCGCGCAGAAGAATGCGCACAGGCCCCTGCTCGGAAATTCGGAGATTCAGGAGCGCGACGCTCCTCAAGCGCCCGGCCTTGTCGACATGCACCTGCATGAGCCCCCGGAACGGCGACTTGACGACGGCGGGGAGCCCTCCGGCGCGCGCGTCCAGCGCCTCGCGGAACGACTGCACGTCGGCCGACGTCAAGAGGTTCGCGTTCTTCCCGGCCTCCTCCTTCGTGAGCGCACCCGCGCTGCGCCCGAGGCCGGAGATGACGGGAATCGCCAGGCTCCGCACGCCGATTTTCTTCTCGACCGGCAGGGTGAAGCCGACCGGCTCGCAGCCGTCCGTGACGCGGGCATAGCCGCGCAGCACGCGCGACGCCTCGGCGAGCGGCCGCCACATCGTCCTCCCGTAGAGGGCCGTCTCCTCCATCGCGCCGTTCGAGACGAAGAAGCTCACCGAGTTGTAGCCGTACATGAGCGCGGCGAAGCCCTCCGCCAGAACGCCCTGCGCCGAACGCGCGTAGTAGGTGCGCGGCCAGCTTTCGATTTCCGGCGTCCAGACGTCGATATAGCCAGGGTTCCCGATGCGCCCGCGCAGCGCCGCGGCGTTGATGCTCTTCAGGACGACGATGTTCGGATCGTCGTCGTAGTACGACCCGCCTCCCGGACGACAGCCGACAGGTCGGCCCGTCACGTCATGAAGCGTCTGGAGAACCGCCAGAGCCTGGTCGTCGACCTCGGGCCCCGACGCGCACTGAAGCCCCATCCTCGTATCCGGCGAGAGGGCGTGGAACACCTCGCCCACCGCCCGCGCAACGTGCACAAGGCTCTGAATGGAAAACCGCCGCCAGCGCGCGCAGACCGCGTCGTCCGTCAGGACGGCCCCGGCCAGCGTCTCGCGCGTCCACTTCCCGCCCGTCTCGGCGTTGAACGCGGCGATGCACGTCCGGCAGAAGCAGCCGCTGCGTCGGCCGCTGCTGTCGGCCGGCCGGTGGTAGGCGATGCGCAGATCGTCGTCGATCCAGAGCGCGGCAAAGCCGAGCCTCGCGTAGATCGCCGAGACGTCGCGCAGATAGGCGAGGAAAGCCGTCTGGCGCGGGCAGTTGCAGTACCTGTCCTCGACACCCTTCCAGTCGGTCCAGCCGGTCCACGTCTTCCTGGCGAACATCTCGGGCGTGCCGACGCAGTCGTCATGTCCGATCGTGGCCTGAAACTGGAGCGAAGGGGCGATGCCGGCGGCCCGCACGTCCTTCACCGCCTCCGCGAGAACCTCGGCGCGCGCGCGGTGCCAGTCGAGCGTCGGCGCGCCCGTGCCGGTCGAGAACCAGATCTCGTCGCAGCAGCCGGGATTCTCCGCTATCGCCTTGAAGTTTGTCTTCCAGACCTCTTTCGTGTCGGTGTCGTTCGCCCTCATGCCCTTCTCCATCAGCGGTCGCCCATGCTCTCGCCTTCCTTATGCGCGGATCCTTTTCTGGCTCTAAAGCATGCGGGCGAAATCCGGCTCACTCCGGCGGCAGGTGCGCTTCAATTTCGTGGATGGCGTTGGTGACGTAGTCGTACTGGTTCGCCTTGGGGCCGTGCGCGAGAACCGAGCGCATCACCTCCAGCCGGTTGGTACTGTAGCGGTAGTCGGAAAGCTGGTAGTTGATGATGCGGTCCAGCCATTTTACACCGTTGGTATCCACCAGGGCAAAATCGTGTATACAGTCCTTCGCCATCTGTCGCGCTTCCTCGGTGGTCTGCGGTTGCATGGCGTAACGTAAAAGTTCTCCGCAAACGTCTTCGTCACACCTGCCTCGCCCCTGCTCCGGCAGAGAAAGATACTGTCGAACCGCCATAAGCGTATTGGTGTTGATACCGTCAATTTTAAATATTCCATGAAGCGCGACATCACCAAGTATCTCGTCGTCCACATACTCATACAAGAACGGCAAGTCGTCTTCTCTGCCGTATTCCGCGACGAGGACAATCATGCAACCTGTCCTGTTTGTGTTCGAGTGCGCCACTTCCTTGACCAGCCGCAAAAAGCGGTTGGTGTCAGGCAAGGGAGAAATGCTGCTGAGCCCCCCGCCTCCATTGCCGCAACACGGTGCAGTCATGTTAACAAGGAATTCCTTATACTCATCATCACTCATCGCGTCCAATGATCGAACACGGGCAAAACCCGACAGCGCCGCAGCAACTGCTGCCGACACGACTAATTTTTTCATCTGTCCGTTCCTTTCATCCCTGTTTTGTGGTTTACGTCTGAGAAAAGGCCAGTTCGTGCGTGGCCGCGACGGAACCGAACCGAGGCGGTTGTGTGGATGACGACATGGGTTATTCGCTTTTCATAGGTTTCAAGGACCTGCTGACGGATGGCGGCGATTTTCACGTTCAATTCATTGACAGACGCCCGCTCCTGGGCAAGCGCCATCGCCGCATCGCTTTCCGCCGGGCTCGCCTCTGCAAGCTTTTCCAGCTCCGCTATTTTGCGCTCCCGCCGGAACTTCTCCTGTTGCTCCATTATAGAAGCCTTATAGACATTTACATCGTTCAAGTCAGCGACGAAATCCGACAGCACATCCATGATGAACTGCGCAATCTCGGAAATCTGTCCGTCAGTTGAAGAAGCAAAATGAATTCGGCAACCATATACAAAATTAGTAGCTGGCATTCTGACAATCTCGAACGCAGCGCCCGAAAGAACCGTTGCCAAACGATTGGTTCCGCCGTCTAGCGGGCAATCCGCTCGCGATGAATTCTGGATGCTTTTCATCCACTCACACCGAGACCGAGGCCACGACAGCCAACGGCGAAAGTCCTCCGCCCTGTTGTCGGCGATTGTGCGCCGTGCCTGTTCCGCCGACTCCTTCATCCTGCAACCCCCTAAAGATGCGTCCGGGTCGGTCGGACATTCTGACGGCATACGCGTCACCTCCGTTGAATCTACGAAGTCGAAATCGACGAAACAGTCATATTCAATCTCGCACAATACGGCAAGAAGTCCCGCCGCAATCACACTCAGCACAGCAGCCGAAACCAGCGCGATCAGCTTTACCTTTCTTTTCATTGCCGCTTCTCCTTCCGTTTCATGGCCCACTTTGTATGACAATATGATTCTGAATGTCTCTTGTCGCTTCAATGCCGAACTTTTTGATTGAGAAGGTGCCGTCAGCCCTCAGCGTGAATCTTTGCGTGGTTGGAGGTAGATCATACCGCCCCATGATGCTGTTGCAATATCCCCATCCGACGGGGATCGGCCATTCCTTCCAGCCATCCGACCACGGTTCTTCATATCGCCCGCCCCTGCCGCATCTGTCCGTTGTCCAATAGCCGTCGGCCCGGATCTCGTTCACAACGCCCGCCCCTGCTGCAACACAATGCGAGAGATAGCCGCCCTTTGCCGTGTCGTTGTAGTAGCCAGCATGCGGACAATTCCCGCTTTCGTCTGGAATTTCACGCATCTGCAACCCTTTGAACGAAACGAATAACGGCTCAACATGCAGGGTAAGATAAAGCAACAGCCATCCCGCCTCTCCCCTGACAGGGGACAACGCTTCGTTGCACCGCGGATTGCCAGCCACAATTCGCGGGAGAAAGAACTGAAATGAATTTGTAAAACAAGCATGGCCAGACGTGGCCCTCAATTCACACAAGCCATTTGACGTCTCGTTTGTAGTGGGCGGCAGTATCATTCGACCCGGACTAAATGGAGGGAGAAATTCCTCACCCTCGAAGAACTGCCAATCGACGGTGGCGTCCAACGGAAAGGATCTGTAATAGAACTCCTCAAGAATGCCAAATACATGTCGATGGAGGTTTGCATTGGCGGGCGCAGCATTGACCGCCTCGAATTCTATTCGCACCGCTGTCAGCCTCGCCGTAGAAACGAGAGGGGTGCTTAAACTTTCGTTCTCGGCGAACGTCGCCGTCACGACGACATCGTCCGCCGCGTCGCTCGCTTCCAGCCCGACATAGTTCATCTCATAAGTCACCGACCGCCCCGCCGGCACCGGAACGGCCGCGACCGGAAACGCCGGGCCCGCGTTCTTCTGCAGCCTGCCGAGGTTCGTCGCGCTCGCCGTCAGCGTTCCGCCGTTCGACCCGCCGTTGACA
>JAFUEM010000234.1 GCA_017463935.1 Kiritimatiellia bacterium
ACTCGTTCGCGGCGACCCTGACGTTCGATCCGGCCGCGCCCTATTTCCAGGGGCACTTCCCCGGCGCGCCGATCCTGCCGGGCGTGGCGCAGCTGGGGCTGGCCGTCAAGTTCGCGCAGCGGCTCGGCGGCGGCGCGGCGCTGACGGCCGTCCGGAAGATGAAGTTTCAGCACGTCGTGGAGCCGGGCGAGGCGGTCGGCTTCACGGTCGCGCGCACGGGCGCGCGCGAATTCGCCTACACGTACACGAAAGGGGGGACGCCGTGCTCATCGGGTGTGCTGGTCTTCTGATCGCGTCGCTGGCGGTGCAGGCGGTGCCGGACGCGATTGCCGCGAAACTGACGGCGACGAACGAGACGCGCGGCGCGTTCGTGCAGACGAAGCGTCTGCCGACGGGCGAGACGTACGTCTCGCGCGGCACGTACCGCATCCGCCCCGGCGTCGATTTCGAATGGCGCACGACTGAGCCGTTCGAGACGCTCTTCTGGTCGGACCGGACGGTCTGCGTCTACTCGAACGAGGACGAGCGCGTCGAACGGCCGCTCGCGGACCTGCCGGGCTTCGCGCGGTTCGCGGCGGCGGGCGACGGCGACGCGCGCGCGTTCTTCGAGGCGTTCGACGCGCTCTACGCGGAAGACGGCGACGGGACGTTCCACGTCCTCGCCCGGCCGAAGGACGCGCGGCTGAAGAAGGCGCTCGCGCGCATCGACGCGGACGGCGTCGTGACCAACTGGACGCTGCGCGCGACCTTTCCGACCGGCGTCACGTTCGAAATCCGCTTTGCCGACGAGTAGCGGCGCCCGCGCGCGACGGCCACAGCTTTCGGTTGCAATCGGACGGCAAATAGTGTAGAATATGCGGCATCCGAAAAGGATCACGTTCAACACCCACAGGGAGAATTCAATGAAGATCAAGAAGTTGCAGGGACTCATCGCCGCCGCCCACACCGGCTTCAACGCCGACGGCAGCGTGAACTACGCGGTCATCGAAAAGCAGGCCCAGATGCTGATCCGGCAGAAGGTCACCGGCGTCTACGTCTCGGGTACGACGGGCGAAGGCATCTGCTGCTCGCTCGACGAGCGCAAGGCCGTCTTCGACGCCTGGGTCAAGGCCGCGAAGGGCAGGCTCTTCCTCATCGCGCACATCGGCGCGCTGGCGCTCCCCGACGTGCAGGAGCTGGGCGCGTACGCCGTCAAGTGCGGCATGGACGCGACCTCGATCGTTCCGCCGAACTTCTTCAAGCCGGGCTCGGTCGACATGCTGATCGCCTATCTCAAGGAGGCGCTCAAGACGTCCGAGAAGCTGCCGTTCTACTACTACCACACGTCGATGAGCGGCGTGAACTTCGACATGCAGACGTTCCTGGAGAAGGCGGACGGCCAGATCAAGAACCTCGCCGGCATCAAGTTCAACTATCCCGACCTCTACATGTACCAGCGCTGCCTGCGCGCGTGCGGCGGCAAGTACGACATCACCTGGGGCATCGACGAGTGGTTCGCGGGCGCGGTCGCGCTCGGCGCGCAGTCGGCGATCGGCTCGACATACAACTATTCGGCGGGCATCTACTACAAGATCTGGGACGCGGTCAAGAAGGGCGACCTCAAGACCGTCGAGAAGGGCATGAAGCGCGTCTGCGACATCGTGGACATCCTCGTGCAGTACGGCGGCGTGGCCGGCGGCAAGGTGATGTGCCAGATGTGGGGCGTCGATCTCGGCGACGTGCGCC
The DNA here is from genome assembly GCA_017463935.1 of Kiritimatiellia bacterium. Lineage (GTDB taxonomy): Bacteria > Verrucomicrobiota > Kiritimatiellia > RFP12 > UBA1067 > UBA1067. The sequence goes on from JAFUEM010000234.1 coordinate 1,726, forward strand.
TGCCGAACAAGACGATTTCGCCGGAGGGCAAGGCCGACATCCTCAAGCGCATCAAGAAGATCGGCGTCAAGTAGGGCGATTGACGAAAAAGGGAGGGAAGGACGTCCCGGGGGAGAGCGACCCCCGGGGCGCTTTTTTCTAGTCGCGCGCGAACTTGCGCGCGAGCTCGCGCGTCGAGGTGAAGATCAGGTTCGGCTTGCCGCGCGGATCGACGTAGGGCATCTTGCACGCGCACAGCTCCTCGACGAGCTGCCGCGCGCCCGCCTCGGTCATCGCGGTCGCCGTGCCCGCGTAGGACCGGGCGATCGATTTCGCGATCAGCTCCTCGCGCCAGCGCGCGCCGCTCCTCGCCGTGCCGCCCTCGGCCAGGTCGCGCGCGATCGTCGCGAGGATCGCGGCCGGCGAGAGATCGCCCAGAAGCTGCGGCACCGCGTCGATC
>JAFUEM010000235.1 GCA_017463935.1 Kiritimatiellia bacterium
CGCGTCCGCGAGGCCGTAGAGCCCCATCAGCTCGCCCGTCGTGTCGGCGAGGAAGACCGCGCCCGGCCGCGCCGCGTCGCCCCGGCTGCGCCGCACGCACGCGAAGCCCGCCGCGCGGATGTTCGCCTCGACCGCGTCGGCCTTCTCGAAGTGGCGCGGCGCGAGAACGAGCGTGACGCCCCTGTCCGCCAGCTTTTTGTAGATGCCGAGGAGAATTTCATCTTCGCCCGGCCAGGTCGAGCCGCCGAGGAGAATCTTTCCCGCGCCGCCGAGCCAGGCGCGCAGCTCCGCCTCCTTCGCGGGATTGCGGTGCGCGACGTCGAACTTGAAGCTGCCCGTCACGGCCACCGCCGCCGGATCCGCGCCGCCCGCGACCAGCCGCGCGCGGTCGAGATCGGACTGCGCGAAGATCCGGGTGAAGCAGCGGAAGACGTCGCGGAAGAGCCACCGCGCCTTCGCGTAGCGCGGGGCGCTGCGGTCGCTCACGCGCGCGTTGATGAGAAAGAGCGGCAGTCCGAGCTTCCGCGCGCGGCGGATGAAGACCGGCCAGATTTCGCTTTCCGTCAGGATGACGGCGCGCGGCCGGACGGTCGCGAGCGCCGACTTGACGAAGTTGGGGAAGTCGAGCGGATTGTAGATGAGCGTGTCGCGGTCGGTCACCTCGCGCGCCGCCATCTGCCAGCCCGTCGAGCTCGTCGTCGAGAAGCAGAACGCGACGTCCGGCTCGGCCGCGCGCCATTCGCGCATCAGCTGGCCGGCGACCTGCACCTCGCCGACCGATACCGCGTGGATCCAGACGGGGCGCTTCCCCGGTTGGCGGAAACGCGCGGCGACGGACGGCGGATAGAGGGCGAAACGGTCGCCCATGCGCGCGGCATAACCGCCGCGCCGGAGCATCCGCAGGAGGAACCCCGGCAGCAGAAACGGAAACGTCAGCGCAAAAAGGAGGTTATAGAGCGCCCACTTCACTTGGCGCCGTCCCTCAGACCGTCGCCCCGGCGGGCACGTCTTCCTTGACGCCCGCGCCGCAGGTGATCCGCGCGCCCTCGCCGATCGTGATCTTGGGCATCGTCGCGGCGTTGGCGAAGAACGAGACGCTCCTGCCGACCTTGACGCCGGCCGCGATGACCGAGCCGGGCCCCATGTTGACGAAATCGGCCACGGACGTATCGTGCGAAATGACGGCGTTGGAGCCGACGATCACGAAGCGGCCGAGCTCCGCGCCGACCTGGATGACCGCGCCCGCGCCGACGAAGCAGCCTTCCTCGAAATCGGTCGTCGGCGAAATCTGCGCCTTCGGGTCGATGATCGCCGGGAAGTCGTGGCCAAGCAGCTTCCGGGACATGTCGGCACGCTTCTTGTTGTTGCCGATCGCGACGAAGACGGAGGCGCCGGGATGGTCCTTGGAGGCCTGTTCAACGGTCCCGAGGATCGGATAGCCCTCGAAGTTCGCGCCCTGCTTCCACTTCGGATCGTCGTCCGCGTAGCCGAGGATGTTCCACATCGGCTGCTGCGAGAGCGCGTTGATGCGCTCCACGGTCCAGATTGCCTCGCGGCCGAAGCCGCCCGCGCCCACGATGAACAGGTCTCTCATGTCTGCCTCCTTGGTTTGACGCCGTAAGTATATCAAATTCTCGGCCGGGCCGCAAACTAGCGGCGCGCGCACTTGGTGAAGCCGCGCGCGCGCTGAACCGAGAAGCGCATCGGCCGGTTGATCGCCCAGCCGCTCGCGTTCAGGATCGCGCCGATGTCGCGCTGGCGCAGCTTGAACCACGTCAGGATCACGCTCGGCAGCGAGACGACGAGAATGACCGCCGCGATGGCGATCGGCACCTGCCACCACGCCATGCCCTGCACGCTCGCCGCGATGGCCGCGACCGCCGTGCCCATCATGCCGACGCCGATGCCGATGGCCGCGACGGAGCTCGCCATCGCCGCGCCGCCGTTCTGGGTCTGCCCGGCCGCCGCAGTCTGCGCCGCCGTCTCGACGTTCTTCTGCGCCGCCGCCTGACGGTCGCCGAGGAACTTCTTGACCGACGCGGCGATGCCCTCGCCCAGCTTTTTCCAGGGCGACCAGAATGCCTCCGCAAGCGAGACCTGGCTTTCGACGACCTTCGTGACGACGGCCTCCCAGTCCTTGCCGTCGCGGTCGTAGAAGACGCCGTTGCGCCCGACGTAGAGCTGGCCGACCGTGCCGGCCGTGACGACCGCGCAGATCGACCGCGTCGCGCCCTCCGACGGCCGCGACAGCTTCAGGTAGAGCAGGCAGCACTTCGACTTCTCCGCGAGCGCCGCGTGCGCCGCCTCGCTGTCGACGTGGAAGCAGAGGTTCATCTCCTTCGCGTCGATCCGCAGCGTCCCCGTCTGGAAGATCGCCAGGTCCGTCTCGCTGTAGAGCCGCGCCATGTTGACGTAGTTCTCGAGGAATTCGCGCAGCCCCATCTTGTAGCGCAACAGCCGCTCCTCGTCGTCCAGCTGCCCCTTCACGCCCGCGTTCATCACGGGCTTCGCGGCGAGCCACGCGCGGTAGGGCGCGAACGCCGCCTTGACCTTCTTGTACTCGAGGCGGCTCAGTTCCGTCTTCTCACCCAGGACGGGCGTGACGCACTTCTCCGCGAACGCGAGGATCGCCTCCAGATGCTTCGGGTTGAGGTGAGTCCGGAGCGGCAGCGTCTTGTTCGGCTCGTCGGTGACGAGCGGCATGTCCTCGGGCGGCAGGAAGAACGCATCGACAACC
>JAFUEM010000022.1 GCA_017463935.1 Kiritimatiellia bacterium
CGGCCTGAAGCCGCTGCCGCGGACGCTCGCCGCACCGAAGGCGGCGCGGCTCGTGCAGCCGAAACCGGCGGCGGACGCGGACGCGACGCTCGCCTTCCCGCGCCGGGAGCTGTTGAAAATCGATTGAAAGGCAACACAACCATGACGCAAAAACAGGTACTCAAGGCATTCACGGACACGGGCGCGCTCCTCGAGGGGCATTTCGAGCTCAGGTCCAAACTCCATTCCAACCGCTACTTCCAGTGCGCGAACGTGCTGCGCTATCCGCGCGTCGCCGAGAAGCTCTGCCGCGCCGTCACGCGCACGGCGGTGAAGAGCGGCAAGCTCGGCAGGCGGATCGACGGCGTGATCTCGCCGGCCGTGGGCGGCATCCTCGTCGGCCACGAGGTCGCGCGCGAGCTGAACGTCAAGTGCATCTTCGCCGAGAAGGTGCCCGGCGCGGGCGTGGACGCGACCGGCAAGCCGAACACGGTGCTCGCGCTGCGCCGCTTCGCGATCAAGAAGGGCGAGCGCTATGTCGTCGCCGAGGACGTGGTGACGAAGGGCGGGCGCGTGCAGGAGACGATTGATCTCGTCAAGGCGGCGGGCGGCACCGTCGCGGGCGTGATCCTGCTCGTCGACCGCAGCGCCGGCAAGGTCAGGTTCGGACGCATCCCGATGTTCTCGCTCATGCAGATGACGCCCGAGACGTGGGAGCCGAAGGACTGCCCGATGTGCAAGGCCGGCTCGAAGCCCGTCCATCCGGGATCGTGAGAGTTGAGAATGGAGAGTTGAGAGTTGAAAGCGGAGAGTGGAAAGGTGAAAAGAGGGAAGAAGGGAGAGTGGAGAATTGAAAGTTGAGAGTGGAGAGTTGAAGATGGACGAGAGCAGGAGTTTCGATTCCGTCGAGGACTGTCTTGCGGCGCTCCGGCGCGGCGAGATCGTGCTCGTCACCGACGATGCCGACCGCGAGAACGAGGGCGACTGCATCTGCGCGGCCGAGTTCGCGACGACCGAGAACGTCAACTTCATGGCGAAGTGGGCGCGCGGCCTCATCTGCATGCCGATGTCGCGCGCGTGGTGCCGCAAGCTCGATCTGCCGCAGATGGTCGCGCAGAACACCGACAACCACCAGACCGCGTTCACGGTCTCCATCGACGCAGTGACGACGACGACGGGCATTTCCGCCGAGGAGCGCGCGCGGACGGCGCGCACGTGCGTGAAGGAGGGCGTCGCGCCGTCGGACTTCCGGCGGCCCGGCCACATGTTCCCGCTCGAAGCGCGCGAAGGCGGCGTCCTGCGGCGCGCGGGGCATACGGAGGCGACGGTCGATCTCTGCCGTCTCGCGGGGCTGAAGGAAGTGGGGCTCTGCTGCGAGGTGATGAAGGACGACGGCACGATGGCGCGGCTCGCGGACGTGACGGCGTTCGCCCGGACGCACGGCCTCCGGATGATGACGATCGCCGATCTGATCGCCTACCGCCGCAAGGTGGACCGGCTCGTCGAGAAGGTCGAGGAGGTCGACCTGCCGACGGATCACGGCCACTTCCGCCTCAGCATGTACAAGAGCCGCGTGACGGGGCTCGAGCATCTCGCGCTCGTCAAGGGCGACGTCGCCGACGGCGCACCCGTCCTTGTGCGCGTCCATTCCGAATGCTTCACGGGCGACGTGCTCGGCTCCGAGCGCTGCGACTGCGGGCCGCAGCTCCACGCCGCGATGGAGATGGTCGAGCGCGAAGGGCGCGGGGCCGTCGTCTACATGCGCCAGGAAGGGCGCGGCATCGGGCTCGCGAACAAGCTGCACGCCTACAAGAAGCAGGAGGAGGGCATGGACACGGTCGAGGCGAACGTCGCGCTCGGCTTCGCGCCCGACCTGCGCGACTACGGCGAAGGCGCGCAGATCCTGACGGACCTCGGCATCCGGCAGCTGCGGCTGATGACCAACAACCCGTGCAAGATCGCGGGGCTGGAGGGCTACGGGCTGGAGATCGTCGAACGCGTGCCGATCGTCATTCCCGCGAACGCGCACGACCGGCGCTATCTCGACACGAAGAAAACGAAGATGGGGCACCTGATATGAAGATTGCAGTGATTGGCGATGGCGGCTGGGGCACGGCGAACGCGCTGCTGCTCGCGGGCTACGGACACGACGTGACCGTGTGGGGCGCGTTCCCCGACTACATCGAGGAGCAGCGGCGCACGCGCCGCAACGACCGCTTCCTCAAGGGCGTGCCGCTGCCCGACGCGCTGAAGCTGACCGCCGACCGCGAAGAGGCCGTGGCGGGCGCGGAGGTCGTCGTGCTCGCGCCGCCGTCGAAGTATTTCGCGTCGGTCGTCGGCTCGTTCAAGGGCCTCATCACGCCCGACCGGCTCGTCGTCTCGATCACGAAGGGCCTCTGCGAAAAGACGAACCGCCGCATGACCGACCTCGGCGCGGAAATCCTGGGGACGGGTCCGCTCGTCGCGCTCGCGGGGCCGACGCACGCCGAGGAGGTCGCGCGCGGCGTGCCGACGGCGATCGTGGCGGCGTGCACGGATCCGGAGAAGGCGCGGCGCGTGCAGGCAATCTGGTCGGGCCCGCTCTTCCGCGTCTACACGTCGGACGACCCCGTCGGCGTCGAGATCGGCGGCGCGGTCAAGAACGTGCTGGCGCTCGCCGTCGGCTGCTCGGACGGCATGGGCTTCGGCGACAACACGCGCGCGGCGCTCATCACGCGCGGGCTCGTCGAGATGAAGCGCTTCGTCCTCGCCTACGGCGGCCGGCCGGAGACGCTCTCGGGCCTCGCCGGCATCGGCGACCTCATCGTCACGTGCACGTCGCGCCACTCGCGCAACCATTCCGTCGGCGAGCGCATCGGGAAGGGCGAGACGGTCGACGCCATCCTCGGCTCCATGCAGATGGTCGCCGAAGGCGTGTGGAACTCCAAGGTCGTCCACGAGATCGCCGCGCGGCTCGGCGTGGACATGCCGATCTGCGAGCTCGTCTACAAGGTCTGCTACGAAGGCTTCGCCGCGAAGGACGCCGTCGCCGCGATGATGAACCGCGAACTGAAGAGCGAATGACATGCGCGCGTCCGTCGATGTCGCTGCGGCGCTGAAGCCCGTTTTCGCCTGCTTCTCGTTCGGGCTCGGCGCGTGCATCGCCTCGTTCCTGAATGTGGTGATCTGGCGCGTGCCGCGCGGCGAGTCGATTGTCTCGCCGCCGTCGCACTGCCCGAAGTGCGGCGCGCCGATCCGCTGGTGGCAGAACATCCCGATCCTCTCGTGGCTCGCGCTCGGCGGGAAGTGCGCGAACTGCCGCGCGGCGATTTCGCCGCGCTACATCCTGATCGAGCTGCTGGGCGGCGTCCTCTTCCTCGCAGCATTCCTGCACATGCTGAAGTTCGGACTGCCGCTTCACTTTCTTGTTGTCTATTGGATTTGGATCGCGCTCATGATCGTCGGTTCGTTCATCGACTTCGACCACCAGCTGCTGCCCGACTTCGTGACGGTGGGCGGCATGGCGCTCGGGTTGGTCGCCAACGCCTACAGCTACTTTTTCTTCTGGGGAAAGATCTACTGGGAAAACTACCTCCTTTATTGTGTTGGCGGGCTCGCGCTCGGCTTCGGGCTCCTGTGGCTGATCCGCTTTCTCGGCACCAGGGCGTTCAAGCGCGAGGCGATGGGGATGGGCGACGTGTTCCTCATGGGCGCGGTCGGCGCGCTCTTCGGGCCGGTGGCCGTCCTCTTTACGCTCATGACGTCCGCCGTCGCCGGTTCGATCGTCGGCATCGGGATGATTCTTCTTTCCAAGGCGAAGCTGGGGAAGTTCGTCGCCATTCCCTTCGGCCCCTACATCTGCCTCGGCTGTCTCGCGTGGATGTTCTGCGGCCCGGAAGCGGTCGCCTGGTATTTGAAACTTCTGGGAGTGAACTGACATGGATCTCGCGCACGGACTTGAATTCGGCATGCTCTTCGCGTTCGGCTTTTCGTGGCCGTTCGCCATCGCCAAGACGCTCAAGGCAAAACGCGTGGACGGCAAGTCGCCGCTCTTCATGATGATCGTCATCGCCGGCTACCTGCTGGGCGTCGCCGCGCGGCTCCTCGACGCCGACGCGGGCAACGACTGGCTCGTGTGGGTCTACCTCGCCGACATCGCGCTCGTCTCCACCGACCTCGCGCTCTACTTCCGCTACGCGCGCCGTTGACGGTGCGCGCGCGGTTCAACCTGTACGGCGCGCTAGTCGCGGCGCTGGCGGTCGAGGTAGTCCTTCGTCACGCGCCAGACGACCGGCGAGAGCAGCACGAGCGCGACGAGGTTGGGGAACGCCATCAGCCCGTTGAACGTGTCGGCGAGGCCCCACACGACGGAGACCGTCAGATACGGCCCGACGAAGACGACCGCGACGTAGGCGAGGCGGTAGACCTTCACGATCCATTTGCGACGCGTGCCCACGAGATACTCCAGGCACTTCTCCGAGTAGTAGTCCCAGCCGAGAATCGTCGTGAACGCGAAGAAGGTGAGCGCCGTCATCAGGAAGAAGCTCGCGACCGGGCCGGAGTTCGGGCCGAGGAAGGAGAGACCGCGGCGGAACGCCTCGATGGTGATGTCCACGCCCTTGAGGCCGAGCGACGGCTCCCACGCGCCGGTGACGACGATTGCGAGGCCCGTCATCGTGCAGATGATGATCGTGTCGATGAAGGTGCCCGTCATGCAGACGAGGCCCTGGCGCGCGGGCTCGTTCGTCTTGGCCGCCGCCGCCGCGATGGGCGCGGAGCCGAGGCCGGCCTCGTTCGAGAAGATGCCGCGCGCGATGCCTTTCTGCATTGCGATGAAGATCGTGCCGACCATGCCGCCGGTGAAGGCCGACGGGTTGAAGGCCGAGCGCACGATCAGCTCGAGCGCGGCGGTCAGCTTCGAGACGTTGCCGAGCAGCAGGAACGCGATGATCACGACGTAGAAGATCGCCATGAACGGCACGACGACCGTCGAGACGGCCGCGATGCGCTTGAGCCCGCCGATCACGACGAGGCCGACGCAGGCTGTGACGAGCAGGCCCGCGAGGACGACCGGCAGCGAGTAGGTCGTGCCGAAGAGCTGCACGCCCGTCGCCATGTTCGCCGGATCGAAGCCCGGGTCGAAGAAGCGCTGGACGGCCGACGTGATGCCGTGGATCTGCGTGATCGTGCCGATGCCCATGATGCCCGCGAGCGTGCCGAACACGGCGAAGAGCACCGCGAGCCACTTCCAGCTCTTCAGACCGAAGCGCCCCTTGAGGCCGCGTTCGATGTAGTAGAAGGGGCCGCCCAGCACGGTGCCGTCGGGCTGCACCTCGCGGTACTTCACCGCCAGCAGGCCCTCGGCGTATTTCGTCGCCATGCCGAAGAACGCGGCGACCTCCATCCAGAAGAGCGCGCCGGGCCCGCCCGTGCCGATGGCCGTGGCGACGCCGACGATGTTGCCCGTGCCGATCGTCGCCGACAGCGCCGTGCACAGCGCGCCGAACTGCGACACCTCGCCGTGGCCCTCCTCCGACGCGAACATGCAGCGGAAGGCGTTCTTGAGGTTCAGAAGGTGCGTCAGGCGCAGGATGCACGTCAGGAGCAGCCCCGTGACGAGGATGGAGGCGATCAGCGGCACGCCCCAGACGTAGCCGTCGATCTTGTCGACGAATGCGGTGAACGAAGCGAGCCAGTCGCTCGTGGCCTCGACCGTGGAGGCGATCTGGGGGGCTGTCCGGGTCGCCTCGGGAGCGGCGGCCACCGTCTGGAGCGCAGTTTGCGCGACTTGAGAAACGAGATTTGTCATAGCCACAAAATGATATCAAAAAACGCCGCGCAGTTCAACCAGCAAACGGTGCGCGGGCAGTCCGAAAGTGTGCCGACGGGTGGACGGAAGGCCGCGAAGATGATATAATTTCCGCCGTGAACAACGCGACCGCTTTCATTCTTGCGCTGGCCGTTGGCGCGTCGGCCCCGTCTCCCGGCGGGGGGATCGCGGATTTCGCCCCGCTTTCGCGCAAAGAGGCCGCGGAAGAGCGAGCCGTCTGCGTGACGGGCGTGGTGACCTGCGTCGCCTACTGGCAGACGAACAGCTGCGTGATCGCGTCGGTCGACGATCCCAACGGATTTTCGATCTACGTCACCGGCGAGCATCCGATCGAGGAGCATACGCCCGTGCCGGGCGGCTCCCTGTCGGTCGGCGACATCCTGGAGGTGAAGGGCGTGACGGTCCCGCTCTTCTTCGCGCCCGGCGTGTATGCGCGCAGCTATGTCCGGCTCGGCCGCATGGATCTGCCGTCCGCGCCGCGCCACACCCTCGCCGACTTCGCGCAGGGGCAGCTCGACAATCGCCGCGTGCGGCTGGGCGGCGTGGTGACGGAGATCCGTCCCGGCGGGGCGGATCAGGCGATGATGAGCCTCGCCACGCCCGAAGGGACGCTCGACGTGCGCGTCCGGGCGCCGTTTGCCGATCTGGCCGGGCTGCCGGACGCCGAAGTGGACGTCGAGGGCGTCGCGATGAGCGTCTACAACCACCGCGCCGAATATCTCGGCATGCGGCTGGAGCTCGCCGGTCCGGACGGAATCTTCGTCGCGAAGCCCGCTCCGGCCGATCCCTTCACGGCCCGGCAGGTACCGCTCGATTCGATTCTGTCCTGGACGCCGCACGGGCGCGACGGACACCGCCGGCTGGTCAGCGGCACGGTCACGGCGGCGCGCGCGGACGGCACCTTCTATCTCCAGTCCGGTCGGCGCGCGGTCCGCGCGACGGTCCGCCTGGGCGAACGGCCGCCTCCGGCGGGAACGGCCGTGGACGCCGTGGGCTTCCCCGAAATGGTGCGCGGCGTCGGGCAGCTCGTCGGCGTCGTCTGGCGGGCGTCGGCGCGTGCGCCGGAACGGATCGAGCCGACCGTGCTGACGTCGGTCAACGTCACGAATCTGGCGTACAAGGCCGACATCACGTTCGACGACTACGACTGCCAGCTCGTCTCCCTCGCGGGCCGCCTGTACCGGATCGAAAGGAAGAACGGCGCGTTTGACATGTTTCTTGAGATCGCGGACATAAGCGTCGGAGTTTCAGTGTCCGGCGATGTTCCCAGCTGGATCGAGGACGAGCTGGAGTTCCGTCCCCGCGTGTCGGTCGTCGGCATCGCCTGGCTGGACACGTCCGGCGATTCGCCCGCCCGGCGGCTGGTGAACGGCCGCCGGCCGGGCCTTTCGTCCGTGTCGGTCGAGGCGCTGGGCCCGGACGCGCTGCGTCTTGTTCCGGACGCGCAATGGCGCGAAAGGCACCACGTCCGCTACGTCCAGCGTGCGTTTGGCTTCCTGGCCGTGATTCTGCTGCTGCTGATCGGCGTGGGCGCGTGGGCGCTGTGGAGGGCGAGGGCGCGCGAGCGCGACTCGCGGCTTCTCGCGGACGAGCGCAAGCGCATGGCGGGCGATCTGCACGACACGATCGAGCAGCATCTCGCCGGCGCGCGGATCCTGCTGTCCACCGCCGCCGACAAGCTGGGCACGGACGGGCCGGCCGCGGCGCGCGCGGTCCAGATGGCGGGCGAGGTGCTGGCCGAGGCGAAGCGGCAGATTCGCGACGTCATCCTGAACCTCCGCAGCGACCGCCTCCTGAAGGAGTCGACCGAGGCGCTCGTCGCGCAGATCGCGGGCGAGCTCAACGCGCGCGGAATCGTGAAGGTCCGCGTGCGCCTGCGCGGGATTCCGCCGACGCTGTCGGCGGGCGAGAAGGCCGACCTCGTGGCCATCGTGCAGCAGGCCGTCACGAACGCGGTCAACCACGGCAAGGCGAAGAACGTCGCGATCGTGAGCGATCCGGCGGATGCAGGCTTTGTTCTGAGGATTCTCAACGACGGAGAGCCGTTCGACGCCGCGAAGGCGCTGGGTCCCGAGTCGGGTCACTTCGGGCTCGCAAACATGCGCGAGCGCGCGAAGCGAAGCGGGATGTCGATCGACTGGTGCCGGGAGGGGAAGTGGATGTGCGTGAAAGTTGAAAAGTTGAAAGGCTGAAAGGCTGGAATTATGATCAGAGTTGCGGTTATAGACGACCATGCGGTCGTGAGGATGGGGCTCAAGTACGCCATATCGCTCGAGAGCGACATGGAGTTCGTGGGCGAGCTGACGGACGGCGAGGGCGCGGCGGCGTTTCTCGTCACGGAAAAGCCGGACGTCATCCTGCTGGACATCCGCATGCCGAAGGTGGACGGCCTCGCCGCGCTCGCGTCGATGCTCGCCGTCAAGCCGTCCGTGAAAGTCATCATGCTGACGACGAGCGAGGCGGACGACGACATCTACCGGGCGATCAAGCTCGGCGCGAAGGGCTATGTCGTCAAGGACCGCGATTCCGACAGCATCCTCCGGGCGATCCGCCAGGTGGCGTCCGGCGGGAAGTGCTTCCCCGACGAGGTGATGAAGCTCTTTCACGAGCGGGCGATGACGCCCGACCTCACGGCGCGCGAGCGCGAGGTGCTGGAGGTGATGGCGAAGGGCCTCTCGAACCAGGAGATCGGCGAGGTGCTGTCGATTTCGCCGGAATCCGTGAAGATTCATCTGAAGCACATCTTCGAGAAGCTCGGCGTCACCAAGCGCGTCGAATGCGCGCTCGTCGCGCAGCGCCGCGGCTTCCTCAAGGACGCGTGAGGAAATACCCCGTTCGGGGAATGCGCGAGGGAGGGGGGTTGTGGTAAAATTACGGCATACATCAGGAAAGAAAGGAGAATACAATGAAAAAAGCACTATCACTGGCAATCGCACTCTTCGCTTCGGCTATGGCCGCGAAGGGGGCGACGTATAATTACGAGGTCGTCAGCGGGCACTCGACGAATACGTGGACGCAAGCCAGCACGGATACGACGAACGGCTACAGGTGGTCGGATGTAAATAACTGGCTTGATACGTCTGCAATTGTTGAAAACGGGAAATATGCGTTCTTCAATCGGGGGGAGGGTTCGGATGTTGCTCTCAATGCCGTAACCCGTGCAACCGGTATCATAGTTGCGGAAGATGCCGGGGCTGTGAAAATCAAAGCAAATGCCAACTCGTATTTTCTCGGTTTGCGCAGGAATGGCGATAAATACCCGAATATCATCAATCTATCTGCGCATCCTATTTTTGTAGATGCCTATGTCCAATTCTCATATGGTCAGGGTGCGCAGACCGTGGGTGTGATGCCAGGCGTGGTATTCAATAGACCGGTGACTTTCGAGAGTGGTGTAAACCAATTTAATTTCTATGACGGTGACACCTCGAAGTCAGAGGAAATGAACACCACACTCATCAGTAATTCTATGGCTAATGTTACAAGAATTTATCAGCTCCCTAATCACAAGGTCGTCCTGGATGGCGCGAACGCCTCGCTTTCGTGCGGAACGTACAATCTGCGCGCTCCGCTCGTCGTGAATGGCGGCACGTTGGCTTTTTCGTCAATGGTGCTTCAGAACAACCCGACGATTACGCTTACGGATGCAACCGTCAAGACTGCGGACTTGAACAATACATTTGATGCTACGATTAACGTGAATGGTTCTTTGACGCTCGATACGACGGGTGGTGACCTTGTCGTCGGCGCGATGACGTATGGCGCTGATGCGACTTCTCTTACATTGACTGGCGGCGGATCTTTCGCATTCAAAAGCGGCGCGGCGCATCTGTTTGACTCTGTGACGATCACAGGGGAGGATGCGATGACGCTTAAATCCTGGCCTCTTGCAGAAGGAAAGAAAATGAAACTTGCGACTGGCGCGACAATCGGCACGGCTTCCACCTACACGCTCAAGGTGTCCAAGAGCGCGAAGGTTGTGACAGCGGCAGACTTCCAGGAAATCCCGGCTTCTGGCGGAGTTGCCACAATTACGGTTTTAGATGATGCCGAAGACAGCACGCTTCAAGTCGTCACTGTTACTTATCCTAATTATGTGACATTTACGACAACTGGCACTGGCGACAATGACACATTCTACATGAATACGACGACCAAGTGGAGCAATAATGACGTTGCGCAATTCAGTTATGATTATCTAGTGGCTCCGAACGCAGCAACATATCTTCGCTCCAGCAAGCCATCTTCAGATGTCGTGAAGTTCAACGGCAAATCACTGACCTTGAAAGGCGCGAGTTCCTCCAATGAGGCGCTGGCGATGCAAAAGTGCACAAGCGCAGAGTTTGACAAACTTGTCTTTCTTGACTATTCGGGCTACCGGCTGGGAGGAAATGGCTCTAACAGCAATGGCAAGACGCATACGGTCAAAGGCAATCTCGTTGTAGCCAGCGAAACTGTGACGTTCTATTCGGAAGCCAGACGCATCTTCAGTCACGAGAGCGGTAGCATTTCGGGCGACGGTGCGTTGAAGTTGGCGATGGCTGGCACGACAGATGGTATCTTTCAACTCTATCAGGACAACTCCGGATTTACCGGCACAATCGAGGTCAACGGCACGGGGACGACAGCCAAGTTTGACGATGCCGATGGCGTTGGCGGGAACCCTGATGTCGTTCAGGAGAAGGGACTTAATATTGCCTATGGCACGGTCGAGTTCACGGCGACAGAAGCATTGAAAATTGATCAACCCAATCGTGGACTTTACACTTATGTGAGCGGTACGATTTCAAATGCTTATGATGTGACATGGATGGGGCCTGTCGGTTTCTCCAATGATGCGACGCTCACTAAGAAAGGTGATGGCAAACTCATACTTGCGGGCAGAAGCACGGCGGCGGGGACGATTGCAGTAAGCGAAGGTGCGGTTGTTGCTGCTAATCCGTATGCGGCAGGTTTGATTACTGTGACTGGAACGGCCATGCTTCCCTCTCTCACGCCTACGGCCGAGGAGGAGGCTGCTAAGAAATTTGCTGCGAAGAACTGGCTGTTTGTGCCCGATGGTTCAATTGATAGCACTCCCGAGGAGAACCTTGGACGCATGACGGACAGGGGATGGCAGGATTTGAAGAAATATGGCCTTGAAAACAAGTGGGTGGTTGAACTGGGGCAGTATGCTGTGGACGGCGGTGTTATGCTCACGGTCTCCGGCAAGATCCGCGGCTTTGTGATTGTCATTCGCTGAAAAAGCAGTTGAACAGGTTTAAAATCCGATGAAAAAGGCGGCGCTTGTAATTGCGGTAGGTGTACTATGCGCATTTGCCGCGTACCCGATGGACAATCCGGGGATTGCGGGGAAGAATCTTTCGACTCGTCGCTTCACCCTCGTCAAGGACGGCAAGCCGCGCTGCGCGATCGTCGATGAGACGGGCGAAAAGGCGGTGGCTCTCGCGTCCGCCAACCTCGCCAAGGACTTCGCGCGCGTGACGGGCGCGCTGCCTCCTGCGGAAAGCGACAGGAAGATCGTCGTCCGCATCGACCCCGCCTTGAAGGGGAAGCGCGAGATGTACGTCATGAAGGTGACGTCGGACGCGCTCGTGATTTCCGGCAGCGACCGGCGCGGCGCGGTATATGGAATATACGAGCTCTCCGAGCAAATAGGCGTCAATCCCTGGTACGACTGGGCGGACGCGCCGCTTCCGAAGCACACCACGCTCGCCATCGACAAGGGCGAGTACACGAACGGCGAGCCCGCCGTGCGCTATCGCGGCATTTTCCTGAACGACGAGGCGCCATGCTTGACCGGATGGGTCAAGAACACATACGGCACGAACTACGGCGACCACAGGTTCTATGAACGCGTCGGCGAATTGATACTACGACTTCGCGGCAACTTCCTCTGGCCCGCAATGTGGTGCTGGGCATTCTACGCAGACGATCCGGAAAACTCCAAAACGCTTGACGCCATGGGCGTAATCGTCGGCACGTCCCACCACGAGCCAATGGCGCGCAACCATCAGGAATACGCGCGCCGCCGCAAGGAGATTGGCGCCTGGAACTACAGGACGAACAAAGATGCGCTCGACACATTCTTTGCAGAAGGCGTCAGGCGCATGAAAGACACGGAAGACGTCGTCACAATCGGCATGCGCGGCGACGGCGACGAGGCGATGGACGACGCGGGAAACCTCGAATTGATGCGCACCATCATATCGAACCAGCGCGCCATCATCGAACGCGAAACCGGCAAGAGCGCGGCGGAAGTGCCGCAGGTCTGGGCGCTCTACAAGGAAGTCCAGGACGATTTCGACAGCGGGCTTCGTCCGCCGGACGATGTCACGATTCTTCTTTGCGACGACAACTGGGGCAATGTGCGCAGGCTACCTCCCGCCGCCGAGTGGAAGCGTCCGGGCGGGTGGGGCCTGTACTACCATGTCGATTACGTCGGCGCGCCACGCAATTCGAAGTTCATCAACTGCACAAGCGCGATGTCGATGTGGGAGCAGATGTCACTTGCATATGAATACGGCGTGGACCGGCTCTGGATCCTGAACGTCGGCGACTTGAAGCCGATGGAGTATCCGATCTCCCTCTTCCTCGACATGGCGTGGAATCCGACGAAGTACACGCCAAAGACGCTTCATGATTTCACCGTCCGCTTTTGTGAACGGCTCTTCGGCAAGAAGGAGGCGAAGGAGGCCGCGCGCATCCTCGACACGACTTCGCGCTGGGCGTGCCGCTGCACGCCGGAGATGCTGAACAAGGACACGTTCGACCTCGCGTCCGGCGAATGGGAGAAGGTCGCGGCGGACTATGCCAAGCTTGCGAAGGACGCCGACGCGCAGTTTGCGCGGCTTCACGACGACGCCAAGGCCGCCTACTTCCAGATCATCCTCTTTCACGTCAAGGCGATGGCGAACCTCTACGAGATGTACTATTCGCAGGCGATGAACTGGAGCTTGGGGGCGAGTGAGGCGGATCAAGCGAACGGGGACGCGGTCAACTTCTGGGCGGACAGGGTCGAAGCCGCGTTCAGGCGGCACGGCGATCTTTGCGCAGCGTACAACTTCAAGGTCTCCGGCGGGAAGTGGAACGGATTCGCCAACCAGAAGGTCATCGGCTACACCTCCTGGAGCGACGGTTTCCCGTGCGATACGTGCCCGAAGGTGAAGCGCGCCGGAGCGGCGGCAGAGGCCGAGGCGCGTGCAGAGCGGGCGGCGGCGCTTCTTGCCGCGAAGGAGCCGCGCATCTATTCCATCCAGCGGTCGCAGTCGTACGACGCGAACATGGGCGAGAACTGGTGGATGCGCCGCCACGACGCGATCCTCGAGCGGCTGAAGACGGAGAAGGAATTCGACCTCGTCCTGGTCGGCGATTCGATCACCCACCGCTGGGAGCGCCACGGCAAGGATGCGTACGTGCAGGTGACGAACGAACTCAAGGTGCTGAACCTCGGCTTTGGCGCGGATTGCGTGAAGAACCTCCTGTGGCGCCTTCGCAGCGGCGAACTGGACGGCTACCGCGCCAAGGCCGTGCAGCTGATGATCGGCACAAACAACGGCGCGAACGAGCCGGCGGAGGAGACGGCCGCGCAGATCCGCGCGTGCCTGAGGGAAATTCGCGAACGCCAGCCGCAGGCCAAGATACTCCTCTGCCCGATTCTGCCGCGCGGCACGCCGGACAGCGTCGAGCGCGGCAAGAACGACGCGGTCAACAAGCTCCTCGAACCGCTCTGCGACGGCAAGACGATCGTCTGGACCGACTGGAGCGGATTCTTCACGCTTCCTGACGGACGGCTTCGTCCCGATCTTCAGGACGACGGGCTTCATCCAAATGCGAAAGGGTATGCGGCTTGGGCGAAGGTCGCGCTGCCGAAGTGGAAGGCGGCGTGCGGAAAGGGAGATGGGCGAGAGACATTGGACGCAAGACGCATGAAGGATCAGCCGGTCTCTCGTCTCGCATCTCGCGTTGCAAAGCCCGTTGCAACGACCATCGAGGCGAAGGACTATGACTCCGCCATTGCGCCGAAGGGCTTTCGCTGGGAGTTTTTGCCGGGGCTAGGGCGCGGCAAAGGCGCAATGGAAGTTTTCCCAAGGCTTGAAGCGCCAACAGGCGCGAAGCTTGTCTATTCCGTTGAAGTTCCCGCCGACGCCCAAGCGTTAACTGTTGCAGTGACAACGCGCTCGTCGCTCGCGTTCGCCAGAAGCGAGGGACATCGCTATGAAGTCCGGCTCGGCGGCGGCGAAGCAAAGCTCGTCAATTTCAACGGCAATCTAAACGAAAAGCCGGAGAACTGCTATAGCGTATTCTATCCGACCGTCGCGCGCCGCATCGTCGAAAAAAAGGTCCGCTTCGACTCTATCGGGCCGCGAAACGCCGATGGCCGCATCTCTCTCGAGATATGTCCGCTCGACCAAGGCATCGCATTCGAGAAGATAGAACTTGGTTTCCCGTAACCCGTTCGGGCTATTGCCCGATGCGACGTTGAAAGAGTAAACTTATTGTCATGAAAAACACGCTCATTACCTCCTCTCTTTTGTCGATATTCGTCAATGCGGCGTGCGTCGCCGTCGCTTATGGCGAGCCTGTGCTCAAGGATGCTTTTGACGGGCGCTTCAGCCTCGGTGCGGCTGTGAGCGCCGGCGTATGGGAAGGCGGCCTCGTGCGCGAACGCCAGACTGTCGAGCGCCATTTCAACTCCATTACCGCCGAGAATGAAATGAAGCCTTGCTGTCTTCAGCCGCGTGAAGGCGAGTTTCATTTCGATACGGCCGATCGCTTTGTGGCTTTCGGCGAGAAAAACAAGATGAAGACAATCGGCCATTGCCTGGTGTGGCATCAGCAAACGCCGCGCTGGTTCTTCACCGGCAAGGATGGGCGAGACGTCGATCGCGAGACGCTCATCGCGAGAATGAGGGCGCACATCATGACCGTCGTCGGCAGGTATAAAGGGCGTGTTTACGGTTGGGACGTCGTCAACGAGGCGTTCAACGACAAAGGCGAGCTGCACGACTCGCCGTGGATGAGGATAATCGGGTCCGACTTCGTGGAACTCGCCTTCCGTTTTGCGCACGAGGCCGATCCAGACGCCGAACTTTATTACAATGACTATGGCATGGCTTCGCCGGGCAAGCGCCGCGGGGTCGTCCGAATGGTGCGCGATTTCCGCAATCGAGGCGTCCGCATCGACGGCGTCGGGATGCAGACGCATGTCAATCTTGCCGACCCTTCGATCGCGCAGTGGGAAGAGTCGCTCGAGGCTTTTGCCGCAGAAGGCGTGAAAGTGATGGTCACGGAGATGGATGTAAGCGCCCTTCCCAGCGCTTGGGGACTGACAGCTGAAATAACAACCCGCCACGACTACAACGAGAAATTCAATCCTTGGAGGGACGGGAAACTGCCCGGCGAAATGCAGGAAAAGCTCGCCGATCGATACGAAGAGTTCTTCAACGTCCTTTTGAAGCATTCGGACGTTGTCGATCGCGTAACGCTGTGGGGCGTCGAAGACGGCGGCAGCTGGCTAAATGATTTTCCGATGAGAGATCGCACGGATTATCCGCTCTTCTTTGGGCGCGACGGCAAGATGAAGCCGTGCGCCAGGAGAGTTGCGGAAGCGGCTCGAAAGGTCCCGCCGGAAGGCGAAAAGCGCCGCGATGCACGTATCGCGCGCTTCAGGCGCTTTGAAATGTCGGCGGAAAACCCAAAGACTCTCGCCGCAACGACTGAGGGAACATTTGCCAATCCTATTTTGGCGGGGATGTCGCCAGACCCTTCGATAACACGCAAAGGCGGCGACTACTACCTCGCCAACAGCTCGTTCAGCTACTATCCTGGAATTCCGGTGTGGCATTCGACAAATCTCGTCGATTGGGATTTTTGCGGCTACTGCGCGGCGCGTTCGAGCCAGCTGCGGCTCAAAGACGGCGTCGGCCTTTCGCAGGGCGTATTCGCGCCGGATATCAAATACAACCCGCATAACGACACTTTCTACCTTATAGTAACCGTTATCGGCGATAGAGGCAATGTCATCTACAAGACGAAGAATCCGCGTCTCGGCTGGAGCGAGCCGATAAAGGTTCCGGTCGGAGGAATCGACCCGAGCCTGTACTTCGTCGATGACAAAACGGCATGGATACTCAACAACGACGACGCGCCGGACAACA
This sequence comes from Kiritimatiellia bacterium, assembly GCA_017463935.1. Classification (GTDB taxonomy): domain Bacteria; phylum Verrucomicrobiota; class Kiritimatiellia; order RFP12; family UBA1067; genus UBA1067. The sequence goes on from JAFUEM010000022.1 coordinate 15,949, forward strand.
GGCCCGAATACGACGGCCATCGCACGGTGCGAATGCGCAAATACGACCTCGTCAAGGATGAAGTCGTGCCAGACACCGAGCGCATAATCATCAACAAAGGCGTCCGTCCTGAAGAGAAGCCGATCTGGTGCGAAGGCCCGCATCTCTACAAGATCGACGGCAGATATTACGTGATGACGGCGGAAGGCGGGACGGCCGGCTGGCATTCCGAGGTCATTTGGAGTTCGGAGAACATCGAAGGACCCTACAAGCCGTGTCCCGTAAATCCTATTCTCACCCAGCGCGACATAAAGGACGCCGAGGTTACGTGCGCGGGCCATGCCGACATCATCGACACGCCCGAAGGCGAATGGTGGGCCGTGTTTCTGGGCGTCCTGCCGTATCGCGTCCAAGGTCGCGATTGGTGTCCGACAGGTCGCAGCACATTCCTTCTTCCCGTAAAGTGGATTGGCGCGGGCGACACACGAGAGCCGATCATCCTCGAAAAAGGCAAGCGCGTGCCAATGGTTCTCAACGCGCCAAAGTCGGGAGTCCATGTGGAAACGCAGCTCTCGAAACGCGGCAAGGCAAGCTCCGTTGACCGCGACGACTTCAAAACGGCTGCAATCGATCCAATGTGGTTTCAGGCGAGAACGCCGCAGGAAATATGGTACCGCGCAGCTGTGAATGGACGCGCCGGACTTGAAATCGAAGCAAGACCCGTGTCGATCTACTCCAAGGGTAATCCCAGCCTGTTGTGCCGTTGGGTGAAGGGCAGCGTTTTCTCGGTGTCTGTCGCGGTGAAGTTCGACGCAAAATCGCCCGATGACTTGGCCGGGCTCGCGCTCTACCAGAACGAGCAGTGCAACTACGTGCTCGGCGTGACGGCCGGCGCGGATGCCAAGCAGAGCGTTTCGCTTTACAAGAGCGACAAGAACGGCCGGGAAACCGTCGCATCGGCCGCTTTGCCGAAGGATGGCGCGGTCATGCTCAAGGCCGAGGCGAAAAACGAGATTGTTCGCTTTTCGTGGAGCCTTGACGGGAAGCGCTGGAATCCCATCGGCGGCGCAGAAGACGCGAAGATACTCACGACCGATTATGCCGGCGGATTCGTCGGCTCTGTCGTAGGGCTCTACGCCACAACGAAATCGGATTGCCGCTAAGGGCTCAAAACCATCAAGGCCGGGAGAAACATTTATGAAAGGCGATACCAAGGGCAAAGATCGTTTAAGCTGGCTCGTTCGCATCGGCTTTGGAGGAGGCGACCTCGCGCAAAACCTGATCTATCAGACGATCAGCATGTATCTGCTGTTTTTCTACACAGATATATTCGGCCTTGCGCCCGGAACCGCCGCGACGATGTTTCTCGTGGTGCGGCTAGTGGATGTTTTATGGGACCCGCTCGTCGGCGCGTTTGTCGATCAGCACAACCCGCCTTGGGGAAAATACAGGTCGTATCTCATCCTTGCGGGACTTCCGCTCGCCGTCTTGGGGATTCTGTGCTTTTGGAATCCGTTCGGGGATTCGGGCGGAATAGTGAAAACGATATATGCGTCTGTCACATACGTCGGCCTCTCGATGCTCTATACGCTTGTCAACGTTCCTTACGGCGCGCTCAATTCGTCGCTTTCCCGCGATACCGACGAAGTGACAATACTTACCAGCACGCGCATGTTCATGGCGAACGTCGGCGGTCTTGCGGTTTCGGCGGGAGTTCCTCTTCTCGTCGCGGCGCTCGCCAAGAGCGAGGCGCTGCCGTGGAAAATGGCGCTTTTCATGGGGCTCGGGTCGCTTCCTTCGTTCGTGTTCATGCCGCTCGTGCCTGCAATGCGGCGCACGCTCGGCAAGCGCGGCTTGTTCGTCGTGTTTCTTTCGGTCGCCATCGCCGGAATGGCGGCACTCTATATCATCAGCAGGCTCGGACGCGTTGAAGATCATCTTGGATGGGTTTACGCCGCGCAGTTCGTGAAATCGTCTGGCGTGATTGTCGCGACGGGCTACATGTGGGCGCTTGTGCCAGAGGTGATATCCTATTCGGAATACCAGACCGGCAAGCGGATATCGGGAATCGTCAGCGCTCTGACAGGCATATTCTACAAGGCCGGAATGGCCTTGGGCGGAGTCGTGCCGGGCGCAGTTCTCGCTTGGACGGGCTACAAGGCCGCCGCCGCCGAAAAACCGGCTCTTGCTCCCGATCCTGGCGCCTGGTTCCTCGCGATGCTCGTCTTTTCGCTCGTCGCGTTCGCGCTTCTCGTATTCTGCTTCACACAGACAAAGGAGCGCGTCGTGATGGACGTCCAAGCGACCGATCAAGTCAGGGTCAGCGATCTTTGGCTTGAGTTCCGCAGGAACGCCCCGCTCAGGATACTCGCGCTCTTCTTTGTGACGGCGTTTGCCATGATGTCGGTCGGCAATGCCGCAGGCGCCTATTTCATGAACGGGCTCGAAAGCCAAACGCCTCTTGCGCAGGAAGGCATACGCTTTCTGGTGTGTGTCATGCCGGCCGCCCTTCTTGGGGTCGCGATGTTGATCATATTGAAATATCCGCTGACAGATGAAGTCGTCGACAAAATAAACCGTGAAATAGAGGAAAGGAACTCGAAATGAGCGAGGCTAGATATTTGTTCCCGTCAGACTACATGGCAGACCCGGCTCCGCACGTCTTTGGCGGCAAGCTCTACATATATCCTTCCCACGATCGCGAAAGCGGCATTCCGGAGCGTGACAACGGCGACCATTTCGACATGGTTGACTATCATGTCCTGCGAATGGATTCGATGTCGCAAGAAACCGCTGCCGACTGCGGCCTCGCGCTTCGCATTTCAGACATTCCCTGGGCGAAGCGTCAGCTGTGGGATAGCGATGTCGCGGAAAAGGACGGCAAATACTACCTCTATTTCAGCGCCAAGGATAAGGGCGACGTATTCAGGCTCGGCGTGGCCGTATCAGACAAGCCGGAGGGTCCGTTCATCCCCGATCCCGAGCCAATTCCCGGCAGCTACTCCATCGACCCGTGCGCATTCAAAGATGACGATGGAAGCGTCTATCTCGCTTTCGGCGGACTGTGGGGAGGCCAGCTTCAGCGCTATCGCGACAATGTCGCCGTCTATCGCGCAGCGGAGGATCGTCTGCCTGTCAACAATCGCGCGGCTCTAGAGCCGCTCGCGTCAGAACCCGCCCTTTGCCCGAAAATCGTCCGTCTCGACGCTTCACTGCACACCTTTGCAGAGTCTCCCCGCGACCTTGTGATACTCGACGAGAATGGCAAGGCGCTTCTTGCCGGCGACCATGACAGGCGCTTCTTCGAGGCGAGCTGGATCCATAAGTGCGACGGCATTTACCACTTTACATGGTCAACCGGAGATACTCACTACATCTGCGAGGCGACAAGCGACAGCATTTACGGCCCCTACACTTACCGCAGGCGGCTTCTCGAACCGCAGGTTGGCTGGACCACTCATCACGGAATCTGCGAGTTTGAAGGCAAATGGTGGCTCTTTCACCACGACAGCGCGCCCTCGGGCGGCCGCACCTGGCTCCGTTCCCTTAAAGTCAAGCCTCTCTGACCATGAAGACGTTGATTGTCGTTTCCTCAGTGTTTCTTGCGGCCATATCCGTTTGTGCGGGCGTCGGAAAGCCAGGTTGCGAACGGCCGAAATACCGCAACCCGGTGATATACGCCGACTTCCATCCCGGCCAGGACTGGGCGGAGCTCGATTGAAGCCTTGACGGGAAGTCGTGGCGCCGGATCGGTCCGCGCGTCGGGATGCATTTCGATTGGCAGCGTTTTTTCGTCGGCACGCGTTTTGCGATTTTCAACTACGCAACGAAGGCCCGCGGCGGCTGCATAGACGTAGATTACTTCCGCTTCACCTGCGCTGAGCACGAGTAATGGCTCTTTTGGGTCATGGTGACCGTCTGTTTGGATGTAGTATAATATGATCATGAAAACGCAATTACTAGTCACCGCAGCCTGCCTTTCGGCAGCTTCCGCCTTTGGCGGCATCAAGGACGCCTACACGGGCCGTTTCCGCCTTGGCGCAGCTCTTGGCAAGTGGGTGTACGAACAGACCCCGAACGCGGAGTCCGATCTCGTCGCCGCCAACTTCAGCTCCATCACCGCCGAGAACGAGATGAAGCCCGAGCGCGTGCAGCCGCGCGAAGGAGAGTTCCACTGGGATTCCGCCGATGCGTTCGTAGCCTTCGGCGAGAAGAACAAGATGAAGATCATCGGACACTGCCTCGTGTGGCACCACCAGACGCCCGACTGGTTCTTCAAAAACGCCGATGGTTCCAAGGCCGACCGCGAGACGCTGATCGCGAGAATGCGTACGCACATCCACGCGGTCGTCGGACGCTACAAGGGGCGCGTCCATGGCTGGGACGTCGTGAATGAGGCTTTTGACGACTCAGGCAATCTCCATCCGTCACCCTGGCGCGACGGAATCGGCGAGGACTTCATCGAGCTTGCGTTCCGCTTCGCGCATGAGGCCGACCCGGATGCGGAACTCTACTACAACGACTTCAATATGTTCAACCAGAAGAAGGTCGACGGAATCATCCGCATGGTGCGCGAATTTCGCGCCAAGGGGATACGGATCGATGCGATTGGACTCCAGAGCCACAATTCCCTCGGCGGGCCAGCGCCAGAAGACTATGAGCGCACGATACGCCGTGTCGCCGCAGAAGGGCTTAAGGCCGCTGTCACCGAGCTGGACGTGAGCGTGCTTCCGAGCGCATGGGGAATGTCCGCCGACATCCAGAAGCTCCACGACTACCAGGAGAAGTTCAACCCATATCGCGACGGCGTTCCAGAATCTGCGCTCGAGGCGCAGGCGAAGCGCTACTGCGCGCTTTTCGAGATGTATCTGCGCAACGCCGACGCGATGGACCGCGTGACGCTATGGGGCGTTACGGACCGCACGACGTGGCTCAACGACTATCCGATGCCCGGGCGCACCGACTATCCGCTATTCTTTGACAAGGACTGCCGGATCAAGCCTTGCGCCAAGGCCGTGGAGAAACTTGCGCGCGAGTGGAAGGGCGCTGTCGCCGCGCCGGAAGTCACGAATGCAAGATCTGCGCTTTTCAAGTCGTTCCGACTTGAGGGCAAGGACGAACTGCCTCCCTGCGACCCGACGCGCCAGTATCGCAACCCGATAATCGACGGCATGGCTCCCGATCCGTCCGTCACGCGCAAGGGCGACGACTACTATCTTGCGAACAGCTCGTTCGGATATTTCCCGGGGATTCCCGTATGGCATTCAACCGATCTCGTGAAGTGGGATTTCTGCGGATACATACAGTCGCGCAAGAGCCAGTTGGACATGAAGCCAGGGCTCGATGTGTCGCAGGGCGTGTTCGCTCCTGACATAAAGTACAATCCCCACAACGACACGTTCTACGCCATTGTGTCCGTCATGGGTGCCGGCGGAGCGATGATTTTCAAGTCAAAGGATCCCTATCTCGGGTGGAGCGAGCCGATCAAAGTGGCTGTGCCTGAGATTGACCCGGCGATCTACTTCGAGGACGCGAAGACGGCGTATATCGTCCATAACGACGTAGCTCCCGGCGGCAGGGAGGACTATCCAGGGCACCGGACGATCCGCATGCGCAAATACGACCTGGAAAAAGACGCCCTTGTCGAAGGCTACGAGAGGATACTCGTCAACAAAGGCGTCCATCCAGAGCGCAATCCGATCTGGTGCGAGGGTCCGCATCTCTACAAGATCGACGGCACGTACTATCTGATGACTGCGGAAGGCGGAACCAACTACGGACACAGCGAAGTCGTCTACAGGTCGGATGATGTGGAAGGCCCGTATACGCCGTGCAATGTCAATCCGATACTGACGCAGCGCGACATCGGCTACGGACGCCCCCACGCCGTCTGCTGCGCCGGACACGCCGATCTCGTCGATACGCCTGACGGCGGATGGATGGCGGTGTTCCTCGGCACACGGACGTACAAAAATACCGGCAACGGAGACAACACGCCTACCGGACGAAGCACGTTCCTCCTCCCCGTCAAGTGGATCGGCGAGGGCAACGACCGTCAGCCGGTCATCCTCGAGCAGGGGAAGTGCGTTCCGCCCGTCGTGGACAGGATGCCGTGGCAGGTCCGCGCCGGTCGAGACGCGAAAGGTGAGGTGCAGACGGGCAATCGCGTCTTCGTCGACAGGTTCGAAAGCGTCAGGGTCGACCCGCGCTGGATCCAGCTGCGGACGCCTGATGATTTCTGGTACCGCAGCGCCGTCGGCGGAAGGCCGGGCATGGAGATTGAGGCTCGCCCGGAGACGCTCGACGGACGCGGCAACCCGAGTTACCTCTGCCGCTGGATATCGAGCCGCAGTTTCGATGTCGAGACGACGCTTGAATTCGATGCAAGGGCCACTGACGATTTCGCAGGGCTGGCGCTCGTCCAGAACGAGAACAACCATGTCGAACTTGGCCTTGCAAGGGATGGCGATGGACGCGATATCGTCACTCTCGTGCGCCATGACAGGAAGGGGCGGCGAGTCGTCGCTACGGCGCTTCGTGCAGCTCGTGATGTTTCGCTCCGCATCGAGGGACGCGACGAGACTCTCCGCTTCTGGTGGCGCCAGGCCGGCGGTGTGTGGACGAGCATCGGAGGTGACGAGAGCGCGGACCTGCTCACCACGCAGCACGCTGGTGGATTCGTCGGCGCCACTGTCGGACTCTACGCTGTGCGCGCGGCAGAAGGAGAGGCGGTGCCGAAATGACTAGAACATGCGAGATCGCAATTCTTGCCGTGGCTTTGGCTACTTGCGCATCGCTTCAGGCCGCGCAACGCGGACGTCCGCGTATGGATGAAGCGCGCAGGACGCTGGTAAGCGACCGTGGCACCATGCTGAGGGGATGCTCGTATTCTCCGAACCGCGAAGGGTTGGAGAAGATCAGAAAGCTCGGCCTCAACGCCGTCCACGAATACGCCGAAGGCTGCGCTCTCAAGTATCCCGCGGAGGGCGCGCGCGCACCGGGATACAACGTCGAGAAAATCGACGCGGCGGTCAAGCTCACGAAGGAGCTGGGCCTCTACTACATCATGACGATCGGCAACGATCCCGGCAAGCACAACAAGGCGTGGGCGCTCGATTTCTGGAAGTTCTACGCGCCGCGGTACGCCGACGAGCCGCACGTCATCTACGAAATCCACAACGAACCCGTGAAGTGGGGCCCTCCATATTCCAGCGACAAGGCGAATCCGACGGGCGCGGTCGAGATGAACGCGGAGTGCTGGAAGCTCATTCGCTCACTTGCGCCCAAGACGCCCATCCTTGTCTTCAGCTATTCGCAGACGCACGGGAACAATTCAAAAGACATCCTTGCCGACGTCGCGAAGTTCAACAAACTTGTAGCCGTCGACGAAAAAGAGGTTTGGTCGAATACGGCCATCGCTTTCCACGGCTACGCCGGATCGCTCGGTACGATCGACGCCTGCAAGGGAGTTCTTGAGGCAGGCTATCCGATGTTCATGACGGAGTACTACAGCACCGAGTGGGGCGGTGACAACAAGCTCGGACGCAACGACTGCGAGCTCACGGGATTTCTCGAAGAGGTCGGCGTCTCGTGGCTTTCGTTCCTGTATGTCCCGCCGGCTCCGTGGGGACTGGACGTTACGGATGCGCTGCGTTTCAAGACTCCCACGGAACTCGCCGGAATCGCGTGGAAGCCGGATTTCGGCGATTGGCCAAAGGCGCAAAAACTGATAACGGACGGAGGAAGGGCGTTTGAAGTTGGATTGTGGCGCGAGAAGCGCATTGCAGAGGGCGCATCACTGAGCCCGAAACACTGCGGGGACAACAAGTTCGTCCTGCTGGTGCGCGAGCCTGGCTACTACAAGCTGAATCTCTCATGTACGGCCTCGGATGAGGGCGGTGCATTCTCCGTCGCGTTTAAAGGCGGCAAGCCGCTGCGACTGGAAATAGAGCCGGGCGAGACTAATGTGGTAAAGACGGTGCTTCTGCCGTTTGGACGCGGCGTTCTGAGTGTCAAGCGCGTTAGCGGCAAGTCGAAAATGCAACGGCTCAATGTCGTTCCTCGCGCGGCAGGACCGATTGCGGATGGTGTCTACCATATCGTGAACAAGGCGAGCGGGCTTTCCCTCGCTGCGGACGGATCCGTTTTCCAGAACGCCGATGCCGAAGATGACGCCCACAGCTGGAAGGTTGAAAACCTAGGTGCCGGGCAGTACAGGTTCGTCCACAAAGGGACAAACGGACTGCTGAACCGCATATTCTTCGGAAGCGACAAGGTGAACGTCGTGTGGTATGGCTGGGACAGTCCCTCGCGCAACCAGCGTTGGCTGCTGCGCCCTGGGAGCGAGAAGGGATTCTTCCGCATCGCACCCGTCGCAACCGGCTATGACGTGAAGCCTGAGAAGCCTGAGTCAGGCGCAAAGCTCCAGCAGGGCAATGTCCCGTTCGCGGGCGAAGACGAACGTCAGTGGAAGGTGGAGAAACCATGAACATAAGAACAGTGCATATCGCTGCAGCAGCTGCGGCGTTGCTGTCGTCGCAAGCATGCGCAATAACAGTGGAGGTCGCGGCGGGCGAGCCTGAGTGCGTCCGCCGTGCCGCCGCAGGTCTCAGGGCAGATCTGGACCGTGCGTGTCCCGGCCACGGAGCGGATACGCGCCGGATCGTCGCGCGAACCGTTCCCGACGGACGCTGGGAGGCGAGCGTGCGCACCTATTCCAATGGTGTCTGGACGGTTACGGGCAGTGACGCGCGCGGCACGGTCTTCGGGCTCTATGCGATTTCGGAAGAGCTCGGCGTCAATGCTTTCCACTGGCTTGATGACGTGCCCGTCGAACCGCGAGAGTTCGCGCTTCCTGAAGAATGTTTTGAAATCGCCCCTCCAGGTGTTAAATACCGCGGGCTTTTCATAAACGACGAAGACTGGGGTCTTATGCCGTGGGTGAAGGAGAATTTCGAGGCCGACGGTTCAAAGTCCATCGGCGCGAAGACATATGAAAAGCTTTTCGAGGCGATGCTGCGTCTGCGCCTCAATCTGCTTTGGCCGGCCATGCACCCCGGCGGATACGAGTTCGTCGCACGCGATGAGAACATGGCACTCGCCGCCGACATGGGTATTGTCATCGGCACTTCCCACTGCGAACCAATGTTGCGAAACAACGTGTATTGGGACAGGGGAGCGAAAGGAGAGTGGAACTATGCGACCAACAAGGCAAACATCGATGAATATTGGCGATGGGCGGCGGAGCATTACGGCGGTTGCGAGGCGCAGTGGACGCTCGGCATCCGCGGCACCCACGACGAGCCCATGAAGGGCGCGGGAGACGCGTCGTCCAAGGTGGCTCTTATGGAATCCGTGTTCGCCGTCCAGACGAACATGCTCGCAAAATATGTCGCGCCGCGCCATGACGCGCCGCCTTCGACGATATTCATACCTTACAAGGAAGTGTTGCCGATTTATGACAGCGGCTTGAACGTTCCCGAAAGCACGTCGATCGTGTGGGTGGACGACAATTTCGGCTATGTCCGTCGGCTGGGCGGACCTTGCGCCGCGTCGCATCCGGGCGGCATCTACTGGCACGTTTCGTATTTCGGCGGACCGCACTCCTACACTCATGTTTGCACGACCGCGCCTGGATTCATCTGGTATGAGCTGGCAGCGAAGTGCGCGGCGAACAATGCGCGAGAGGTCTGGGTCATGAATGTCGGCGACTTCAAGCCCGCGGACATCGCTATAGACGCATATGCGCGGTTTGCGTGGGCGCCGGAGGCGTGGGGCGCCGACGCGCAGACGCGCTTCCTTGAAGGATGGGCGCGACGTTTTCTCGGCGCGTCGCAGGTGTCGCTCGCGCAACGTGTCGCCGCGCATCTGTCCGAATACTACCGGCTGGGCACAATCCGCAAGCCCGAGCTGATGTGCCGGCAGTGGATTGCGAAGCTGACGGATGCGGAGAAGGCGGCGCTTGCTGCGGACTATGCGGCGCTTGCGCGCGAAGACGCCGCGATAGAGGCGCTTCTTGCGCCGGGCTGGCGCGATTCATGGTATGAGGCGGTCGGCTACCAGGCGAGGTTCATGTCGGAGGCGGGCCTTGCTTTCATGGCCAGTGACGCACTTGAAGAAAGTGCTTGCGAACGCCTGAGGCCGCGTCTCGCAGCGTTGACGGCGCGATACGACGAGCTTTTCGGCGGCAAATGGCGCAGGTTCTGGTTTGATACGCTCGATGCGAAGGAATGGTGGTGTCCGGGCGGAAACAACTGGGCGTCGCAGATGCAGTGGCCGTGGAAGGAACCGGGCGATAAACGTCACTGGTTTCATGCGACAGCCGGCGGTGACGGCATTGCGCCCGGAGATTGGGTGGACGCGGCAGATATGAAGTCTAGCGGCGTTTCCGGGCGCGGCGGCGCGTGGAAGGCTGTCGCGGGACTTGGAATATCATCGCGTGCGATGGCGCTCCTGCCTGTGGTCGATGGCGTTGGCGAAGGCGCTTGGCTGGAGTACGAGCTGGAATGGAAGGGCGAGGGTGCGCCGGACGAGCTTGTGCTGCAGTTCCTGCCGGACTACAGGCTTTATCCCGGTCTCAGGCTCAGGGTCGCTGTCTCGGTCAACTCTTCCGGCGAGTCGATCGTTGTGGAGGTTCCGCACTCCGACGGTTCAAGCGACGAGAACGGCCCGGGCAGGTCTGCGGCGGTGCAGGACGGCTTTGTGCGCGCATTCGTCAAAAGCGAGCACCTTCGCCCTGGCGTAAACCGCATTCGCATTACGGCGGTCGATCCAGGCGTGGTTCTCGACCGTCTCGCCCTGCGAGCCGTGGCGCATAAGTCCAATGGTCCGAATGGACTATAGAGTTCGACGCCGATTTTTAGTAAAATCATTTTGAAAATTCAAATAGAAGGAATTCTCGCATGAGAGCAAATATTTTCCCAACCGCATTGTTTGCCGCGTTGACACTGACGGCCATAACGTCCGTCCGCGCCGACGAGGCGACGTTTGAAGTCACATGGCTTGGCAAGAACGACAAGAGCTGGACTGATAGCGAAGTGTGGGATTCCGCGACGCCGGAGGCGTGGCAGACGGCAATAATAACCAATTCCTCCCTTATCAAGTTCAAGGCGGAGACTGGGGAGACTGTCGTTTCCAATATTGTTGTCGGTGCCAATGTTTCGCCAACGTTCCAGCGCGCCAATTCCACGAATATCGGACAGCACCTTCGTGTCCAGGAAATGAACGGCGAAGGGACGCTAAGGCTCAACCGGGTGGGCATCCATGCCAATTACCAGAATTACAACACCTGCAACATATCTGTCGCAAAGATTGAAGCAGTCGCCAACGGCAATTATGACAGCTGGTTTGATGGAGGCTCCGCAAGCGGCAAGCGAATGGTCGTGAACTCGGATATCACGGTCAATGGGTTTCTAAAGGTATACAAGCAGACGACGCTTGCGGGGGAAACGATGCTGGCTGGCAAGCTGCTGATGGTGGATGAGGCGGTTGTCGTAAACAATCTTGTGTATGCAGGAGATGATGCGACAATTGATTCGGCTTCAAAAGGCACTGTTGGAAGACTCACGGTCCGTTCCGGCACTCTTTCGTATTCTGCATTGCCGACGGGCGTGACGCTCGGCAGCCTTGTCCTCGATGGCGGCACGATGAGCGTCGGTGATGGAACGGCATTGCCTGCCAGTGGTCTGTCGCTCGGCGTTCTTTCCGGCGGATATATTGCGCTTACGATAAGCGACGCCGATTTTGCCGCGGGTGGAACACCTGCGTATCCGTCCGGACTGACATTCGGCAACGACGCCGACCTGTCAAAAGTCGTCGCCGTCGTGAAGAACGCTTCCGGCGATGCGCAGAAGAAGTATGCGATCACGAAAACAGGCGAAGCCTATTCCTTCGTCGAACTCGTGCCCGGCGATACCGTCACCTGGATCGGCGGCGGCGCCGACTCTAACTGGAATACCGCCGGGAACTGGCTCTACAGCGCTGTGCCTACGGCTGGTCAGGCTGTCGTATTCAACTACTCCGCCGACGTCATAATCGACCAGGATGTCGTCCTCCCCGCGATTTCCACGCTTACGGTTGGAACGGGCGCCGAAGTGTCGCTGAGGTACCGCTGCACGAGCGGCGATGTATGGTGGCATGGCGGCAATTTGCCAGTCGTCACGATTCAGAAGAAAGTGACAGGCGACGGAACGCTCCGGCTGCAGCATGTCGAGCTTGTCGGTGCGGAAGGTGCGAGCGTCGAATGCGCTGAGCTCGAAATCTTGCCGTTCGAGAACAACGACCAGTGGCGCGACACGAAAATAACCGGCCCCTCAAGCGGCTCGCCTTTTGCAATCGGCTCCGACATCACGGGCGGCGGCTTCCTGCACATGTACAACCGCCTCGCGCTGTCCGGCGATAATTCTGGCTTTGCCGGCCGCGTGGTCTTCTCCGCTGGCAGCGAAGGAACAACCGATCGCCACTTCAACAGTAATGTATCGTTCTTCCCGAACGCTTCCACGTTTGAATTCTACGGCAAGGCCTTCATCGGCTTCACCGAAGGCACGGCATGCCTGGGCAACGTGACAATTGGCGAGAGCTGGGGCGCGGCGTTCGTCGTCAAGTACGGCGCCGAGGTTACTCTTGAAGTCGAGAGCGGCTCGATTCGCGACACCTGGTACGGCGACGGCTTCGAAGTTCGCACCTGTGCGCAGGATTCCGAGGGGTACGACAACTCGACCGACGGTTGCGCGAACCTGACCATCAAGAAAGTCGGCGACGGCACTCTCGTCTATGGCGTTACGAAGGCGCACAGCCTCGTCGTTGAAGGGGGGCGCGTGGAGTTCACGGGCGAGAACAACAATGACGACGATGCCGATGTCAACGTGACCGTCAAGGCCGGAGCCAGCATCGGCTCGTCGGAAGCGTTTTCGCACGAGAACCCGAACTGGACCCTTGGCGGCGACGTCACGCATAGAGGTAGGTTCACGTTTGACGATGAGGAATCCGTTGCCAAGGTGTATGTCGAGGCAGGAGACGCCACGGAGACTGCGGCATCCGCCAAACGCACGCTGACGCTTAACAATGGCGGCAATAACAAGGCTTTCACAACCATGGTTACTGCCAATCCTGATCTCAATCAATGGTTGGACGGTGATGCAGCGGAACGCGAGGCGAAGCTTAATACGCCCAACTCACACGGCATCAACGGCATCCAGGCGTATATGATCGGGTATCCCATGTTCACCGACGATACTGTCCCAAGCCTAGCTGTAGGCGTGAGCGAAGACAATTTCTCGTTTACCTTTGATATTGGCAATTCTTCCGCGAGAGAGGTTGATGGGCTTGCTGTCAACTATTCGCTCAAGTCGTCGAGCGACATGGTCAACTGGACGAATGTTGGATCCGCTACTGTGAGCGGCGGTGCTGTTGCGGCTTCGGCGGAAGCGCTGTCAACCGGCGGTCCGTATGTGAAGCTCTGTGCGGAAGTAGTGCCGACCAAGTAGTAATAAGAAGACCGTAGACTATTTTAGCGCTGTAAAGCGCAGGCCGCCAGTGTTTCCTCCCTCTTTGCTGGCGGCCTTTTTCTTTGGGCGACGGACCCCCGTGGGGAAGCCGTGGGACTGCTTTACGTTGTCCAGTTGACAATTTGAAGGCCATCTATTCTTGAAAAGTGCGCTGTATTGTTCGTCACGAGCGTGCAACCTTCGACAATCGCATTAGCGGCAATCAGAGAATCCATCACGCCTATGGTTTTCCCCGCCTTGTCCAACGCCGCACGCACTGCGCCGGCCTCTCTGCGCTTCGCTCCTGTCGAGTTCGAAATCGGGGCACCAGGCGATAAACGTCACTGGCTCAACGCTACGGCTGGCGGCGATGGCATCGCGTCCGTGGATTGGGTCGATGCGGCGGATGCGAAGGCTAGCGGCGTTTCCTGTCGCGGCGGTGCAGGACGGCTTTGTGCGCGCATTCGTCAAAAGCGAGCACCTTCGCCCTGGCGTAAACCGCATTCGGATTACAGCGGTCGATCCTGGCGTTGTTCTCGACCGTCTCGCCCTGCGAGCCGTGGCGCATAAGTCCAATGGCCCGAATGGGCTATAGATTTCGACGCCGATTTTTGGTAAAATCATCGCGGAATTCAAAACCATAGGAGAAAGCCGTATGAGTGCAAATTGCATGAAAGCAAAAATGTTGTCAGCCGCATTATTCGCTGCGTTGGTGCTGTCAGCTATGCAGTCCGTCCGCGCCGACGAGGCGACGTTTGAAGTCACATGGCTTGGCAAGAACAACATGAGCTGGACTGATAGCGACGTGTGGGATTCCGCGACGCCGGAGGCGTGGCAGACGGCAGTAATCACTAATTCCTCCCTTATCAAGTTCAAGGCGGAGACTGGGACGACTGTCGTTTCCAATATTGTTGTCGGTGCCAATGTTTCGCCAACGTTCCAGCGCGCCGATTCCGCGCCGACCGGGCAGCGTCTTCTTGTTCAGGCGATGAACGGCGAAGGGACGCTAAGCCTAAACCGGGTGGGCATCCATGCGGACTACTCGAATTACGACACATGCAATATATCGGTCGCGAAGATCGAAGTGGTCGCCAATGGAAGCTACGACAGCTGGTTTGATGGCGGAACCACTTCGGGAAAGCGCATGATCGTGAATTCGGATGTCATCGTAACGGGTTATCTGAGGGTCTACAACAATGTAACGCTGGCGGGTGAGACCGTTCTGAAAGGAAAAATGCAGCTGGAAAGCGATGCTGCAGTCGTCTGCAATCTGGAGTGGAACGGAGGGAATGCGGAGCTGACGTCGGCAAGTCGTTGCCGCATCGACAGACTGTCCGTCGTCGGCGGTTCCCTCGCTCCTGCAACGTTGCCTACGGGTGTCTCGGTCGGCTCGATAGTTCTTGACGGCGGCACGATAGTTCTTGCAAATGACTACAGCGGAGACATCCAGATCGGACCTCGCGGCGGTTTTATACAGCTGTCTTTCGATGCCGGCGCGACGCCGGTTCTTCCATCTGGACTTGCGTTTGTGGAAGACGACAATCTCGACCGTGTTGTCGTCAAGGCGGCTGTCGGCGAGGATGAATCGCTGTACACGATTTCGAAAAGCGGTGGGACATACGCTTTGGTCGACAATGTCTGCGTCTGGATCGACACAAGAGAAGAGGGCGACGAAGATACGTTGTTTCATTCGACTTCCAACTGGAAGAACGGAAACGTACCGGGCGCAGATAGCCTCGCCTATTTCGGCTACAATGTGGGCGATGTCGCATTCACCGCGCAGGTGACCGTTTCGGCGGTTGTCGTTCCGCTAGGTGTGTCCGTCCAGTTCCGCACGGCGAATTCGGCCGACGGCGGAAAGCAGATGCTTCTCAGGAAAGGAGTTTTCGGCGCGGGTACGCTCGTGATGAAACGCTTTGGACTCAAGTCGGACGCGGCGAATGTCGATATCGCCGTCGCAAAACTGGAACTGCCCGCCTACACCTATTCATATCTGCGCGACTGCTGGCTGATGTCGTCCGAAAACTATCCGCTACGTGTCGCGTCCGATATTTCCGGTGACGGCTTTCTAAAGATCCGCCGCGATGTAACGTTCTCCGGCGACAACAGCGGCTTTACAGGTTCGCAGGTGTTCGTTGACGAGGTGGCGGGAACGCGTGTCACGTTCGAGAGCGCTGATTCGTACTTCACGAACGCCGCGGCCTTCAATTTCGGAGTGGCAGATGCAGTGCTCTTGTTTGAATTTCAGGACGGACCGGCGGAAATCGGCAACATGAACATAAGCAACGCGCCGACTCTTTCGCAGAGGGTGGCTGTAACAGGAAGCGGAGCGGATCTGGCGTGCTTCGTGCCGGGACTGACGCTTTCGAACGGCGGGGTGTGCGATCTGTCGGCGTTCACTCTCGCGATCACGAATCCTGAAGATCTCCCGTCACCCGCAAGCATGCGAGGAAAATCGTTAACGCTCCTTTCCGTTCCGAACGGAACGCTTTCGGGCGATGTGAACGTTGCCGGCACACCGTTCACAACGGTTGGCGAGCGTGGGCGTTGGGCAGCAGTGAAAGGCGAAACAACTGTCAGCCTTACAGCAGAAGTCAAGGGATTGATCCTTGTCATCCTATGACGTAGGGATTGCCTATGGTTTTATGCCTCGCGATTGCCGCACTGACAATCTCCGACGTTGCGTCGATGACGCGCGCTGAGGCCGCCGCGTCGCGCAATGTCTGCGCGACGGGCGTCGTCACGCAGGTCGTCGACTGGCGCAGCGGCGCCGGAGTACTGGCGGGCCTCGACGGACTGGACGAGCGCGGCATTTACTTCCAGGGTGCAGAGGCCGCGGATGCAATCAAATCCGGCGACATCCTCGAAGTGAAGGGTGTGTCGACGCCGCTCTCCTTTGCGCCGGGAATCTGGGCGAAGACGATGCGGAGAATCGGCTCGCTCGACCTGCCGCCGTTTCGCGAGCGGATGCTTTACGAACTTGATCACGGAGTCCTTGACAACGCCCGCGTCAAGCTGAAGGGCGTTCTTTGCGGCGTGCGAGAGATGCCGGCGCGGCGCAGCGGCTCGGGACGCCGCGTCGTGCAGCTCGTGATCGCGACACCGTACGGACGCTTCACCGCCCATGTCGAAGGAGAATCGGCGCAATGGCGCAGGTTCATCGACGCGGAGCTTGAAGTCTGCGGCTGCGCAATGTCAGCCTTCAACATCCGTTCGGAATTCAATGGCGTGCAGATGGAGGTCGCCTCCCCTGATGACATCGCCATCGCAAAAGAGCCTCCGCCTTCGCCTTTTTCCCGGGATGCGACGTCCGTCGCGGAACTGACCGCCTACTCGCCTACTCCGCCTGACTGCCACGCGAAGCTCGTGCGCGGCATAGTCACGTTTGTTGACGCGAAGGGCGGATTCTTCTATCTTCAGGACGGGACGCACGGGTTGAAGGTCGACGCAGTGGACGCGGCCGCGCTTTCGTGCGGAGATGCGGTTGATGTGCTGGGATTCCCGGTTGCCATCGACGGGTGCGGCGTGTTCAATGCCATGGACTTGCGCAAGACGGGCCACGCAGCGCCGCCTGCACCGTTCTATGCTGACCTTGCCGATTACGCACGATGGCAGTTCTACAGCGGGAAAGGGACCATAAACGACTATGCCTGGCGCAGGGTCATCTTCAATGCGCGAGTTATTCGCGTGTACAACGATGAGGACGGAGAGGAGTCGGAATTGTATGTTTCGGCAAGCAACATAACATGCCGGGTTCATTTCCGCGGCAAGCTTCCAGAATGGCTGGCCGACGCCGAGACGATGCGTCCAATGGCAAGGATCGTGGGTGTGGCCGAGCCGGTCTATTCCGAAGTGCTGACGGACGACCGGACGCCGCATGTGAAATCGCTTTCGTTTGCAGTGGCTGCGCCTGGCGAAATCCATTTTCTGCCGGATCCTGAATGGGAAAGCCGCGTGAATGCACGCAGGTGGCGTTATGCGCTTTGGTGCATCTGCGCATTGATGATTGCATGCGCAGCTGTTGGCCTCGCAAGGCTTATAAAGGGGAATCGCGAGCGCGACCGGATGGGTGCCGTAATCCGCGAGCGAAAGCGCATGGCAGCCGACCTGCACGACACGATAGAGCAGAATCTCGCAGGCGCGAAGATGCTCATGGAAAGCTCGCTCTCGATCGCGCCGGAAGTGCCTCCGGCCGTCGAGGAGGCGGTGAAGGGCGCGGCGGCCATCCTGGCGCACGCGAAGTCCGAGATCAGGGCGACGATCTTCAACCTGCGCTGCGACGAGATGTTCGACCGCAAGCCCGAGGATGTTTTCCGCGAGATGATGCGGCACCTCGACCGTGGCAAGGTCAACGCGCGGTGCCGCCTCAGGGGGCTGCCGGACCACCTGCCGGGCGCGCGCTTCTCCGACCTTCTCGGCATCGTGCAGGAGGCGACGACGAACGCGATAAAGCACGGCAGGGCGAAGAACATCGTGCTTGTGAGCGATCCGCTGACGGGGGACGGCGTGCGCGGTTTTGTGCTGAGGGTGCTGAACGACGGCGAGCCGTTCGACGCGGCGATGGCGCTGGGTCCCGAGGCGGGGCATTTCGGCCTCGCCGGGATGCGGGAGCGCGCCAAGAGGAACGGCATGAGGATTTCGTGGGAAACAAAAGACAAGTGGACATCTGTTAAAGTGGAGGTCTCGGCGATATGACAACTGTTGCCATAGTGGACGACCACAGCGTCGTCAGAATCGGCATCAAGTACGTGCTGATGACCGATTCGGAATTCAAGTTCGTCGGCGAAGCGGACGACGGAGCGGACGCCGTGCCGCTGGTCGAGCGCGTGCATCCCGACATACTTCTGCTGGACGTCCGTATGCCGGGAACCGGTGGAATCGCCGCGCTCAAGGAGGTGCGGGCGAAGTTCCCCGACCAGCGGGTGGTGATGCTGTCCATGTCCGACGCCGAGGAAGACGTCTACCAGGCGCTCACCCTGGGGGCGCGGGGCTATGTGATCAAGGACAACACCCCCGGGCGGATCATCGGCGCGCTGAAGACCGTGATGTCGGGCGAACTCGCGATATCCGAAAGTGTGCGCAGCGTCTACGAGGCGCGCAAGTCGGAGCGCGGTCTCACGGGACGCGAGAAGGAGATACTTGTGCTTGTGAGCAAGGGATGCTCCAATGCCGAGATCGGCGACATCCTCCATCTCAGCCCGAATACGGTGAAGAACCACCTCAAGAACCTCTTCGAGGCGCTTGGTGCCGCGGACCGCGCGGAAGCTGTCGCGATAGGCATCCGCCGCGGACTTATAGCATGACGTGCGCAGACTGGTCGTAGTGCGCGAAATAGCCCGAACGGGTTATGTGGCTTGGCGTCGCGTTGTGGCATAATTGCCGCATGAAAGTTCCATTTTCCGAGAAGGTCGGCTACAGCCTTGGCGACGGGGCGGCGAACCTGGTGTTCCAGCTGATGATGATGTTCCAGCTCATGTTCTACACGGACGTGCTGGGCATCGGCGCGGGCGCGGCGGGACGTTGCAGGCCATGACGACTACCCCCGACGCGCACGGCGTGTTGCTCTTGACCTCGTTAACCTCATCTGCCTTTGTTGAGAGTGTCCGTTATCATGGCAAACTGCGTTTTCTCAAATTCCAGACGGCCGACGGTTGGCGGCGGCCGTTTTTTTTGGTATAATGCGCGGGTAAGGGACGCGTTGCGCCCTTGAACGGAGTATAGCTATGAACAAGTACATGGATGCATTCATGAAGACCTTCCCGTATGAAGGCCTGACCTACGATGACGTGACGCTCGTCACGCAGTACGCGGACTTTCTGCCCGACGACACCTCGCTCGAGACAAAGCTGACGAGCCGCACGCAGATGAAGATCCCGTTCATGTCGGCGGCGATGGACACCGTGACCGAAAGCGCGATGGCCATCGCGATGGCGCTCGCCGGCGGCATCGGCTGCATCCACAAGAACCTCGAGGAGGACGACCAGGCCGCGCAGGTCGCGAAGGTGAAGAACTACCTGAACGGCCTCATCGCCACGCCGATCTGCTTCCACGAGAACGACGACATCAGCTTCTTGCGCGCCGAGAAGAAGCGCATGGGGCTGAAGTTCAACGGCTTCCCCGTGCTGGACGACCAGGAGCGGCTCGTCGGCATGATCACGAGCTCCGACATGCGCTTCGCGCCGATGGATGCGATGAAGCTGCGCGACGTGATGCAAAAAGCGCCGATCACCGCCGCGCCGAACACGACGCTCAAGAAGGCGTACGATCTGATGCGCGCGGCGAAGGTCGGCAAGCTGCCGCTCGTCGACCGCCAGGGCCGCGTCGTCGGCCTCTACAGCTTCACCGACGTGCAGCGCCTCGTCGAGAACCGCAACCCGTCCTACAACTGCGACGACAAGTTCCGTCTGCGCGTCGCGGCGTCGGTCTCGGGCGGCAAGGGCGACCTCTCGCGCATGGAGAAGCTCGCGGCGGCGGGCGTCGACGCGGTCGTCGTCGACTCGGCGCACGGCCACTCGAAGGGCATCATGGACATGACGAAGTACATCGTCCGGCACTATCCGAAGGTGGACGTGATCGCGGGCAACATCGCCACGGGCGAGGCGGCGGTGGCGCTCGCCAAGTGCGGCGCGCACGCGGTCAAGGTCGGCATCGGGCCGGGCTCGATCTGCACGACGCGCGTCGTCTGCGGCGTCGGCATCCCGCAGCTGACGGCGGTGTACAGCGCGGCGAAGGCGCTCCGGGGCACGGGCGTGGCGGTGATCGCCGACGGCGGCATCAAGCTGTCGGGCGACGTCCCCAAGGCGCTCGCGGCGGGCGCGGACTCGGTGATGCTCGGCAGCGTGCTCGCGGGCACGGAGGAGAGCCCGGGCGAGAAGATCTACTCGAACGGGCGGCAGTACGTCGTCTACCGCGGCATGGGCTCGATGGCGGCGCTGAAGAACGGCAAGGGTTCGCGCGCGCGCTACTTCCAGGACAACGAGGCGGAGGACGATCTCGTGCCGCAGGGCATCGAGGGCATGGTGCCGTACTCGGGCCGCGTCCACAGCATCATGACGCAGTTCTGCGGCGGGCTGCGCGCGTCGCTCGGCTACTGCGGCACGAAGACGATCGCCGAGCTCCAGGAGCGGGGCCGGTTCTACCGCGTGACGGCGGCGGGCCAGCGCGAGGCGCGGCCGCACGACATCACGATCACGAAGGAAGCGCCGAACTACAGGGCGTGACCATGAAGCGGACGGTCAGGCAGATCGCGGTTCTTCTGCTCGCGGCGGGCGTCGCGGCGACGGCGCTCGC
>JAFUEM010000236.1 GCA_017463935.1 Kiritimatiellia bacterium
AGTGTCATGTTCGCTCCTTGAATTACTACATTCTTACTACACCATTAATTTCGGCCGCAAAATCAATTTCGCCCAATAAATACGGGCCTTTAGTGTTGGTGGGACTGCCGGGAATCGAACCCGGAACCTACGGTTTAGGAATCGCTATAGGCTCTGGCGCTACGCCATCCAGCACAGCAGGTACGATTACCATAGGTGCAAATGCTTCTGCCACCATTGCATCCGGCAAAACCTGGACGGCAGGCGGCGGCATCGTTGTAGCGGCCAGCGGTTCGCTTACGGTTGCCGGCACGGCGGCTTCGGCGATTACTGACAACGGCACGCTGACGCTTGGCGATGCGGCTACTGTCTCTGGAGCGATTTCGGGTTCCGGCGAGGTTGTTTGCACGGTTCTTCCGGACAATGCTGGCCTAGCAGATTCCAGCGGCTGGACTGGCACTGTGACGGTAAATGGCGTAGCGGTTGCAAGTGTCGCGGCGCAAAGCGCCACGCAATTCATGAATGCCAATTCCAAGCTGGTGGTTGCGGCACCCACAGGTGTGGTTATGCCGTATGTCTGGCTGACTTCCGCGAGCGGACTGACTGGCGAAGTTAGTGTTCAGGATACTGCCACGCTTCATGTCGCAGACGACACATCTTCCACGATTTCGCTCAAGGTCGGCACTCTTGATGGTACAGGGACGATTAACCTGGGGTCTTGCGTGGCGACAACGCTCAACCTTTCGCTTGGCACGAAGCGTCCTGCTTCCGCTCGTATAGTCTATCCGACAGGTCTCACGACGCTCAACATCGCTGCTACGGAACTGCTTTCCGAGGATGGCGCTGCCACGTTCAGCGTTGCAGGTCTATCGTCGCTCACTACGACAACGATGACGCTG
Organism: Kiritimatiellia bacterium; assembly: GCA_017463935.1. Lineage (GTDB taxonomy): Bacteria > Verrucomicrobiota > Kiritimatiellia > RFP12 > UBA1067 > UBA1067. The sequence goes on from JAFUEM010000236.1 coordinate 879, forward strand.
ACGAAACTTGATGGCACGACTGAGTCCGTCACGGGAACTGTAAGCGGCAACACGATTTCGTTTGAGTGGACGCCCTCCGTTTCCGGCGCGGCGTGTTGGTGCGCGTATGAGATGGAATACGACAGCGCAAACAGCAAGACCGGCTTCGAGAACTCCGGTTCCGATACGACCGACCTCCATTCCGACAGCAACATCGAAGAAAGCGATGCCTTCACGGACGATGGCATGCTCTATACATACGCCCATCCGTGGCGTGATATTACATATCCAACTGACGGCAACTGGACGGCCGTTGTGCGATGCACAGTGCCCGCATACGAGAATGCGGCAGTTATTACATTTGGTACGCGAACTGGTGGCCTTATCGGTCTTGTCGCGGGTGCTGACCCTGAAACGCAGATGAAGCTCGTCAAGACGACAGGGGATTCGGCGTTCACGACGCTCGCGACGATGACGGTGCAGAACGCCACCACGGCGCAGCACGTCTACGTCTTCTCTGTCGAGACCAACCAGACCATCAAGGTCTATTGCGATGGCGAGCAGGTGCTTAACGAGACGTATTCGACGTTCACGCTCGGCGGCGGCATCCTGGTCGGCTCCGTGCACGGCGGCGTCGGCTCGACTGGCATCGTTCGTTTTGCCAAGGATGAATCCCCCGCCAACACGCTGAGCGAGACTGTACAGAAGGCGGCGAGAATCGACTGTGTCCGCCTCTACAAGACTGTTCTCGGACCGAATGCGATTGCGGCGCTCACCGAAGAGTTCCCTGCTGTCAAACTCTACCGGGCGACTGTTGCTGCAGATGCCACGACCACATGGGATGCGCTTACTTGGTCGCCGACGTGGGACGGCGGAAACGAATACTCCAAGATCATCCTGACTACTGAGGGCGATGCGACGCTGACGCTTCCCGATTCCATCACGGCTGACGAGTTTACAATCAATGTTGCGTCCGACTCCACCTTGGCGCTAGCGAAGGCGGCTGGCGGCACGACGATGACAGTCTCGAAGCTGGAAATTGACGATGGCACGGTGGCCGTCGCGGATGCCAACTTCTTCGGCAGCCGCGCCATCAACGGTACGGGCACGCTGAAAATCACAACCACAGGAGCGTTGACGTCTGCTCTCAGCGGAAACGCGAAGGTCGAGATTCCGTCCGGTGTCGCCATCGGTGTGACTACAGGTTCGATTGCGAACACAATCACGGGAGCAGGTACGCTGACTTACGTGTTGGCGCTGCCCGCCACGGCTCCCACTTTCAGCGGCTGGACAGGCACGGTGCAACTACCCGCGATTGCGACAGATGTGGCAATCAACTTCAACAACTACGGCATCGCAGGTTCAACGGTGGCCATTACGTCCATGACGGCGGGTTGGATTGCAAACGCGGAGGTCCTGCCGGAGATCAATCTCGTGGGCAACATGACGCTCAACTACTTCTCGGGCAACTGGGCCAATACATTCGACAAACTCTCCGGCGTGGGCACGTTCACGCTTGCGGCGGACGGAACTACGGACGGTTATGTGAACAACTACTTCCTTATCAAGGATGTAAGCGACTTCACAGGCTCGATCAGCGTGGCGGCGCCGGGCCTGGCGATTGGTGCGGCAAAACCCGAGTCCCCGGAGACATACGGGCAGATCTACCTCACGACGTCCGCGACGATCGCCTCCGGCAAGACATGGACGGCATCGAACGGCATTGTGCTCGGCACAACTGATGTTACGCTGACAAATACCGATAGCGCACTCGAAACGGCACCGACCTCCGGTGTAGAGAACTACAAGGTTGTGTCTGTGACGGGTGAAGGAGGAACGGAGTACTCGCTTGCCGTCGATGGCGTCATTGTTGATGGCGAAGATGGCATCATTGTGACGAGCGACTGGCTGACGGACAACGGATTGTCGAATGCGACGGCGTCGGATCTTACCGCCGCTCGCGCCGCCGGCGAAAACAGCAATGGCTACAGCTACTACGCATGCTATGCCCTTGGTCTCGATCCGACGAAGGAGGAAGACAAGCCGGAGGTGCGTGTCACAACGGATGCGAACGGCAAGTTTGTCATCACGCTCACCGACAAGGATGGCAAAGTGCTTGATGTTGCGGATAACGTCGCCGTGACGCTTTCTGTCAAGACAGGCACGAATCCGGAAGCGGTCACTGGAGAAGGCTCAGAAGGCGAGATTGTTGCGGGTGAAGGGACAGGTGAAGATCAATCTTTTGTGATTGATCCGACCAAGGTTGAGAGCGTCAAGTATTACAAGGTCCAGATCAACATCCGCGCGAAGTAAGCCGTAGCCAAAAGATTTAGGCGTCGTGGTTGTCGCCGAGTCCCCGCAGGTGAATGCGATCCATAGCCTGCGGGGGCGTTTTTTTACACGCCTCCTCGCATTCGTGAATACGCCTATCCACGAACGTGAATCGCCCCTCAAAAAAGTTTAAAATACCCCCTTGCGGGGCGGGTGCGGGATGTGATATACTATCCGACCGTTGCCCGCGAAAGGGCGGCGTCGATCCTTGACAACGGACAGATGGAAGACAAAGAGAATTACAACGTAACGAGATTAGTGAGGTTTTCTTG
>JAFUEM010000237.1 GCA_017463935.1 Kiritimatiellia bacterium
AAGCTGCGCAACGCGATGCTGAAGGAGGACCTGTCGCTGCCCGAGACGGCGCGCCTCGTCACGCGCGCGACGCCGTTGAAGGATCTGAAGGTGAACATCAGCGACTTCACCCTCGTGCGCGACACGAGCGCGGAGTAATCCGCTTACGGGTGGGGGCGGGCGCTAACGGATGAGGATCGTGAACGGCGCGGGGGCGGCGGCATCGGTCGTTTCGACCGCCGCGTACGCGCTGAAGCCGAGAAACTCGGCCGCCGCCGTCCAGCCCCCCACCCGCCAGAGGTAGCGCGTCTGCGGCTCCAGACCCCGCACGCGGTGGACGCCGCGCGCCGGAAAGACGGCGGACGCCACCGCGTTCGTCCGGGAATACGGCAGCGTATAATCCCGCGCAAAGCCGATGGAATCGATCAGGACGCGCGGATCGGACTTATAAGATGATGAATGGAACAGCAGCCGCGCTCCTCCCGCGACGACATCCAGCGGTATTGCATAATGTTCCATCGTATTGGTAATGGAAAGCGTCATCAGCAAATTCGTCTCACCTGCCGTCACATATTCAATCGGCATGCCAGCCTCAGAATTGTTACTCGCCATTTTCCGGGCGGAAAGGACAAGCGACAGTCCTTCATAAGATGGCAGACCGTCGAATTCAAGACACCCCTCCTTGCTGTTGCCGCTGCTGACGCCAATTTGGACATGTCCCGTATCATTTGCTGCCACACGGATTTTTTCGCCGCCAAATCCCGGCTCCAGCCGGTCAAAATCCTCGCGCGTCAGCGGAATCACGCTTTTCTTATCGTTGCTGACGGCATCAAACGTGTAATTCGTCACGAAGTCCGCCTCCAGTTCGCGCGGGAAGACGGCGACGACCTCCAGCGCGTTGGAGACGGCCGCGCCCACGTTCGTCCACCGCGCGGTGAAGCGGTCGCGAAAGACGGCGTCCGCCGTCAGGTCCGTCGGGACCGCCGCGAAAAGGCCGCCCGCGCACAGGCCGGCGCCAAGAAACAAAACGGTTTTCATCACTGTTCTCCTGTTGGGTGTGTTCATGCCCTCCAGTATAGCACAGCGGCGGCGGCGCGAAAATTATTTTTTCCTTAGTTTTTCCTTACTAAGTTTTGTCCGCGAAAACGCCGCGTTTACTGGGCAATTATGATATACTACCCGCCGTCAACGAACAAGGAAAGGCGAGAAAAGACATGAAAGAGGAAGCGGTGGCGACGGCCAACATGATTGTGGACTGGCTGAAGGTCAAGGGCGCGGACGCGGCGCTCAACGTGTTCCTGGCGGCGGTGATGCTCGTCGCCGGCTGGTTCCTGATCCGACTGATCTCGAACGCGCTGCGCACGGCGCTTACGCGCGGCGGCAAGAAGGAGCCGCGCCGCCTGATGGTGACGTTCGTCGTCTCGGTCGTCGAGAAGACGTGCTGGGCCATTCTGGGCGTGATGGTTCTCTCGCGCCTCGGCGTCAACGTCGGCCCGCTCATCGCCGGCCTCGGCGCGACCGGCTTCATCGTCGGCTTCGCCTGCCAGGAGTCGCTCGGCAACCTCGCCAGCGGCCTCATGATCGCCGTCAACGAACCGTTCAAGGTCGGCGACTTCATCGAGGCGGCGGGCCTCGCCGGCAAGGTTGTCGCGGTGGACATGATGGCCACGACGCTGACGACCGCCGACAACAAGAAGATCGTCCTGCCGAACAAGTCGGTCTGGGGCGCGCCGATCACCAACTACGCCGCGCTCAAGCAGCGGCGCGTCGATCTCCAGGTCGGCGTCGCCTACGGCTCCGACCTCGGCGCGACGCTCGCGACGATCCACGCCGCGCTCGCGAAGGTCAAGGGCGTCCTCGCCGACCCCGCGCCGGTCGTCGCCATCGCGAGCCTCGCCGACAGCGCCGTTCTCATCAACGTCCGTCCGTGGTGCAAGACCGCCGACTACTGGAACGTCTATTCCGACACGCTCAAGACGATCAAGGAGGACCTCGCCGCCGCCGGCATCGAGATCCCCTTCCCGCAGGTCGTCGTCCACACCGCGCAGGGCTGAGGGAGCGCCGGATGAACTGCTGTCTCACCATCGCCGGCTCGGACTCGGGCGGCAACGCGGGCGTGCAGGCCGACCTGCGCGCGTTCCACGCCTACGGCCTCCACGGCTGCACCGTCTTCGCCGCGCTCACCGCGCAGAACCCCTTCGCCGTCACCGCCATCCACGGCGTGCCGGCCGATTTCGTCGCCGCGCAGCTCGACGCGGTGCTGGGCGTCTACGACATCCGCGGCCTCAAGACGGGGATGCTCGCCGATCCCGCCGCCATCGAGGTCATCGCCGACCGGCTCGCGGCGCATCCCGAGATCGCCAAGGTCATCGACCCCGTGATGGTCGCGACGAGCGGCGTGCGGCTCGTGAGCGAGGCGACGACCGCCGCGATCCGGTCGCGGCTCCTGCCGCTGGCGACGCTCATCACGCCGAACC
>JAFUEM010000238.1 GCA_017463935.1 Kiritimatiellia bacterium
AGGCGCCCGTACGCGCCGAGGCACTGGATGAGCCGCTCCACCGCCGCGAACGGCAGCACCGCGGCGATTTCGCCGCGCCCCGACTTCTGCGCGTAGAGCGCCGCGAGCGCGTGCCGCGCGCGGTCGGTCAGCCGGACGTACGGATCGTAGAGGAGGCTCGCGAGGTCGTAGGCCGCCGGCCCGCGCCGCATGCCCTGGAAATCGATGATCGACAGGCGGTCGTTCTTCCAGAGGACGTTCGTGGACTGGAAGTCGCGGTGGACGAGCGCCGGCGGCTCCGCGAGCAGCTTCGCCGCCACGCCCTCGAGCTCCGCGCGCACATCGTCCGGCAGCTCCATCGCATAGCGCGTGCCGAGGCAGTGCTCCGCGAAGAGGTCGCGCTCCCACCGGTAGAGCGCGGCATCGAACGGCGGCTCCAGCTCGAAATCGGGATTGAGCGCATTGAACGCGGCAAGCGCCTCGACGACGGGCACGTAGCTGTCGATCGCGTGCGCGCCCGCCTTTTCGACGCGGTGCTGCAGATCGGTCGCGCCCGCGTTCTCCATCACCAGCGTCTTCAGATCGGGCAGATCGGCGAGGATCGCGGGCACGGGAACGCCCTGCGCCTTCAGCCAGTTCGCGTGGTGGACGTAGCGCGCGTTTTCGCCGCGGTGCGCGTCGTCGTAAATGATGATGATCGCGTCGCCCCGCTTGAAGAAGACGCGCTCGCTCCCGCGCGCGCCGAGAAATTCGACGGGCGCGTCGCTCGGAAGCCGCGCGGCCGCCGCCTTCAGCTGCGGCAGGTCGGCGAACGCGTTGTCGTCCGCCGTCCGGTTGAGCGACAGATAGCTTTCCACCGTGCCCGCGTCCGTCCACATCAAGTCCGCCGGCTCCACCGCCCGGACGAAGCGCCCTTCCATCATCGCCTGTTCGTACGCGGCGACGATCGTCGAAAAGCCCGTCGGCGCGACAAACTTCAGGATGTCCGCCTTGAGGCGCGCCACGCCGCAGTACGTGAACGTGCCGTCCCAGCCGGGATCGGGCGACTGCCAGCACGTGACGAAGCGGCTTTCCGGCTCCACCTCGATCGTGCGCGGGCCCTCGCGCGTGACGAGGCACTGCGCGATCTCGCCGTCGCCCCACGCCTCCGCAAACGGATTCGCGTCGATCTCCTCGACGACGATGTCGGCGTTGACGAGATAGAAGTCGTCATCGCCGATCCAGCCGCGCAGCGGATTCAGGACGCCGCCCGTGCCGAGGATCTCCGGCTCGTAGCTCGTGCGGATGGAAAAGGAATCGGCGGGATCCGTCGCAGACGCAAGACGCGAGACGAATTCTTCGACCTGCTCGTGGAGGTAGTGGCAGTTGACCACGATGTCGTCCACGCCCCAGCCGCGCAGCAGCGCGATGACGCGCGCGAGCATCGGCTCGCCCCAGACGGGCAGGAGCGGTTTCGGCACGGCGCACGTCAGCGGCCGCAGACGCGTGCCCAGCCCGGCCGCCAGGACGATGGCCTTGCGCGTCTTCACCGGTAGACGCTCCGTTGACGCTGCATCTTGACCTTCGGCTCCTCCAGCAGGAGCGAATACCACTGGTCGCCCAGACCCGAGTTGGTGAAATGCGCGGGCCGGTCGTTCATCAGGTGGACGTGGTTCGCCTTCAGGACCTCGTTGTCGCTGTTCTTCAGGGCCGCCGTCAGCGCCTTGAAGGCCGCGTCGGTTTCGCCGCGCTTGACGAGGATCCACGTATAGCACGCGGCGGGCAGGACCGCCTGGTTGTACTTGAACTTGCGGACGTTCTTCTCGTAGGCCTTCGTAATCTCCGCCGTCGGGGCGTTCAGCATCTGGAGGCGCGCGAGCTTCATCGCGACCATCGCGGGATCCATCAGGAGCGCCTTGGGCATCAGCTCGTCGACGCGCTTGAAGTTCTTGATCATCCAGTTGAGCTGGAGCTGGGCCGTCGCCATCTGGCGGTCGATCATCGGCACCCACAGGCGGTACTTGCGCAGGACCTCGGTCTGGGCGAGCGCCTCCTTGACGAACACCTTGGTGTCCTCGAAGATCTCCTTCTGCGCGGCGGCGACGCTGCTCGGCGGCCGCCACTGCCACGCCTGCGTCTTGGCCTGGATCCTCTTCTGGCCGTCGAGGAGAATGGCCTGCACGCGCTCCATGTCGCGCAGGACGCGCTTTCGGAGCCACATCCCGACGATCACCTGGAACGCGATGAACGAGACGACGCCGAGCGTGATCGACCAGCCGAGACCGAGCCCCACCGCAAAATGGAACACCAAAAGAACGCCGCTCGCAACGGCGATGGCAATCAACAGAGTAATCATGTTGTAAGTATATCACTTTTCCCGCCCCGCTGGCAAGTGGCATTTTGCGCACGGCAGGCGGGGCGGTAGGGCCGCGGCTACTTCATCACGTAGCCGTTGAAGCGGTGCGTGTTGTAGAGCTTCTGGCCCTTCGGGACGGCGAGGCCCATCGCCTGGCGGATGGCGACGATGTCCTTGACGAACTTCGGCGCGAGCTGCTTCACCTTGCCGCCGTGCGCGTCCGCGAGGAGCAGCACCTGGCAGTAGGCGTCGGCGTTCTCCGCGAACCACTCCGCCTCCTCGATGTCGCGTCCGCCGCAGACGATGCCGTGGTTCTGCATGAAGACGACGTTCGACTTCTTCGCGGCCTCCGCGACCGTCGAGGCGACCTCGTCGGTGCCGGGCGTCGCGTACGGCGCGAGCGGAATCTGGCTCAGGAAGATGTCAGCCTCGGGGTTGACGCCGTTCGGCGGCACGAGCCCCGCGAAGAGGAACGCGTTGCAGTGCGGCGGATGGCAGTGCATGCACGCATTCATGCCCGTCGCCTTCATCATCGCGATGTGGACCTTCACCTCGCTCGTGCGCGGCCGGTAGCCGCACAGCTGCCCCGCGTTCATGTCGACGAGGCAGATGTCCTCGCGCTTCATGAAGCCCTTGCAGCACAGCGTCGGCGAGCAGAGGACCAGGTCCTCGCCCACGCGCACCGAGAGGTTTCCGCCGTTGCCGTCGGTGTAGCCCTTGTTGTAGATGCGCCGGCCCATCTCGCAGATCTGGTCCTTCACCGCGTTGATCGGCGCGGAGTTGAAGAACCGGTCGAGCGCGGCGCGCGTCTTCGGCTGGGGGCCGTTCTGCCAGTCGTACGCACGGTTGACGGGCGGCGGGTTGATGTAGAGTTTCGGATCCATGTTCACTTCCTTCTCTGCCGGATGATTTCGTAGAGGGCGACGGCGGCGGCGACGCCCGCGTTGAGCGACTCGAAGCCGCCCGGCATCGGCAGCTGCGCCACGAAGTCGCAGTTGGCGCGCACGAGGCGCGTGATGCCGTCGCCTTCCGCGCCGACCACGAGGCCGACGCGCCCTTTGAAGTCGATGTCGGTGTACGTCTTCGCGTCCGGGC
>JAFUEM010000239.1 GCA_017463935.1 Kiritimatiellia bacterium
CGCCGGTCGTGCCGAAGCCCGCCGTGTCTGCATCGCCTGCTCCCGCCGCGCCGCAACCGCCGCCGGCGCCGGAGCCGCCGAAGAAAAGTTTTGACAACCGAAGCGACATCCTGAACGACCCGGTGCTGAATGACCTCTTGAATTCCATTCCGGGCGCGACGATCGCCGACATCAAGGAGAAAGGACAATGAACGGAATCTTCAGCTGCGGATGGCTGTGGCTCTACGCCGGGGCGATCCTGATGTTCCTGGAGCTCATCGCGCCGGGGTTTGTGATCTTCTTCTTCGGCCTCGCGGCGGCGACGGTCGGGCTCGTGCGCTTTGCGCTCGGCGACACGTTCACGCTCGCGGGGCAGCTTGCCGCGTTCTCGGCGCTGTCCATCGTCTACATCGTTCTCCTGCGGCGGTGGATGAAGAGCATCTTTTCGGGTCGCGCGGTCGCGTCGGCCGAGGATTTCGACAACGGTTCCGTCGGCCGCACCGGCCGCGTGACGGTGCCGATCGCGCCGCCGGACGCGGGGCGCGTCGAGATCGGCGACGCCGAATGGACGGCGCGGGCGGACGCGCCGATCGCGGCGGGCACGCTCGTGAAAGTCATTTCCCAGAACAACCTAACAATGAAAGTGGAGGTCATCTAACATGAGTCCGGCACTCGTATTCTTCGTCATCGTCACCGTCGTGGTGCTGGTGACAATCCTCAAGACGGCAGTCATCGTCCCGCAGAAGACGGCCTACATCGTGGAGCGGCTCGGCAAGTACCGCTGCACGCTCGACGCGGGCTTCCACATCCTGATCCCGTTCCTCGACCGGATCGCCTACCGCCACACGCTCAAGGAGCAGGCGATCGACGTGCCGCCGCAGGAGTGCATCACCAAGGACAACATCGCGGTGTCGGTCGACGGCATCCTCTACATGCAGGTGATGGACCCGGCCAAGGCGAGCTACGGCATCGGCAACTACCTCTTCGCGACGACGCAGCTCGCGCAGACGACGATGCGTTCGGAGATGGGCAAGCTCGATCTCGACCGCAGCTTCGAGGAGCGCACGTCGATCAACGCGGCGATCGTCGCGGCCGTCGACAAGGCGAGCGACCCGTGGGGCATCAAGGTGACGCGCTACGAGATCAAGAACATCACGCCGCCGCGCACGATCCGCGACGCGATGGAGAAGCAGATGCGCGCCGAGCGCGAGAAGCGCGCGATGATCGCGGAGTCGGAGGGCGAGCGCCAGGCGAAGATCAACCGCGCCGAGGGCGAGCGCCAGGAGGCGATTGCGCTGTCGGAAGGCGAGCGCATGCGCAAGATCAACGAGGCCGAGGGCCGCGCGAAGGAGATCCTGCTCGTCGCGGAGGCGCAGGCGGCGGGCATCCAGAAGGTCGCCGAGGCGATCACCGGCAAGGGCGGCGCGGAGTCCGTCAACATGCAGCTCGCGCAGCAGTATCTGACGCAGTTCGGCAATCTGGCGAAGACGAACAACACGATGATCATCCCGGCCAACCTCGCGGACGTGGCGGGCGTGCTCAAGGCGTGCTCGACCGTCATCAAGAACGCGTAGCATCATCAACTCAACACAAGCAAGCAAAGGGGGAAAGAGCAGATGAAACCAACATTGGTCGTACTGGCGGCGGGCATGGGATCGCGCTACGGCGGGCTGAAGCAGGTCGATCCCGTCGGCCCGAGCGGCGAGGCGATCCTCGACTATTCGGTGTTCGACGCGGTGCGCGCGGGCTTCGGCAAGGTCGTCTTCATCATCCGCCACGACTTCGAGGCGGAGTTCAAGGAGAAGGTCGGCAGGAAGTACGAGGGGCTCATCCCCGTCGACTACTGCTACCAGGACATCAACGACCTGCCCGCGCCGTACAAGGTGCCGGAAGGGCGCACGAAGCCGTGGGGCACGGGCCACGCGACGCGCGCGGCGCGCGGCGTCGTCAAGGAGCCGTTCGCGGTCATCAACGCCGACGACTTCTACGGGCGCGACGCGTTCGAGCAGCTCGCGAAGTTCCTGTCGAACGCGACGGACGGCGCGACGCTCGGTTTTGCGATGGTCGGCTACAAGCTGGAGCTCACGCTGAGCGAGAACGGTTCGGTCGCGCGCGGCATCTGCGACGTGGCGGCGGACGGCACGCTCAGGGGCGTCACCGAAATGACGAAGCTCGTCCGGGCGGGCGATGTCGCCGAGAACCGCGAGGATCCAGCCGTGCCGGTCAAAGTGCCGCTCGACGCGCGCGTGTCGATGAATCTCTGGGGCTTCACGCCCGGCCTCTTCACGGAGCTGGAGGCGCGCTTCCCGAAGTGGCTCGCCGAAAACGGCGCGAAGGAGAAGAGCGAGTGGTACATCCCGTTCGTCGTCGACGAGCTCATCAAGGAGGGCAGGGCGACGTGCAAGGTGCTGCCGACGGAATCGAGCTGGTTCGGCGTCACCTACCGCGAGGACAAGCCGTTCGTGATGGCCGAGATCAAGAAGCTCGTGGACGCGGGCGAATATCCCATCAACCTGCTCGGCGCGTGATCGAACGTCTGCTCGATCTGGTCTGGCCGCGCACGTGCGCGACCTGTTCACGCCCGGTGGATCGCCCCGGGCGTCATCTTTGCGCCGATTGCCTCAACCGCGTCCCGTTCATCGCGCAGACGGGCGCGTGCGCGATCTGCGGCCGCGCGATCGAGGGCGGCGCGCACGAGTTCACGTGCGACGACTGCCGCGCGGCGCGTCCCGCGTTCGACCGCGCCGCGAGCGCGGTGCGCTTCGAGGGGCGGATGCGCGAACTGATCCTCGGCTACAAGTTCAACCGCCACCTGTGGCTCCTTGAAGACTTTTCCGATTTTCTCGAGGCGGCGGTGCGCGCGCGTTTTGACGTCGTCGCCGCCGATGTCGTCCTGCCGATGCCGACGACCTGGTTCCATCGGATGGACCGCGGCTACAATCCGTGCGTCTACCTCGCGCGGCAGCTCGCCCGGCGCATCGACCGGCGTTTCGACGGGCGCGTGCTCGCGCGGCAGGGGTCGCCGCGCCGCCAGTCGGACCTTGCGGCGGACGAACGGTTTGAAAACGTGAAGGGGACGTTCGACGTCCGCCGCGCCGACTGGATTCGCGGCCGCACGGTGCTCGTCGTCGACGATATTCTGACGACGGGCGCGACACTTTCGGAAGCGGCAAAGACGTTGAAGGCGGCCGGTGCCGTGCGCGTCTGGGCCGCGACGCTCGCGCGCAGCATTTTATAAGTCGCTGATTTTAGCGATTTAAGAGCAAATTTTTTGCGATAAAAATTTTTCTAAATTTCCTATTGCGTCGCGGTGGGGAAAAGTGTATAATAGTGTCAGAAAATGTCAAAGGTAGTCAGCCAGAGTGTCGCGATGTCGACTCCCGCCATTTCGGGCGTTCTTGTCGGACGCTACGATTATGCGATGGATCCCAAGAAGCGCTTCACCATTCCGTCGGGATGGCGCGCGGTGATGGGCAATCCGGAGTACGTCTACGTGATGCCCGACCGTAAAGAGCGGTGCCTCAATCTCATCCCGCGGGCGGAGATGGAGGCGCGGCTCGAGAAGCTTCGCGAAAAAGCGCTCTTTGATCCGGCGCTCAACGCGGCGCTTCAGACGATCGGCGCCAACTCCGAACAGCTGACGCTGGACAGCCAGGGCCGAATCCGCGTCTGCGACAAGCTCCTTCAGTTTGCGAACTTGACGACGACGGTCGCGATGGTGGGTTCGGTCCGCATGGTGAAACTCTGGGATCCGAAGGCGCTCGCGCCGGAGGACAAGGTCGAACAGTCCGCGCTCGACGCGGCGCTGGAATCGGCCGGTTTCTAGCGGAGGGACGGGAAGATGGAAAGCACGATCGCGAGCCACGTTCCTGTCCTTCTGAAAGAGACGATCGACGCGCTCGGCGTTCGCGCCGGCGGACGGTACGTGGACGGCACACTCGGGCGGGCCGGCCACACGCGCGAAATCCTCGCCCGGGGCGGAGAGGTGCTGGGGATCGATCGCGACGACCAGGCGCTCCGCGAAGTGGCGGCGCAGGCGCAGGCCGCGCCCGACCGCTTCAAGGGACTGACGGTCGCGAAAGGCAACCACGGCGCGCTCGAACGGATCGCGCGTGAACACGGATGGGAGGATGTCGATGGAATCTTGCTGGATCTGGGTGTCTCAAGTCCTCAGCTGGATGAGGCCGGACGTGGCTTCAGCTTTCTCAGGGACGGACCCCTTGACATGCGGATGGATCGGTCGGGCGGCGTGACCGCCGCGGACCTGGTGAACGGCGAAAGCGCGGAACGGCTGGCGGAAATCTTCCGCGAGCTGGGCGAGGAGCGGGACGCGCGGCGCATCGCGCGCGCAATCGAGAGGGCGCGGACGGCGCACGCGATCACGACGACGGCGGAGCTGGCGGAACTGGTGGAGCGGACGGTCGGACGGCACGGCGCGCACCACCCGGCGACGCGGGTCTTCCAGGCTCTGCGCATGGCGGTGAACGACGAGCTGGGGGAGCTGGAGCGGGCGCTCGCGGGCGGCCTCGCGCTCCTGAAGGGCGGCGGACGGTTCGCGGTGATCACGTTCGAGTCGCTGTCGGACCGGACGGTCAAGCGCTTCTTCGCCGCGCACGTCGGACGGAACGTATCGCTCCAGCAGGGGGGCGAACGGTGGGAAGGCGCGGCGCCGCGCGCGACGGCGGTGACGCGCAAGGCGATCGTCGCAACGGATTTTGAAACAAGGACAAACCCGAGGGCGCGGAGCGCGAAACTCCGCGTCATCGAAAAGGAAAGGAACTGAAAGATGCGCAAGAACCGCAAGGTGTCGAAGAGGATGTCGGTCATCGCGGTGCAGTCGATGCACCTCGGCGCGATCATGTTTTCGCTGTTCATCATGGTGATTCTCAACCTGCTCGCGGCGTCGAACTGCAACCATCTCATGGAGTCGATCGGCGAGAAGGAGAAGGCGCTGGGTCGGCTCGAGGACGCGCGGCGGAGGGAAGAGTCGCGCTGGGAGGAGATGAAGACGCCGCGCCGGCTGGAGGCGGCGCTGCGCGACAACGGCATGTCGATGCACTACCACAAGTCGTCGCAGGTTGTGCGCATGACGTCGGCGGGCGAACCCGTCCCGGGCCAGATTTCCGTCGCGCGCGCGGCGATGCGCTCGCGCA
>JAFUEM010000240.1 GCA_017463935.1 Kiritimatiellia bacterium
CCCACCGCCGCCGCGCTGCCGCCCGACGAGCCGCCGGGCACGCGCGTGAGGTCGTAGGGGTTGCGCGTGACGCCGAGCCCCGAGTTCTCGGTCGAGCTGCCCATCGCGAACTCGTCCATGTTGACGCGCCCGCACGGGATGAAGCCGTTGGCCTTGAGATTTTTGACGACCGTCGCGTCGTAGGGCGAGACGTAGCCCTTGAGGATCTTCGACGCGCACGTGCACGGCTGGCCTGCCACGTTGATGAGGTCCTTGATCGCGACCGGGACCGCCGTCGGGTTCGCCGCCGCGAGCTTCAGCGCCGCCTCCTCGTCGAAGGTGAGGTACGCGCCGATCTCGCCGTTCTTCTCGCGGTAGCGCGCGGCGATCGCCTTCACGAGATCCGTGCTCGTCACCTCGCCCTTTGCAATGAGGTCCTGCGCCTCCCTGATCCCGAGTTTATAAAGTTCCATGTCAGCTCTCCGCACCTTCCACGATCTTCGGCAGCAGGAACTCGTCGCCGACGCGCGCGGGCGCGTTCGCAAGCGCCGCCTCGCGGTCCATCGACGGGCGCACCGCGTCTTCGCGGAACGCATTGACGAGCGGGCGGCCGTGCATCATCGGCTCGACGCCCGAAACGTCCACTTCCGAAATCTTCTCGACGTACTTGACGATGTTCTCCAGCTGCGGCTGGAACACCGCGCGCTCCTCGTCCGTCAACTCCAGCCGCGCCAGTTCCGCGACGTATCCGACATCGATCTTCATCGCCTGCTCCACGAAGGGGTGATCCAGTTGCCGGCATTCCTGAAAACGGCCTTCGGCTCGACGCCGCCCTTCTCCTTCGGGTACGTGTCGACCACGTAGAGGAGCTTGCGCGAGCTCGCGACGACGTGGCGGCTGTCGCGCGCCCACGACGGATGCTCCCAGTCGCCCGCCTCGCCGACGAGCGTGACCGACGGCTCGCCGACCGCCGGATCGAGGATCGCGATGGAGTTGCCGCCCGGCCGCTTCGAGATGTAGACGATCCGCCCGTCCTCGCCCCAGTCGGGGTCGACGTTCTGGGAACCCGCAGACGTCAGGCGCGTCTTCCGGCGCGTCGCGACGTCGATCTTGTAGAGCATCGGCCGGCGCGTCTCGTCCGAGACGTACACGATCTCGCGCCCGTCGGGGCTCCAGCACGGCTGGCCCTCGTTCGCGAACTTCGTCGTCGTCAGGCGCGTCCACGTGCCCGAGGCGATGTCGATGACGTACAGCTCGGGGTTGCCGTGCACCGACAGGATGATCGCGACGCGGCCGCCGTCGGGCGAGACCGCCGCGCCCGTCGACAGGCCCTTGAAGCTCCACTTGAGCGTGTTCGCGCCGCTGTCGGCGTCGATCTCGAAGACCTGCGGGCCCGCGTCGAAGATGCCGGTGTAGAAGAGCGCGTGCGGCGTGCGCCAGCGCGGGCCGACGATGTTCTTCCCCTTGGCCGTCAGCTGCTGGAGGTCGGCACCGTCGGGGTAGCAGGCGCAGAGCTCCGACACGTCGCCGCCCTTCTTCATGACGAGCGCGATGCGGTCCTGCGCAAAGCCCTTCTGGTTCGCGTAGGCCTCGCACATCTTGTCGGCGAGCTTGCGCGCCTCCATCCGCGCGGCCTTGTCGTCCGCCGCCTTCGACGGCAGCGTCAGCGTCTTGCCGCGCCCTGCGGCGGTGACGCTCGCGCCGACCGTGCCCGTGACGGCGATCGCGCCCTTGGCCGCGATCTGGAAGCAGCCCGAGAGGTCCAGGTTCTTCTTGAGGCTGCTGGCGAACGCCGGCGAGCCCTGCACGTCGACCGAGACGGGGATCTTCTCCGCGCCCGCGCCCTGCAGCTTGACGACCGTCTCCGCGTCCGCGCCGAGCGCGGCCGCGAGGAGAGCGGCGGCAAAAACGATCTTTTTCATGTCAGGTTGTGTAATCCGCATTGATGTGAACGTAATCAAGTGAAAAATCGCACGTGTAGATGGTGGCCTCGCCCGCGCCGAGGTGCAGGTCGACCGTCACCGTGAACGCGTCCGCCTCCAGGACCTTGGCGAGCTTCGCGAGCTGCCGCTCGTCGGCGATCCGGCCGCGCCGGTACGCCCACTCCCGGCCGTAGAAGACCTCCGCCTTCGTGTCGTCCGCCGCCGCGCCCGAGTAGCCGACCGCCGCGAGGACGCGCCCCCAGTTGGGATCCTTGCCGAACCAGCTCGTCTTCGCGAGCGGCGACTTCGCGACCGCGCGCGCGGCGCGTTCCGCGTCCTTCGCGCTCTTCGCGCCCTTGACGGTCACGGTCACGAACTTGGTCGCGCCCTCGCCGTCCGCCGCCATCTGCTGCGCGAGCGAGACGCAGACCGCCGTCAGCGCCGCGAGGAACGCGTCGAAGTCCGCGCCCGCGCGCGTGATCGGCGCGTTTCCCGCCTGTCCGCTCGCCAGAAGGAAAAGTGAATCGTTCGTCGATTCGTCGCCGTCGACGACGACGCGGTTGAAGCTCCGGTTGAGCGCAAGGCCGAGCGCGCGGCGCAGCATCGCGGGCGAAATCGCCGCGTCGGTCGTGACAAACCCGAGCATCGTCGCCATGTTCGGCTCGATCATGCCCGAGCCCTTCGCCATGCCGCCGACCGTCACCGTCTTGCCGCCGATCGTCACGCGCGCGGCCGCCTGCTTCGTCTTCGTGTCGGTTGTCATCACCGCCTGGTTCGCCGCGAGGGCGTGCGCGTCCGTGCGCCAGAGCGCCGGCACCGCCGCCTTGAGG
>JAFUEM010000241.1 GCA_017463935.1 Kiritimatiellia bacterium
ACTTCGAGGCCGCTGTCGTCCGCCATCGCCCATTCGCCGCGGTGGCGTGCCGCGATGGCGCGCACCTTGATGAGCGCGTTGCCCGCGAAGTCGGGGGCGTTCTCCTCCACGCCGGCGGGGTTGTCGGGAATGATGTCGAAGCCGGGAAGGATTTCGGAGATTTCCCGGATCTTGTGCGGATTATGCGTGGCGACGAAAAGCCTCATGGGGGAATAGTATACCAAAAATCAGCGCAGCGCGGCGACGCGCGGCTGCGGGGCGGAGGCGGTGACGAGGCGTCCCGTCCCTTAACCCAGAAAACTTCGCGCGACGGACAGGAGCGCGGCGGCGGCGATGACCTTCACGACGCCCAGCCGGTTCCAAAAGACGAGCGCGGCCGCCGCGAGCGCCACCACCGCGCCGAACGGATCGAGCATCTTCGCAAACGACACGACCGCCAGCGTCATCATCACAATCGTAAAGACGCGGATCACCGCCATCAGCCCCTTCACCGCCGCGCGGTCGCGGAAGCGGTCGAGAAGGCTCAGCGCGAGCGAGAGAATGACGAACCCCGGCACGATCAGGCACGCCGTCGACACGAGCGCGCCGCCGACGCCGAAGAGCCGATAGCCGAAATACGTCGCCGCGTTGATACCGATCGGCCCCGGCGTCATCTGCGTCAGCGCCATCAGATTCGCGAACTCCTCGGCGGGAATCTGCAGATAGGCGGCGTCGGGGCCGACGAAGTCCTGCAGATAGAGCGGCACGAGCACGTAGCCGCCGCCGAACGCGACGAGGCCGTACTTCAGAAAGATCAGCGCGGCGAGCGGCGACGCGCCGAACCGCCGGACGCCGCGCGCGCACAGTTCGCGCACATCCTGGGCGAAGCGCCGGCAGCTCTTGGCCAGCATCGCGAGAATAACGCCCGTCAGCGCCGCGCGCAGGCCGCCGAACGCCGCCACGAGGGAACGGTTGTCGAGCGGGATCGCGTCGTAGCCCATCGACACGGCCGTGAAAATGAGAATGCTCGGCAGCGCCACGCCCGCCACCGCCACGAGCGACCCGGCGACGCCCGCGACGCGCCGCCCGACGTAGACCGCGCTGTGCGCCGCCATGATGCCCGGCACCATCTGGAAGAGCGCGAGCTGGTCGAGAAGCTCGCCTTCCTTCAGCCAGCGGCGCTTTTTCGAAAAGACCTCCTCCGCGACCGAAATGATCGCGTAGCCGCCGCCCACGACGAAGAGCGCGATGCGGAACATGTCGAAGAAAAGCGTCGCCAGTTTTTTCATATCGCCAGGATAAGCGCCAGATTCGCGCACGCCACCGCGTCATACAGCCCGTCGTGCCACGTGCGCGCGTCGATCTGCGGCACGCAACCGAACATTTCGCACAGATCCCCCAGCCGGTAGCTTGGCAGACGCGGATAGCGCGCCTTGGCGAGTTTCATCGTATCGACCCACGGCCCCCATTTCGTGAGCGGCGCGACGCGCGTCAGGATCGTCTTTTCGCAGGCGATGTTGTGCGCGACGAGCCGCGCGCCCAGGAGCTTCGGCGCCCACGTCTCGAAGGAACTGCCGAGCGTCCCGAGCGCATCCGGCTCGTGCGCGCGCGGCGGCGCGCCCTCGACGTCGAAGAACCATTCGCCCGTCTCGACGAGGACGCCGTTTTCGACGCGCGCGAACCCGAGCTGCCACGGCTCGTTCACGCCGCCGCCCTCGTAGCCCGTCGTCTCAAAATCGATCGCCAGGAAGTTCATGATGCGGCGACGGCCGTCGTTCCGTTCCCGCGCAGCGCGGCCAAGACCTTGAGCGCCTGCACCATTTCGCGCACATCGTGGACGCGGACGACGCTTGCGCCCTGAAGCGCCGCCCACACCGCGATCGTGAGATTGCCGGCGAGATCCTTCCCGGGGACCTTCTCGCCCGTGAGCCGCTTGACGATCCGCTTGCGGCTCGCGCCGATCAGGACGCGCCCCTTTTTCGCGAGCGCGGGTATCGACTGGAGAATCGCCAGATCCTCCTCGCGCGTCGTCCCGAAGCCGATCATCGGGTCAAGATAGAGGGGGACTGACCCCAGTTCCGTGGGGACAGACCCCAAAGATTTTGCCGGAATGACAAGTTCTGCGCCGTTTTTCGCGCAAATCTTCAACATATCCAAAACCGGCTCGGAATAGACGCAGTTGACAATCGTCGCCCCCGCCGCCAGCGCGCGCTCCGCCGTCTCGGGGTGGTAGGTGTCGACCGAGAGGGGGACAGACCCCGCCAATCGTGGGGACAGGCCCCGCAGAACGGGCTCGACGCGCGCCCA
Source organism: Kiritimatiellia bacterium (assembly GCA_017463935.1). Taxonomy (GTDB): domain Bacteria; phylum Verrucomicrobiota; class Kiritimatiellia; order RFP12; family UBA1067; genus UBA1067. The sequence goes on from JAFUEM010000241.1 coordinate 2,287, forward strand.
TTCCTCCTCCCAGCCGATCGGCGTCGCGCCGGGGCGCGTCGATTCGCCGCCCAGGTCGATGATGTCCGCGCCGTCCGCGACGAGGTTCTTCGCACGGCGAATCGCCTCCTCGGGCTTGTTGAACTTTCCGCCGTCGGAGAACGAGTCCGGCGTGACGTTGACGATTCCCATGACCTGGCACATGCTCACTCCCCCTCTTTGGGTATGCGGCGATAGCGGTAGCTGGAGAACGCCGTGTTCTTGAACACCTTCCACACCGGATAGACGCTGCCGTCGGGACGGATGCGCTCCTGGTAGCGGTCGATGTCCATCAAATCGGCCATCTTCGCCGAAAACACCTCGTTGCCGTCAATGGCAATCGTCAGCCGATCCGAAGCGGCGACGAGGCGGAACGCGTGCGAGGGCGTGCGGGCGAGATCGCCCTTCCGGACCACGAACTGCGGCGACCACCCGTCGTCATACGCCTTCTGGAAATCGGAAGAATCCGTCTTCTCGGCGGCGGCAAGGTTTTCCTCGGTGTAGGACTCGACCGAGTAGTGGTCGCCCGCTTCGTCGCGCCAGAACCGGATATACGGATAGGCCCAGGAATTCGAGTTCATGCAGAACCCCACATACGGATGCGACAGCCCCCAGCCGATGTTCCAGTACTTCTGCTTCGGGTCCTTCTCCTCGAAATGCACCGTCCCCTCGTATTCGTATCCGATGCCGGGCAATGGCACCAGGATGCGATAGTAGCACTTGTTTCCCTTGGCGTAGATACGCGCCCGTCCGTCCTTTCCCGTTCCGACCATGCTCCACCAATGATTGGCCTCGAAGCCCTTCGGCGTCGGCATCGCGTCCACCCAGCCGCCCGCCGCCTCCTGCAGCGCCTTCCGCGCCTTGAAATAGTGGCGCGACGCCACGACATACGCCTCCTCGCGCAGCCTGGGCGTCTTCAGCAGTTTCTCCGACGCCGCAAGCACGGCCCGCAGGTCGCCCCTGTGCGCCGCCTCGCCCAGGCGAATCGTGTCTTCGCGCGTCTTCTTGTCGCCTAGGGCGATGAACATGTTCACCTGCGGCAGATACTCGCCGTTGGGGGCGGCGTAGCGCAGCCACAGGGCGTCGTGCCAGCTCGTCAGCGAGGTCGTGATCTGAGACGCGTACTGCCGCACCTTGTCCCAGTCGTCAAGCTGCATCGCCAGCGCCAGCGCCATGCCCCGGAACGCATCGACGGACGGCATCAGCGGCTGCTCCCCGGCGGCGATGTAGGCGTCGAACATCCCGAAGATCGCGTCGCGGAGCGCCGGGCCGATCACGTAGGCGCAGATGTTGGTGTCGGTGGGGACGCCCTCGACCTCCCATCGATAGATGTTGGACAGCGCGGCGGCGGTCGCGCGATACGCGAACGTCGAATCGGTGCGAACGTTGCTCGCGGCGTTCGAGGCGACGGAATAGAGGTAGGCCGTCGAACCGCTCCAGCGCGTCGTCTGGCCGTGCAGCACCTGCCCGATGCGGCTTGTCGCCTGGTCGAGCGAATTGGAGACGGCGCGGTTAAAGAGCTCCGCGCCGTCGCCCGCGCGGTTGTAGCCGTAGTTCTTCGCCAGGTGCATCATGGCGCGCGCGCCGTCGGGCTTGAGCCGGATCGCCGCGACCAGGTCGGCGTCGCCGCCCGCGTTCAGCAAGTCGAGATAGTCGTAGCCCACGAGCTTGCCGGCATCCGGGGCGACGAACGCAATGCCGTTGAGGTTTTCGATGATCTGCTTGTCCGCCTCCCGGAAGAAGCCAGCCACCTTCTCGAACGCATTGCTGCGCGCCGCGTAAATGGCGCTGAAATCGACTTTCTTCTCGCTGTCCTTCATGTCCTTTCGCACCCCGGTCCAGTCGGCATGGCCCCAGCGGATCAGGAACCCGAGCATCGGCTCGGCCGCGTCGTCGTGCTTGGCGGCCATCTCCTTGAACATCTTGCCGCCCTGCCAGTATTTCTGCTCCTTGGAGAATCCCAGATAGCGCACCAGGCCGACCGCCGCGTCCCGGCACTTCGCCTTGTTCCAGAGGTCGTTCGCCTCGTTGAACTCGGCCCCAGTCGGAAACTCGTCGCGGGCGGTCGCCAGCTTGCGCGCCAGCGTCTCGCGCACCTTGACGACGCGCGCCGCCGTCTTCGCGTCCATCCCCTTCGGCGCGCGAAACGTCTCCACAACGTGCCGCCGCCAGAACGGCAGCGCGACCTGCTCGAAGAACGCGGCGTCCGTGTGCGCGTCCTCCGGCTTCGGCGGGACGAAAACCGGCCGCCGCCGCGCCGCCGCCCAGCCGTCTTCGTCATCCTCTTCGTCCTCCTCGTCGTCTTCCTCGTCGAGCGTCCCGTTCTTCTTCGCCTCCTCGTATTCCTTAAGCGCCTTGCGGAGCATGTCGAAGCGTTCCTCCTGTTCGTCGATGAGTTCCTTCTTGCGCCCTTCAAGTGTCTCGGGAACCATCATCGCCTTCGCCTCGGCAAAGCACTTCTCATATAGCGGCACGTACTTGGCGTAGACTTCGTCGAACAAGACCTTCTGCGCCTCTTTCATCATCGTGCGCATCAACTTGTTCCGTTCCTTCTTCGACAAGTCCTTTTCCGGCTTTGGAAACTTGTCCTTGAGCTTCTCCATGACGGCGCGCGAATCTTCCGCCATCTGCTTGTCGTAGCGGTTCAACACGTCCTCGATTGGCTTGACATACTTTTTTATATCCGGAGCCAGGCGTATCTCCTCGTCGAGCTTCGCGATGTAGTTGGTCGGACCGCCCTTTTCGTAGCCAAGCCGGCATATCTCCTCGCCCTTCGAATCGAGTACCACGACCGTCGGGAAGCCCTCTATCCCGAACTTCTCCACAAGCTTCGGGTTCTGCGCCTTCGCCTGGCCGGACAGCAGCGAGTCGTCTTCCGGCGAGTCCACCATGAGCAGGACGTATTTCTCGGCGGCGGCCTTGAGGAACGTGTCGGTGGCGAACACCTCCTTGTCGAGGCGCTTGCACCATCCGCACCAGTCGCTACCCGAGAAGTCGACGACGACGTACTTGTTCTCGGCAGCGGCCTTCTTGAGGGCGGCATCGTAGTCGTCGAGCCATCCTTCGGGAGTTGAGGTCTTGGCGAACGCAGCCAGCGCAAAGAGCACGGCGCACAACAACGGGATCGTGTTCTTCATTGATGGTCCTTTCGTATCGAATGATATTATATCAAATCACATTGGCCACGGGGCCAAAACTGCGGCGGTGCGCGGGACACGGCCCGAGCCGCTTCAGCGCCGCGAGATGCGCCGGTGTCGGATAACCCTTGTGCTGCGCAAAGCCGTAGCCGGGATAGGTGCGTTCCAGCTCCCGGCATTCGGCGTCGCGCGCCGTCTTGGCGAGAATCGACGCCGCCGCGATGAAGAGCGACTTCGCGTCGCCCTTCACGATGTTCTGCGACGGATAGGGCAGGGCCGGCACAGCCAGCCCGTCGACGAGGATGCGCGGCGACGCGGCCGCC
>JAFUEM010000068.1 GCA_017463935.1 Kiritimatiellia bacterium
AGTTCGCGCGCCCGCACGAGCTTGCTGCCGCCGTCGAGGTTGTCGACGCCGTAGATGTGCGTCATGTAGCCGTCGACGCCGAAGCGCGCCGTCGCCTGGTCGAGCAGATCCTGCCGCAGCGCGGAGATGATCGCCTGGCGCGCGCCCGCCGCCCGGACGGCTTCGAGCGCGGCGACCGTCTCGACGTTGAGCGCGCACGGCTCGGCACGGTAGGCGTCGTGGTATTCCCGCGCGAGCGCGTTCCAGTCCTCGTCCGCGAGCCGGACGCCGATCTTCTCGTAGAACGGCCGCACGGGGAAGGAAAAGGTCTCGCGGTAGAAGTCGCGCGTGATCGGCGGACGGCCGCGCCGCGTCAGCATCGCGTTCAGCGCCGCGAGGCAGGCCGCCGTGTCGTCCAGCAGCGTGCCGTTCCAGTCCCAGAGCACCCAGGTCATTGCGCCTCGCGCACGCGCACCGTCTCGATGGCGCGCGCCCGTTTCGTGGCGGGGTCGAAATCGATGACCGCGCCCTCCAGCACGCACGGCCCCTCGGCCACGTCGAAGCGCGCGGGCACGCCCGTCAGGAACTTCTTCGTCACCGGCGCGAGGTTGCGGCCGATCGAGGAGATGTACGGCCCCGTCATCCCGAGGTCGGTGAGAAACGCCGTGCCGTTCGGCAGCAGCCGCGCGTCCGACGTCTGCACGTGCGTGTGGGTGCCGACGACGGCGGTCACGCGCCCGTCGAGGTAGTGCGCGAGCGTCACCTTTTCGCTCGTCGCCTCGGCGTGGAAATCGACAAAGACGGGCACGTCCTTCGGGATCTCGCGCAGGACCGCGTCCGCCGCGCGGAACGGGCAGTCGGCCGGCTGCATGAAGATGCGGCCCACGAGGTTGACGAGCGCGAAGCGGAAGGTCGGCCGCGTGACGAGCCGCCAGCCCTTGCCGGGGCAGCCCGGCGCGTAGTTCGCGGGCCGCACGAGCCGGTCGATGGCGTCGATCTGACCGATGAACTCCTTTTGGTTCCACGTGTGGTCGCCGAGCGTGATCGCGTCCGCGCCCGCCGCGAAAATCTCCTTCGCGTGGGCGGCGTTGAGGCCCGCGCCCGCAGTCGCGTTCTCGGCGTTGACGACGACGGCGCCGAGATCGAGCTCCGCGCGCAGGCGCGGCAGCGTCCGCTCCAGCATCCGCCGTCCGGGATTGCCGACGACGTCACCGATCATCAGGAGTTTCATCTGAGCGAATGTCCGTTCTGCGTGAGCCACGCCGCCGCGTTGCGGTCGCCGCGCGCCGCACGCGCGCGGATCTTCCACACCGTCGCCGTCGCGACGTCCTTCTGCACGCCGCGCCCGAGGTCGTAGCACGCGGCGACGTTCTCCATCGCGAGCGCGTTGCCGGCGGCCGCTGCCTTGCGGAACCACGCGAGCGCCGCCTCGTCGTCCGGCGCGACGCCCTCGCCGAGATAGAACGTCATCCCGTAGGCGTTCATCGCCTCGGCGCTGCCGCGTTCGGCCGCGTCCTTCAGAAGCTCCGCCGCGCGCGCGAAATCCTGCGCCGTGCCCTCGCCGCGCTGGAGCGCGAGCGCGTAGTTCAGCTCGCCGTAGACGTTGCGCATCCCCGCCGCGCGCGCAAACCACTTCGTCGCGATCACCGGATCGCGCTCCACCACGAGGCCGTCGCGGTAGAACGCGCCGATGTTGTTGATCGCCTCGGGATGCCCGAGCTCCGCCGCCGCCCGGAAGCAGTCGAAGGCGCGGTCCCTGTCGGCCGCGACGCCGTAGCCGTTCAGGTAGCACATCCCCAGGTTGTACATTCCGTTCGCGTCCTTCTGGTCCGCCGCCGCCTGAAAGTAGCCGAACGCGCGGCGCACGATGCGGTCCGTCTCCTCCGGATCGGCCTCGGCCGCCGCCAGCGCCTGCGTGAGCGAATACGTCCCCCATGCGTTCATCGCCTGGATGTTGCCGCCCTCCGCCGCGCGCTTGAAGAGCTTCGGATCGTTCGACTCGAGCGCCAGCAGGTACCACGCGAAGGAATTGCCCTTCTCGGTCGCGAGCGCCGCGATCTTGCCGCGCGAAGCGGCCAGATAGCGCTCGCGCGTCTCCGCCGGAATCTGTGCCGCCGCCGGCGCGTCGGGATCGGTCGAGACGACCGCGAGCACGAACTGGTGGAGCGGCCGCCCCGCCGCCGCCTCGCGCGCGACGACCTCCGCCGCCTCC
>JAFUEM010000242.1 GCA_017463935.1 Kiritimatiellia bacterium
AGGCCGAGACCGCGACGGGAATCGCCGAAAGGACGACGATGTGGACCTTCTGGCCCTCCCAGTCGATGCCGTCGCGGGAGCAGCCGATCGCGAGCGTCAGGCTGCCGCCCTCGACGCCGCGCACGTGCGGGAACGCGACGCCGCTGGGCATCGCCGTCGACAGGACCGCCTCGCGCGCGAGCGCCGCCGTGACGAGCGACTCCGCGTTGGAAATGAACTTGTTCGCCTCCATCGCCGCCGCGAGCGTGGCGATCGCGTCCGCCGGCGTCTTCGCCGCGAGGGCCGGCACCATCAGCTCCTCGGCGCTGAAGCGCGAGATGCCCGTCTTCGGGTCCTCGCCCGGCGCAGGCTTCTCGGTGATGTTGCGCGCCTCGTCCGCCTCGGCGGCGTAGAGGATGCGCCCGCAGCTCGAGCAGGTGACGAGGTGCTGCGCGAGCCGGACCTGCTGGCTCTGCGCGATCGGCACCTGCATGCCGCAGCCCGAGCAGCAGCCGTTGCTCATCGCCGCCATCACGATGTGGCTCTTCTTGTAGAGGCGCGAATAGATGCCCTGGACCTGCGGATCGAGCCTGTCCTGCATCTCGAAGATCGCGTCGTTGAGCGCGTCCAGGCTGCTGCCGTCCCCCGTCTGCGTATGTTCATCGCGGGTCAGGACGAGTTCCTGCAGCTGCCGCAGTTGATTGATCTGGCTTTTCATCTCCTTCTTCTCCCCCATTTATTCATCTCTTTTCGTTGTCGGTCTTTTCACGCGCGGCCTTCCCGTTTCACGGCCGCTCCGTAAACGTCCGGATCTTGTCCATCGTCTCCGCCGAGAGGATGTGCTCCATCATGCATGCGTCCTTGTCCGCCGTCTTCCGGCTGACGCCGAGCTTCATCAGGAACGAGCGCAGCAGCGTATGGCGGTTCAGGACCGTATTCGCCACGCGCCGCCCCTTCGCGGTCAGTTCGATCGCGGAATACGGCTCCTGCGTCACCAGCTCCAGCTTCTTCAGCTCGTGGATCGCCTTGACGACGCTCGGCATCTTGACGTCGAGCGTCTTCGCCACGTCGCGGACGCAGGCGAGCTTCTTCTCCTTGATCAGGATGTAGATCGCCTCCAGGTAGTCTTCCAGGCTCTGTGTCATCGCGTGCATGCCATACCCTTTCTCGTGTGCCGGCCTACTTGCCGAACGGACTCGTCTTCTTCATCAGCTGCGCGAACTTGACCGACTCGATCGAATCCTCCAGCTGCAGCGGGAACGGCGCGGCCGTGCGCACCGTGTCGTAGACGTGCTTCCAGAACGCGCTCGGCCCGTGCAGCGTCCCCTTCGGGAGCGTGACCGGGATCGTCACCACCGGGAAGTCCTCGTGCAGGTCGACGATCTCCGGCGTGCGGACGCTCGAGCGGCGGCGCGGAAACTTGAAATCGGGGTCGATGACCGTCAGCGTCCCCTCCGTCGCGCCCGGCTCCACGCGGAAGACGCCGCGCTCGCCGCGGATCTCGAACGACGGCGCGCGCGTCTCGGCGAGGCAGCCGCCGTTGAACTCGATGTCGGCGGAGACCTGCCCGCGCGTCTTGAGGTTGACGTGCACGTAGTCCTCGGCGTCGCCGAGCGAGGCGATGCGCTTGAGCTCGCTCCACATCTGGATCGGCGGCGAGGGCAGCAGCTTGAGCGCCTGCTGGATCAGGTCGGTCATCTGGTAGTAGGACGCGCCGCCGCCGAGGCGCTTGACGGTCTGCCAGTCGTCGCGGCGGACGTAGTCCTCCTTGCGGATGCGGACCTGGTAGATCTCGCCGAGGCGCGCGTCGCCCATCATCTGGCGCGCCAGCAGGAAGTCGGGCGCGAACAGCCCGCGCTGGAGGATGAGCAGGCGGTTCTTCGCCTTCGCCGCCGCGCCGCGCATCACCTGCGCGTCGTCGATCGTCAGCGCCATGGGCGACTCGAGGAGCGTCCAGAAGCCGCGCTCGAGCGACGCCATCGCGTGCTCCATGTGGTCGACGGTGCACGTCGCGATGTCGACGACGTCGATGTCGCGCTCGTAGAGCATGTCGCGGAACTGGCGGAACATGCGGCAGTCGGGATAGTCCTTCGCCACGATGTCGCGCCGCTCCTTCGACAGGTCGCACGCCGCCACCACCTTGAAGAGCGCGGGGTGCGCCTTGAACACGGGGTAATGGGTCGAGAACATCGCCCGGCCGAGACCCATCAGGGCGACCCTCACCGGCGGACGCTGGTAGTCAACGCTCATTTCTTCACGATCTCCGTTATGGCCTGCAGGAACTGCGCGACGTCGGTGAACTGACGGTACACGCTCGCAAAACGGATGTAGGCGACCTCGTCGGTGCGGTGCAGCTCCTCCATCACCAGCTGCGCGATCTTGTCCGCGCCGACCTCGCCGCCCTCCAGCTTGGCGACGACATGGTCGATCATCGTGCGGATCTGGTCGTCGCTGATCGGACGCTTGCCGCACGCATGGCGGATCGCCTTGTCGAGCTTCTGGCGGTCGAACGGCTGGCGGGTGCCGTCGCGCTTGACGACGACCACCTCGTCGCGGTCGATCTCCTCGTAGGTCGTGAAGCGGTGCCCGCACGCGCAGCATTCGCGACGGCGACGGATGGCCGCGCCCTCGCGCGCGGCGCGCGAGTCCAGCACCTTGTCGTCATCCTGGCCGCATTTCGGGCACTTCATCTTTCAGATCTCCTTCCTTTCTCTCTCTTTCTCCGTCCGTTCGCTCCGGTCACTTGCCGTTCGGGCACATCGTGCAGTGGCGGCAGTCGAGATTGACCGGCAGCGGCGGCGGCGCCCCGTGGCGGCGCGCGTTGACGGCGCCGATGTGGTTGATGAGCGCCAGCAGGAGCCCCAGCGTGATGAAGCCGCCGGCCGGCAGGATCGCCAGCGTGACCGGACCCGGATTGAGGCCCTTGATCGCGAGGTCGCCCCAGACGGTGAGCGTGCCCGCGCCGACGATCTCGCGCACCGAGGCGATGAGCGCGAGCGACAGCGTGAAGCCGATGCCCGAGCCGAGGCCGTCCGCGAGCGAATCGAGGATGCCGTTCTTCGAGGCGAACGCCTCCGCGCGGCCGAGGATGATGCAGTTGACGACGATGAGCGGGATGAAGATGCCGAGGCTCGCCGAGAGATCCGGGAGGTACGCCTGCATCAGGAGGTCGATCGCCGTCACGAACGTCGCGATGATGACGATGTAGCACGGGATGTGGACGGCGCCGGGGATGACCTTGCGCAGGGCCGAGACGAGGCCGTTCGAGCAGATGAGGACGAACGTCGCCGCGAGCCCCATGCCGAGCGCGTTCTCGAGGCTGGTCGTCACCGCCAGCGTCGGGCAGAGGCCGAGCACCAGACGGAAGATCGGGTTGTTCTTGAAAATCCCGTACCAAAACGCCAGATAGGTCTTCATTTTTCCTTTCGTTCTTCGTTGTTGTGAATATTTGCCTTGCCCAACACTACCGACAGTATATCTTTTTTTTCGCACAAACGCAAGCGGAAACTGACGGCCCAAAAGAAAGGCGCGGCGAAACCGCCGCGCCCTTCCCCTGCGTCCTGCGTCACAAGCCGTCAGCACACGCCCTGCGCCACCATCGCATCGGCCACCTTGGTGAAGCCGGCGATGTTCGCGCCCACGACGTAGTTGCCCTTCTTGCCGTACTTCGCGGCGGCTTCCCAGGCGTTGTCGTGGATGGCCTTCATGATGCCCTTGAGCTTCGCGTCGACCTCCTCGCGCGTCCAGCTCAGGCGCTCCGAGTTCTGCGACATCTCGAGGCCCGAGGTCGCCACGCCGCCGGCGTTCGACGCCTTGCCGGGCGAGTACATGATCTTCGCCTTGACGAAGGCCGCGATCGCGTCCGGGGTCGAGGGCATGTTCGCGCCTTCGCCGACGAGCGTGCAGCCGTGCTTGAGGAGGTACTCCGCGTCCTTGCCGTTCAGCTCGTTCTGGCGCGCGCACGGGAACGCCGCGTCGATCTTGTCGGCGAGCTGCCAGCTGTTGACGCCCTTGGCGAACTTCGCGCCCTTCCACTTGAGCTCGCTCAGCTCGCCGCGCTTGACGGTCTTGAGGTACATGACTTCCTGCACCTGCTCCTGGGTCATGCCGGCCGGGACGTAGATCGCGCCCGAGCGGTCCGAGAAGGTCACGACCTTCGCGCCGAGCTGGATCAGCTTCTCCGCCGCGTAGCTCGCGACGTTGCCCGCGCCCGAGATGACGCAGACCTTGCCCTCGAACGTCTCGCCGCGCTTGGCAAGCATGTTCTCGGCGAAGTAGACGTCGCCGTAGCCCGTCGCCTCGGGACGGATGAGCGAGCCGCCGAAGGAGAGGCCCTTGCCCGTCAGAACGCCCGTCCATTCGTTCGCCAGGCGCTTGTACTGGCCGAACATGTAGCCGATCTCGCGCCCGCCCACGTTCATGTCGCCCGCGGGCACGTCGGTGTCGGGGCCGATGTGGCGGTAGAGCTCGGTCATGAAGCTCTGGCAGAAGCGCATCACCTCGGCGTCGCTGCAGCGCTTGCCGGGGGTGTGCGGCGACTGCTTCGGATTGAAGTCGCTGCCGCCCTTGCCGCCGCCCATCGGCAGCGTCGTGAGCGAGTTCTTGAAGACCTGCTCGAAGGCGAGGAACTTGAGAACGGAGAGGTTGACCGACGGATCGAACCGCAGGCCGCCCTTGTACGGGCCGATCGCGCTGTTCATCTGGATGCGGTAGCCGCGGTTCACGCGCACGATGCCCTTGTCGTCCACCCACGGGACGCGGAACATGATCACGCGCTCCGGCTCGACCATGCGCTCGAGGATGGCGTTCGCCTCATACTGCGGATTCGCCTTGATGACAGGATCGAGTGTCGTCAGCACTTCGTCCACCGCCTGGAGGAACTCCGGCTCGTTCGCGTTCTTGGCCTTGACGTCCTTCAGGACGCTCTCAACGTACTTGTTCATTTTTGTCCTTTTTGTTCGGTTTATCCGTTTTGTTCGTCTTACAAATTCTGTACACACTTAGCAATTAACGTGCCAAGGCAAAAAAATGCGTTTTAAGAACTTTTTAGTAACTTTTTAAGCGCAGATTTACATAGTATGTAAAATTACGCGAAATTGCTTTACAATTTATGTAAGAGGTTCTAGGAGGCTAGGTTTCTAGGAGTCTAGGAGTCTAGGCCTCTAGGCCTCTAGACCGCTCGCTACGCTCGCTGTTCTAGACCGTTCGCTGCGCTCACTATTCTAGAATTCTAGATTTCTAGAATTCTAGATTTCTAGACTTCTAGAATCCTAGACTCCTAGAATCCTAGAATCCTAGCCTCCTAGAATCCTAGCTCCTAAAAAATTTCAAAAAATTACCAAGCAATCAAAAATAACAAAATTTATGATATACTACCGCCATGTCGCACGAAGTTCTCAACCTCCAGCAGGCCGCCGCGCACGTGTTTGTCGATGCCAACGACCTCAGGCACGTCGCCCAGCGCGGCGAAATTGCCGCGCAGAAGCGCGGCGACGACTGGTTCTTCGAGCACCGTGCGCTCGACGAGTGGGCGCAGCGCAACCTGCTTGCCGCCAAGCCCAAGACGCTGAGCGAAGTCCACCGCTCGATGGCCGACGGCGACCGCCGCGCCCGGCGCGAAGTCTTCTCCATCGTCCCGCTCTTCCGCACCGACGGCATCTCGCTCGACCTGCTCGCCAAGACGAAAGGCGGCGCGATCCGCGACATGACCGACCTCGCCATCGCGACCGGCCTCGTCTACGACGACGAGGGCCTGTTCAAGGAGCTTGTCGACCGCGAGGAGGCCGCGCCCACCGCCGTCGGCCGCAACGCCGCGTTCCTCCACCCGCGCTACCACGACCCCTACTTTTTCGAGGATACGTTCATCGCCTACGGCCGCGCGCGGCGCCCCGTCTTCTTCGGCGCGCCCGACGGCGAAGGCACGCGCCACTTCTTCATGATCTGCTCGACCGACCACGAGCGCCACCTCCAGATTCTCGCGCGCCTCGCCCTGCTCGCGCACGGCACCGCGCTCATGGAGCGGCTCGACCTCGCGGAATCGGCCGACGACGTGATCGCCGCCGTGCGCGACTGCGAATCGGAGTTCGTCAAATGAAGCGCTTCTGGTTTTTCGATCTCGACGGCACGCTGGCCGACACCGACGGCGACATCCGCCTCGCCTGGAAAGCCGCGCTCGCCGACCTCGGCCTTGCCTGCCCGACGTTCGACCGCGACTTCATCGCGGGCCCGCCCATCGACGAGATGGTGAAGAAGCTCTTCCCCGACCGCTGCGCCGACCCCGCCGCCGCCGAACGGCTGATCGCCGACGTGCGCACGCTCTTCGGCCGGCACTACGACCGCGACGGCTTCCCGACGACACGGGAATACCCGGGCGTGCTCGACGCCGCGCGGCGGCTCAAGGCGGCCGGCGCGCGCCTCTTCATCGCCACCAACAAGCGCTACGCGGGCGCGGCCGCGCTCGCGGCGAAGTTCGGCTGGACGGATGTTTTCGAAAAGCTCTACACGGGCGACATGTTCTTCGCGGCGCGCGGCGTCAAGATGCGCAAGCCGGAGCTGCTGAAGTTCATCCTGGACGAGATCGGCGCGTCGCCCGCGGACTGCGTCATGGTCGGCGACACGATCAACGACTTCGAGGCCGCGCGCGCAAACAACATCGATTCCATCGCCGTCGCGTGGGGCTACGGCACCGCCGCCGAGCGGCGCGCCGCCGGGCGCACCGTCACGGACGCGGCGGAACTTCGCTGACGCACCAGTCCGCGATGCCGTCGGCGATGGCACGGCCGATGAAGCGGCGGCGCGCGACGTTCCAGCACGCCTCCTCGCCCTCGGGCGTCGTGATGAAGTCGACCTCGATGAGCACGCTCGGCACCTCGGGACTGCGCGTCACCGCAAAGTTCGCATGGAGCGGCCCCTTCGACGGAATGTCGCCATCAAGCGCCTCGGCCATGCGCGCGTTGATCGCCTGGGCGAGCGCCGCGCCGAGCGGATTCCACGAATAGACGGTGTGGTAGCGCACCGTGCGCGGGTCCGAACCGAATCCCGGCGCGTTGTGGTGAATCGAGACGAACGCATCCGCCCCTTCCGCATGCGCCGCGCGCGCGCGTTCCGTCAGGACAAGCGCAACGTCGCTGTCGCGCGTCATCTTCACCCGGTAGCCCTTCGCCTCCAGCGCCTTGCGCACCTCGCGCGCCACGCGCAGGTTCGCGTCCTTCTCCGGGAACGCATGCGGCGACAGGGTGCCCGTGTCGCTGCCGCCGTGGCCGGGGTCGAGGTAGATGAGCGTCTCGGCAGGCGTCTTGCCGCGCGGGTGCGGGCGCGGCGAATCCGCCGCGTAGTCGAGCTTCTCGTAGACGCGCGGCTTCGGCGGCGGCAGGGGATGGCCGTCCGCGTCCACGCGCGGCGGCTGCGGTTGCGGCGGCGGCTCAACGAAAAAGACGTGGTTGGTCGCGACGCCGCCCGCGACGAGTTCGATCGTGTTGGTGCCGGGCACGAGGTCGAGCATCGTCACCCAGCCGCCCGTGCGGTAGACGTCCACCGCGCGGCCCTGCACGGTCAGGTTCGTGACGCCGCGTTCGCACGCGCCCGACATGTAGCAGCGTTCAAGGTGCGGCAGCTTCGCCCCCGCGCCCGGAAACGCCACCGTCACCGCCAGCAGCAGAGCGATCATCAGCTCAGGTTCTGGAAGATGGCCGCGAGGAAGTCGTCGTACGTCTCGAACGCGGGGATGTCGGGGTTCGCCGCCTTGATCTCCGGCGTCGACCGGAAGAGGAAGCCGGCCTTCGACGCGCGGATCATCCCGAGGTCGTTGTAGCTGTCGCCGGCCGCGATCGTGTCGAAGCCGCAGCTCTGGAGCGCGCGCACCGTCGTCAGCTTCGACTGCGGGCAGCGCATCTTGTAGCCCGTCACGCGGCCGTTCTCGACCGTCAGCGAGTTGCAGAAGATCGCCGGCCAGTTCAGCTTCTGCATGAGCGGCTGGGAGAACTGGTCGAACGTGTCGGAGAGGATCAGCACCTGCGTGCGCTCGCGCAGCTGGTCGAGGAATTCCTGCGCGCCGATCAGCGGGCGCATCGAGCGGATGACGTCCTGGATCTGCTTCAGGTTGAAGCCGTGCCTGTCCAGGAGGTCGATGCGGTAGTGCATCAGCTTGTCGTAGTCGGGTTCGTCGCGCGTCGTGCGGCGGAATTCGGGGATGCCGGTCGCCTCCGCAAACGCAATCCAGATTTCCGGCACCAGGACGCCTTCCAGGTCGAGACAGACGATTTCCATTTTCGTTTTGATCCTTGTTCGTGTGTTCGTTCGTGTGTATTTATTTAGTATATCATATTTCCCACAGCCGGCGGATGTGCGCGACGCCCTTCCTGAGCTGCGCCTCGCTCACGTGCGCGTGCGGCTCGAAGACGACGTGCTTCACCGCGTACGCGAGCGTCTTGAGCGCGGCGAAATCGACCTTGCCGTCGCCGGGCGCGAGATGGTCGTCGGTGTAGTCGACGACGTCGTTGAGGTGCAGGCCCTGGATGTCGCCGTCACCGGGCGGCGGCGCGGCGAGCCAGCCGTGCATCTCGCGCACGCGGTGGTGGCCCGTGTCGAACCACGCCTTCACCGGCGCGCCCTTGAACGCATCGAGGAGCCGCGCCGTCTCCGCCTCGTCCGGGAAGCCTTCGAGATACGGCAGGTTTTCGAGCGCCAGCGTCACACCGCATTTCTCGAGCTCGGGCACGAGCGCGGCGATTTCGCCGCGGAAAACGTCCAGAAGCTTCGCCGCGCGCGCGTCGCGCACCGCGCGGGCCTTCGCGAGCAGCTTGCGGTAGCGCGCGTCGTCGCGGCTGCCCTTCGCCTTCTCCAGCGCGTCGCGCAGCGTGCACGAATCGAAGCCGCGCCGGAAGAAGCGGCCGTCGAACGTCGCGCGTCCCGCGTGGAGGACGACCGTGTCCGCGCCCATCTCGGCGGCGAAGGAGATGCTCTTCTTCACGTGGAAGCGGGCGAGGCCGCGCGCGTCCTCGTCGAGGCTCGCGAGCGTGTAGAGCTCGGGGTAGCCCTGCGGCGCGGAGAGCGGCACGGGGCAGAACGCATGGACGGAGCCGACGGGGATGCGCGAAAGCATCTTCTTGAAGCCCGGCACCTGGGCGAGCGTCGTGTGGAACCCGAGCTCGAGCTCCTCGAAGCCGAGTTCCAGCGCCTTCTCGGCGATCGCCTCGCCGGTCTCCAGCCGCCGGTTGCACCAGTTTGTCGATAACGAAAGTTTCATGATGTCGCGTGCGTAGTATATCATATTCTCCCTCGGGATTTGATATACTGTGCGCATGACAACGAAAGACATCGCCGCCGTCGACCGCGCGCTCAAGAAGGAATTCGCCGCGCACGCCGCGCCCATCATCGAACTCATCGAGGCGCAGACGCACGACCCCTTCTGCGTGCTCGTCGGGACCATCCTCTCCGCCCGCACGAAGGATGCGTGCACGACGGGCGCCGTCAAGCGCCTCTTCGCGACCGCGCGCGGGGCGGTGTTCGCGCCCGCCGATCTGGAGCGGCTGACGACCGAAGAGATTGAAAAGCTCATCTATCCCGTCGGCTTCTTCCGCGACAAGGCGCGTCACCTCAAGGCGCTGCCGCGCGTCCTGAAGGAGAAGTTCGGCGGCACGCTGCCGCACACGGTCGAGGAGTTGTGCGAGCTGCCGGGCGTCGGGCGCAAGACGGCCAACCTCACCGTCGCCGTCGGCTTCGATCTGCCGGCGATCTGCGTGGACGTCCACGTGCACCGCATCTGCAACTGGCTGGAGCTCGTGCACACGAAGAAGCCGGTCGAGACGGAAATGGAACTGCGGCGCATCCTGCCCGTCAAGTACTGGAAGACGTGGAACAGCCATCTCGTCTCGTTCGGCCAGACGCGCTGCGATCCCGTGCGGCCCCGCTGCGACGGCTGCCCCATCGCCCGCTTCTGCCATTCACCGAAGAAGCGCTGAGCGCCGGACCGCTCTGGGGGACAGACCGCTCGCGTTGCTCGCTTCGCTAGAGGGCTAGACCGCTCGCGTTGCTCGCTGGACTAGAACGCCCGCTCACGCGGGCTAATCTAGAACGCGCGGCGTGGCCGCGCTAATCTAGAATTCTAGAATACTAGACTTCTAGAATCCTAGTCCCCTCGACTTCTCGAGCCCGAGTATCGCGGGCGGGGCGCGGGAAGTCGGCCCGGGCACGTAAAGAGCGACCCTCCGCGCGGCTCGCACCAACGCGCGTTGCGGTCAGTGGTCGCTCTTTCCGAGCGAGGCGATTCATGAGGCCGAGCGATGAGCCGGGCCGAGCTTCCCGCGCACAACCCGCGCCCGTGGGATGCGCCGCCTACTTCATCCAGATGCACATGCCGACCTCGATCTTCGCGGGGTTGATCATGTTGCCGGGGATGACCTTGTCGCGGATCGTGTAGTACGTCGTCGCCGAATTCCACTTCGCGCCCGCGATCTGCGAGGCGGTGACGCCCTTGCGCACCGCGCCCTTCATCGTGTAGCCCTGCGCCTTCAGGTCTTCAATCGTCACCGGGATTCGGCGGAACGGCTTCGCCGGCTGCGACGGCGGTTTCGGCGGCGGCTTCGCCGGCGACGCAGGTTTTGACGCAACGGCCGGTTTCGGCGCGGACTTCGCCGCCGGTTTTGGCGCGGCCGGTTTCACCTCCGTCTTCACCGGCACCTTGCCGTAGGCCCCCTTCAGCGTGTCGACGTTCCCGTAGAGCACCTTCGCAAGATAGTCGTCGCCGACCGTCAGCCGCTTCGCGCGCGTATCGGGATCGGCGGAAACGCGCGATTTGAGCTCCAGTACGCGCCGCACGCTCGGCATCGCGAAGAGCATCCCGCAGCGCTTGCGCCCGCGATGCTTCTTCTTCTGCCACTTGTTCGGCGCGCCGTAGGCGACCTGGCTGTGCGTGACGACCTTGTCGTCCGTGAGGTGGTACATCTTCTTCAGGTCCTTGACGAGGTCGCGGATGGCGTAGAGCTGCACGAGCGGCATCTCCTTGTCGTGGTAGCCCACGCATTCGATGCCGATGGAGAACTTGTCGACGTCCTCCTTGCCGTTCCACATCGAACGGCCCGCGTGGAACGCCTCGCGGTCGCGGTCGACGATGCGGTAGACAGCCCCCTCCTCCGTGACGAGGAAGTGGCATTCGCCGCGTTCGGACACCTTGAGGAGCGACCCGCGCGCGGGCGCCTCGGTCGTGTGCAGGACGATCAGCTCCGTCGACTGGCGGATCTTGCGCTCGGGGTTGCGCGGCGAGCGGTAGCGGTTCGACGCGTCGATCGCGGCGGCGGGATGCGCGGCGAGGACGGCCAGCGCGGCCGTCAGACAAGCCTTCGCGAAGAAGCCCCGCGCCGCCGCCATCGGTGCTAGCTCCGCGCCTTGAGGAAGTACTTGTACGCCGGGTCGTCCGTCACGTCCGCGAAGGGATAGCCGATCTCGGCGAGCGCCGCGGCAAATTCGCCGCGCTCCGCCTTCGGCACCTGGAAGCCGGCGAGCACCTTGCCGTGGTCCGCGCCGTGGTTGCGGTAGTGGAAGAGCGAGATGTTCCACCGCCCCGCGATGACCTTGAGGAAGTTCATGAGCGCGCCCGGCTTCTCGGGGAACTCGAACGTGTAGACGACCTCGTTGACGATGCCGGACGAGCGCCCGCCGACCATGTGGCGGACGTGCTCCTTCGCAAGCGTGTTGTCCGACAGGTCGATGCAGTGGCTGCCCGTCGCGCGGATGCGCTTCTGGAGCGCCTTGCGCGCGTCGAGATCCTTGACGGCGACGCCGACGAAGATGTGCGCGAGGAAGCCGTCGCCCATGCGGTAGTTGAACTCGGTGACGCTGTGCTTGCCGATCGTCTCGACGAACCGGAGGAAGCTGCCGGGCTGCTCGGGGATCGCGCAGTCGAAGATCGCCTCGCGCCCCTCGCCCAGCTCCGTCTGCTCCGAGACGAAGCGGATGCGGTCGAAGTTCATGTTCGCGCCGGAGATGACGCAGGCGTACGTCTCGCCTTTCTTCGCGACCTTCTTCGCCGCCGCGAGCGCCAGCGCGCCCGCCGGCTCGCACACCGCGCGCGTCGCCTCGAAGATGTCCTTGATCGCCGCGCACGTCTCGGCGGTCGTCACGCGCACGATGCCGTCGAGGTTCTCGCGGCAGAGGCGGAACGTCTCCTTCCCGGGCTCCTTCACGCAGACGCCGTCGGCGAAGAGGCCGGGATTGTCGAGCGTCACGCGCCGACCCGCCTTGATCGAGCGCGACATGCAGTCGGAATCCTCCGGCTCCACGCCGTAGACCTTCACGCCGGGCCGCACGCACTTGATGTAGGTCGACACGCCCGCCGCGAGGCCGCCGCCGCCGACCGGCACGAAGACCGCCGTCAGCTCGCGCGGCGCCTGCTCGAGAATCTCCTTGCCGACGGTGCCCTGGCCCGCGATCACGTCGGGATCGTCGAACGGCGCGATGTACGTGTAGCCGTGCGCGTCGATCTGGCGGTGCAGCTCCTCGTACGTGTCGGAGTAGCTGTCGCCGAAAAGGACGATGTTCGCGCCGAGCGCCTTGACGGCCGACGTCTTGATCTCCGGCGTCGTCACGGGCATGACGATCGTCGCCTTGACGCCGAGCTTCTTCGCCGAGAGCGCCACGCCCTGCGCGTGGTTGCCCGCCGAGGCGCAGATCACGCCCTTGGCGAGCTCCTCGGGCCTCAGCTGCGACATCTTGTTGTACGCGCCGCGGATCTTGTAGCTGTGGACGCTCTGCAGGTCCTCGCGTTTCAGCAGGAAGCGGCAGCCGAACTTCGCCGAGAGCGACGCCGCCTCGTCGAGCGGCGTCTGCGCGGCGACGTCATAGACCGTCGCGTTCAGGATTTTCGTCAGGTAGTTTATCATCTTAGACTTCTTCCGCGGCGGCTTCCGCGGCAACTTCGCCGAAATCGATGTCGGGGAACACGTCCTTCGCCTGCTTGATGAGGTCGGGATACGCCTTGACCGCATCCTTGATGAGCACGTCGCCGAACGCCGCCGCCGAGGGATCGTCCGAGCAGACGAGCCGCATCGTCAGCGCCGCGCCGACCATCGCCTCGCCCCAGTCCTTGAGGCTCAGCTTCGGATTGCCGTTGATGCGGCCGTTCTTGACGAACTTGTTCAGCACCTCGTTGAACGACGTGTGCTGGTCGCGGTAGAACTTGACCCACGACAGCTCCGTCTCCTTGCCGCCCGCCTTCTTGACGTAGTAGATGTTGGACGCGGTCGTCTTGGTGACGGTGAAGCCCTTGAGCTTGCCCTTGGCGAAGGTGTAGTTCTTGAGGCTGCGCCCGAGGACGGTCTGCACCGCCTCCATCGCCGCCACCTTCCGGATCTCCGCCTTGTAGGCCAGCTCGCCTTCCGGCGTCTCGCACTCGCCCTGCGCCGTCTCGAGCTGGCGACGGGCCGACTTCCAGTCCAGGAGCGCGAAGGTGCGCCCGGCCGCAAGGCCCTCGAACTTCGCCTTGGCACCCTCGACCTCCGCCTGGACCTTGGCCGCCTTGGCCTCCGCAATCGCCGCGAGCCGCGCCTTTTCGGCGGCGTCGGCCTCGTCCTTCGCCTTCTTGCGGGCGGCCTCGGCCGCCTCCTCGCGCAGGCGGCGGACGGTCTGGTCGATCAGCTTCTTGCTGCGGCCGTTGATGATGCCCTTGTTCTTCTGCACCGTCTCGACGTCCTTCGAGGCCTTGATCGACTCGTAGCGGTCCTTCAGCTCGTTGTTGCGCGCGACGAGCCGGTCCATCGTCGCCCGGTCGTCGCCCGTCGTCGCGAGCGCCTGGTCGATGTCGGCGAGGAGCGTCGTGATCGCCTGTCCGATGCGGATCGCGCACGCCTGGCACTGGTACGCCTTCTCCCAGAGCCCGTTGATGTCACCGACGACGGCCGGGACTTCCGTGGACTTGCCGTCCGCGTCCACCTTCGGCGCGTCGGCCGCCGGTTCCGCCGACGTCATCGCGCCCGCCATCTCCCCGACCGCCGGCGTCATCGCGCCCGCCATCTCCCCGACCGCCTGCGTCATCGCGCCCGCCATCGCCTCGGCCATCTGC
>JAFUEM010000243.1 GCA_017463935.1 Kiritimatiellia bacterium
GTTCCGGCCGCGGCCGAAACGGCCGCCGCGCCGGTCGCGCTCCCCGCGACGCCGGAAGAGATCGTCGTCCTCGAGAACGACGAACTGAAGCTCGAGCTCTCCACGTGGGGCGGCGTCGTGAAGAAGGCGACGCTCAAAAAGTACGCGCAGAACGAAGGCGCGGTCGGCGACGACAATCCGCCCGTCACGTTCGATTTCGCCGCCGCGCCGCTCGGCGCCGTCGGCACGGCGGTGACGGCGTATGCGGTCCAGTCCGCGACGCCGACCGAAGTCGTCTTCGCGGCGGACGGCGTCACGCGCACGGTGACGCTCGGCGACGGATACGTCGTCACGTACGCGGATGCGGGCGTGACGGGCGCGACCACGCTCTCGCTCGGCGCGATGACGATGGGCGCGAACAAGAACGATCTCCTCTCCGTCGACAGCTGGGCGATGGATGAAAAGGGCGGCAAGGTCGTCCACCACTGCGAGGGTGATTCGCCCCTCAAGGGCTATCTCGTCGGTGGGCTCGCGGGCGGGTGCAGCGGCGCGAAGAACGCGGCGGGCCTGCCGCGCGCGGCGACGGTGCCGTACGGCGGCGAGCAGACGTGGATCGCGCTCAAGAACCGCTTTTTCGTGACGGCGCTCGTTTCGACGACGGCGAAGGTCGGCGGCTTCGAGGCGACGGTCGCGCGCGACACGGCGGTGGCGACCTACCGGCCGGAAAGCGTGTCGGCCAAGGCGCAGGTCACGGCCGACGGCGCGGTGACGAGCGTCTTCTACGTGGGTCCGAAGAAGCAGGCGCTGCTCTGGGGGCTCGGCATGAAGGACGTGATGGAGTTCGGCATGTGGCGCTGGATCTGCTACCCGCTCGTGTGGGTGCTCAACATCTTCCACGCGGCGATCCCGAACTACGGCATTGCGATCATCCTCCTGACGATTCTGGTGCGCCTCATTTTCTGGCCGCTCACGCACAAGTCGACGGTCGGCATGAAGAAGATGCAGGAGATCCAGCCGCTCATGAAGGAGATTCAGGCGAAGTACAAGGACAATCCGCAGCGGCTCCAGCAGGAGACCTTCGCGCTCTACCGCGCGCACAAGGTCAATCCGATGAGCTCGTGCCTGCCGATGCTGATCCAGATTCCCGTCTTCATCGCGCTCTTCAACGTCCTGCGGTCCGCCGTCGAGCTCCGCTACGCGCCGTTCCTCTGGATCGGCGACCTCTCGCAGCCGGAAGCGCTCTTCGCGTCGTGGTTCCCGTTCGGCGGGCTGAACATCCTGCCGATCCTGATGGCGGTGACGACGGGCCTCCAGAGCGCGTTCACGCCGTCGACGGGCGACCGGAAGCAGCAGCAGATGATGATGATCATGATGCCGCTGATGATGCTCTTCATGTTCTACTCGTTCCCGTCGGCGCTGTCGCTCTACTGGTTCCTCTCCAACCTCTTCTCGATCGTCCAGATGGGACTGATCCGCCGCCAGACCGCCGCGCAGCGCGCGGTCGCCGTGCCGATGGAGATCATCGATCCGCCGCAGACGCGCCAGATGCGCCGCCACGGGAAGTAAGCCATGGAAAAATTCGAGCTTGAGCCGAAGCTGAAGGAGGAGGTGCGCGCGCGCACGTTCGGGGAGGGCTTCATGAAGCTCGTCCAGACCGTCCGCCGCAACGGCCGGCAGTTCAAGATCGCCCTGCGGCCGGTGGAGATCGGCGGCGTGCGCAAGTTCCAGGCCGAGATGACGGACGACGGCCAGGTGCAGGTCAAGAACCTCGACGCGAAGGGCGCGGCCGAGGGGCTCGAGGAGATCATCGCGCAGAAGGGCGCGCGCGACCTGCACCTCCTGACGGCGACGGGCGATCTGCACGTCCGCGTCACGAAGAAGGGCCACGTCCTCGTCTCGCGCTCGGCCGAACTCGCGCGCGTCGCGGTCACGCAGCCGCACGACCGCGTCAAGAACCTGCCGCTGACGAGCTTTGATTCCGCGGCGCTCCTGAAGACGATCGGCCTCACCGACCGCGACGGGAAGATCCGCGCCTCGATGCGCGGCAAGTACGACCAGGTGAACGATTTCCTGAAGGTCGTCGCCGAAACGCTCGGCGAGGCGTCCGGCGATACGTTCACCGTCGTCGACTGCGGCTGCGGCAAGGCGTATCTGACGCTCGCGCTCTACTTCTACCTGACGGAGGTGAAGGGCTTCGCCGACGTGAAGGTCGTCGGCGTCGACCGGCGCGCGGACGTGATCGCGGCGGCGAAGAAGATGGCCGCGCAGCTCGACGTGGCGGACCGGGTGACGTTCGTCGAAAGCGACCTCGCGGCGTTCACGCTCGAGCGCGCGGACATGGTGATTTCGCTCCACGCGTGCGACACGGCGACGGACGAGGCGCTCGCGAAGGGCGTCGAATGGAAGGCGCGCTACATCCTTTCCGCGCCATTCTGCCAGCACGAGCTGCACAAGACGCTCGCGGAGACGGGCGGCAAGCCGAACCTGCCGTCCGCGCCGTTCGCCGGGCTTCTGCGCCAGTCGATCCTACGCGAGCGGCTGGGCGACATCCTGACCGACGCGTTCCGCGCGCTCATCCTGCGCATCCTCGGCTTCAAGGTGCAGGTGATCGAATTCGTCGCGCGCGAGGCGACGGCGCGCAACATCCTGCTCAAGTGCGAATACGGCGTGAAGGCGGGCCAGCCGGGGCCGGTCGGCGAATACCTGGAGCTCCGGGACTTCTGGCGCGTGACGCCGTGGCTGGAGACGCGCATGGGCGAGCTGCTGCAAAGGCATCTGGCGCGGTTTGTGTAGGCCGCGCGCACCGTTTGCGCGGTCCGCAGCGAGTGGAGAGGGCGTACAGTCATGAATGTTGAAATCCTCAGGCGGCGCGCGGAAATCGTCCGCGTCCTCCGCGCGTTCTTCGACGCGCGCGGCTTCCTCGAAGTCGAAACGCCCGTGCGCATCGCCGCGCCCGCGCCGGAGTGCCACATCGACTGCCCGCCGGTCGCGACGGGCGGCTTCCTGCGCGCCTCGCCGGAGCTCCAGATGAAGAAGCTCCTGGCGCAGGACGGCCTCGACCGGATCTACCAGCTGGGGCCGTGCTTCCGCGACGGCGAAAGGGGCGCGCGCCACAATCCCGAATTCACGATGCTTGAATGGTACCGCAAGGGCGCGACCGACCGCGACATCGCGGACGATCTGGAAGCGCTGCTGGCCGCCCTCGGCCTCCTGTCCGCCTCCCGCTCTCCCACCCGTCGCCTCGCCGTCCGCGACGCCTACCGGACGTACGCGGGCTGGGATCCGTGGACGGACTGGGACGCCGACCGCTTCGACTTCGACATGGCGACGAAGATCGAACCGGCGATCAAGGCGCTCGGCGGCGGCGTGTTCCTGACCGGCTATCCGCCCGCGTGCGCGAGCCTCGCGACGGTGGCGGACGGCGTCGCCGCACGCTGGGAGTTCTACTGGGACGGGATGGAGCTCGCGAACTGCTTTACGGAGCTGTGCGACGCGGACGAGCAGCGGCGGCGCTTCGCGGCCGCGCGCGCCGAACGCCGCGCGCTCGGCGAGGCGGACTATCCGCTCGACGAGGACTTCTTCGCGGCGCTGCCGAAGATCGGCTCCGCCGCCGGCGTCGCGCTCGGCGTCGACCGGCTCGTCATGGTCCTCACCGGCGCCGCGACGATTGCCGCCGTCCGTGCTTCAAACGCCTAAAATATGATATACTAACAATCAACACGGAAACATCCACAACACAAGGGGGATAAAAAATGAGCGAAACGACAACTGCGCTACCGGCGAACGTCCGGCGCTACGCGAAGTACCTGTTGATCATGGCTGGCCTGGGCGGGCTCATCTACGGCATCGACGTCGGCGTCATCGCCGCCGCCTTGCCCTACATCCGCAATACCGCCAACTACGGCAAGTGGGAGCTGGGGTTCGTCGTCAGCGCGGTGCTGTGGGGGTCGGTCGTGTCGTCGCTCTTCGCAGGATCGCTTTCGGAGTGGCTGGGCCGCAAGAAAATCATCATCGCTTCGGCGTTCTGCTTCTTCATCTCGATTCCCGTCATCTGCCTTTCCGGGCTTTTCGACGGCGGCAACTTCCTGCTGCTCACGGTCGGCCGCACACTCCAGGGCGCGTCCGCCGGACTGGTCGGCGTGGTCGTGCCGATGTACCTCGCCGAATGCCTTGACAGCGACTCGCGCGGCAAGGGCACGGGCATGTTCCAGCTGCTCCTCACGATCGGTCTCGCCTTCGCCGCCGTGATCGGCCTCGTGGTGACCGGGCTCGTCGGCGATTCCGACAAGGTCGTGAAGGCGGCCGCCGAGGCGAACGGCGTCGAGGTCGCCAAGGTGACGCTGGCGGAAATCAAGTCGTGGGTCCCGGCCGACCAGTTCAAGTCGTGGGTCACGGCGTGGCAGACCATCTTCCTCTGCTCGGCGGTCCCGGGTTTGATTCTCTTCCTCGGCGCGTTCGGGCTCAAGGAGTCGCCGCGCTGGCTCTACAAGAAGGGCCGCCGCGAGGAGGCGCTTGCCTCGCTCGCCGCGAACAACGGCGAGGCCAAGGCCGCGGAGATCCTCGAGGAAATGATCGCCGCCGACAAGGCCGCCGAGGCGGAAAAGGCCGCGATCGCGAAGGCCGCGCAGGGCGACAGCCTCTTCCAGCGCAAGTACGTCTATCCGTTCCTCCTGGCCGTCACGATCCTCGCCTGCAACCAGGCGACCGGCATCAACTCGGTCCTGAACTACACGGTCGACATCTTCAAGGAGACCGGCATGGTGGGCGTCTTCGCCAACTTCTCCGACCTCGCGATCAAGCTCGTCAACGTGTTCATGACCATCGTCGCGTGCGCGCTCGTCGACAAGAAGGGCCGCAAGTTCCTCCTGAAGCTCGGCACCGGCGGCATCATCGTGGGCCTGTGCGGCGTTGGCACCGTGTTTCTCGCGATCAAGTCGGGCCTCGTGGCGGCGTCCATGATCACCGGCGTCGTCGCGACCGCCTTCTTCTTCATGTTCATCGCGTTCTATGCCGTCGGTCCCGGCGTCTGCGTGTGGCTCGCGCTCTCCGAGCTGATGCCGACCCGCATCCGCGCGACCGGCATGTCAATCGCCATGATCATCAACCAGGGCGTCTCCGCCACCATCGCGTCCGTCTTCCCGGCCTGGGTCGCGGGCTGGGGCTTTGCGCCGGTCTTCTACTGCCTCGCCGGCTTCACGGTCGTCTATTTCGTGACGGCGGCCTTCTTCCTCCCCGAGACCAAGGGGCGGACGCTTGAGGAGATCGAGCAGTACTTCAAGACCGGGAAGATGCCGGAGAAGGAATAAGGAGCGGCCCTCGTTCGCGTCCGCTCGCCTGCGACTTGCGGACACTTGCGAGGACCGAAAGATTTTGACCTTTCGATTTCTAGGAACGGGGACATCGGTCGGGGTGCCGCAGATCGGCTGCGCGTGCCCCGTCTGCACCTCGTCCGATCCGCGCGACAGGCGTCGCCGCTGCGGCGCGTACGTGACGGCGGGCGACACCGCGTTCCTGATCGACACGCCGCCGGAACTGCGCCTGGCGTGCATCGACTGCGGCGTGAGCAAGGTCGACGCCGTCATCCTCACCCATGCGCACATGGATCACGTCGCGGGCTTTGACGACGTGCGGCGCTTCAACACGCTCAACGGCGAACGCGTCCCCGTCGCGCCCGGCGATCCGCTCTACCGGGGCCTGCCGTACCGCATCGTCGGCAAGCCGATGGCCTGCTACGCGATGCGCGAGACGATCGAGCAGATGCACCGCATCTTCCCCTATATCAGCACGGCGAGCGGCGCGCAGGGGCTCTACCGGCCCCAGATCGAATTCGTCGACAACGCCGCGCCGTTCACGCTCGGCGACGTGCGCGTCGAATCGTTCGCGGTCGAGCACGGCTTCCCGTGCTGCGGCTACCTGCTGACGGATCGCGTCACGGGCGGCCGCCTCGGCTACGTGAGCGACTGCCACGCGCTCCCCGATGCGGCGGTGGAGAAGCTGAAAGGCGTCGACGTGATGGTGCTGAACTGCCTGCGCGAGCGCCCGCACCCGACGCACCTGAGCCTTGCCGCGTCGCTCGCCTACCTCGCGCGGATCGCGCCGTCGCGCGCCTATCTCATCCACATGTGCCACGACTTCACGCACGAGGAGTGGCGGCGCAAGCTGGCGGGGACGAACGTCGAACCCGCTTTCGACGGATTGGAGCTGACACTATGAAGAACACAACCTGCCTTGCGGCGCTCGCGTGCGCCGCGCTCGCCTGGGCCGCCGTCGCGGAATCGCCCAGCGAAATCTCGGTCGACCTCAAGCTCGACGAAATCGACTACGTGGCCGGCGAGCGCGTCCGCGGCGTCATCGACATCAAGAACACCGCGCCCGAAAAGGTCAGCGTCGGCTTCTCCAACTCGAAGGACCTGCTGATCGTCGAGGTCTACCGCGCGTCGGACATGTCGCAGCTCACGCGCATTGCCGAGCGGCCGTTCGTCGCGCCGTTCCGCGTCGATGCGAACGAGGGCCAGAAGCTGGAGGTGCTGCTCGCCAACCATTTCGCGCTCAGCGAGCCGCGCCGCTACCTCGCGCGCCCCGTGCTGATCCACGGCGGCCTGCGCTACGAGGGCCAGTACCGCGCGTTCGACATCGTGCCCGGCATCAAGATCACGGGCGCGCTGCAGATGTTTGCCAACCGCGAGGGCCTGAGCCGCGAATTCTCGCTCGTCCACTGGACGCGCAAGGGCCACGAGCACATCTTCCTGACGGCGGTGGACCACGGCGGCGACGACCGCCCGTGGCTGACGTACGACCTGGGCGCCTTGATGCGCATCACACGCCCGACCGTCTCGATCCTGCCGGGCGGCGAGGTCGTCGTCCTGCACCGCACGGGCCCCGACCACTTCATCCGCAGCGAGTTCTGGTCGCTCCCGGACGCGCTCGAGTTCCATACGCGCGAGCTCATCCAGGATCCCGAGACGGCGGGCCAGAACCGCGTGCAGGAGATGTACAACAAGGCGGGCGGCGTCAAGCCCGTCGAGCGCCCGTGGTGGAAGTTCTGGTAAGGCGACGATGAACATCCTTGGCATCGAGACGAGCTGCGACGAAACGGCGTGCGCGGTGGTGAAGGACGGGCGCGAAGTCCTCGCGAACGTCGTCTATACGCAGATTCCGCTCCATCAGCCCTACGGCGGCGTCGTGCCGGAGATCGCCAGCCGCGCCCACATCGAGAAGATCGGCGAGGTCGTGCGCACGGCGATGGAGGCGTTCGCGGCGGCCGTTCCGGGCGGGCGGATCGACGCGGTTGCCGTCACCTACGGCGCAGGGCTTTCGCCTGCGCTCATCGTGGGGCTGAACGCGGCGAAGGGGCTCGCGCTCGCGCTTGGCGTCCCGCTGATCGGCATCAACCACATCGAGGCGCACCTGCACACGCCGTTTCTGTACGATGCGGCGACCGGCCCCGCCCGCGACGTGCCGGATCCGACGGCGGTCATGCCGGCCCTGGGCCTCGCGATCTCGGGCGGCCACACGAACTGGATCGACGTGCCCGCATACGGGCGGTACGAGATCATCGGCCAGACGCTCGACGACGCGGCGGGCGAGGCGTTCGACAAGGCGGCGAAGCTGCTGGGGCTCGGCTATCCCGGCGGGCCGAAGATCGACAAGATCGCGAAGGCGTACGCCGCCGAACACGGCCTCGCTGATTTGATCCCGTTCCCGAAGGGCCAGCCGCGCGAAGGCGTCTCGGCGCTCGCGGGGCTGCCGGCGGAGCTCTGCGTCTCGTTCTCGGGGCTGAAGACGGCGCTGCTGCGCTACGTCCAGAAGGAGCAGCCGGATGCGGCGGAAACGCCGCGGATCGTGACGTCGTACCAGGAGGCCATCGTGCAGGCGGTCGCCGACCGCACGCGCACGGCGCTGAAGCGGCGCGCCTACCGCGCGCTCATCCTCGGCGGCGGCGTGTCGCTCAACAGCCGCGTCCGCGCCGTGCTCGCGCAGGTGGCGGCGGAGGCGAAGGTGCCGCTCTTGATGGCGCAGCCGAAATACTGCGGCGACAACGGCGCGATGATCGCGGGCCTCGCCTACTGGCGGCGCAACCACGTCGGCGACGACGCGCTCCGTCTCGACGTCTGCCCGTCGCTCGAAGCCGGGATGGAATAGGTTTTTCCGATGGCACGCAGACCGCAGACGCAGGCTCCGGCCGCCGTGCGCGCGAAGGGCGCGGCGGGCGGCGTGATGAAGTCGTTCCCGCAGTATGTCCAGACGGCGGAAACGCGCGTCGTCGACCTGACGCTGGACGGTGTCGACGCCCTGCCGGTCCTCGGCGAGCACAAGTACAAGCAGGCGGGCGGCGGCACGCGGCCGCACATCCACCCGGGGATGATCGAGATCATCTGCTGCCGGCGCGGCGCCAACCTGGCGTTCGACAGCAAGGGCCAGACGGTGCGCTTCCCCCCGGGGACCGTGTTCGTGGCCCAGCCGGAAACGCCCCATTTCCTGCGGCGCTATCCCAAGAGCCTGTCGACCGTGTGGATCTGGTTCCGGCTCCCGAAGAAGGGCGAGAGCGTGCTGGGCCTCTCGGCGGAGGAAACGGCGTGGCTCGTCGGCCGGCTGCGGAAGATGCCGGTGCGGTTCGACGCCTCGGACGCCGTGAAGCAGTCGTTCCGCCGGCTGTGGCACCTGTATGACACCGCGCCGCACGGAACGATCGAGCGGCGGCTGACGCTGCGCCACGCGGCGACGCGCCTGCTGCTCGACCTGGTCGAATCGTCGTCGGAGAAGAAGGCCGATACGTCGTCCGTCCGCTTCGAGGCGCTGGTCGAGGAGATGCGGCGCGATCCGTCGCGCGCCTGCAATCTGGACGAGCTGGCCGGCCGCGCCGCGATGTCGGTCGCGAAGCTCACGGTCTGCTTCCGCCGTCACACGGGGCTGCCGCCGCATGCGTTCCTCATGTTCTGCCGCATCGCGAAGGCGAAGGAGCTCCTGTCCGGCACGGACCGGAGCATCGGGTCGATCGCCCGCGAGCTGGGCTATTCGTCGGCGCAGCATTTCGCGACGCAGTTCCGCCGCGAGACCGGCCAGGCGCCGTACGAATGGAGAAAGGCGCACGCCTGACGGCGCCGCGCGGCGGCGCGGCCGGGCGTGTTCGTTTTCTGATGATTGTAAGATTGTGTACCTTTTTCTCTCGCCGTTGTGCTACAATGTTCGACAACGGAGGGGAGCATGAACTTAAACAGAAGAGAGTTTCTGGCCATGGGCGCGAGCGCCGCCGTCGCGGGCGGCCTGGCGGATGAGCTGGAGAGTCTGCGGCCGAACGCCGCCGCGCCGTCGCTGCGCGTGCCGGACGGCCGGGAGTTTGAAGGCATGGCGGGGGCGTACGCCGCGCTGGTGACGCCCTACCGGAAAGACGGATCGCTCAACGAGGAGATGATCGAGCGGCTGGTCGAGTTCGGCCTGGCGAACGGGCTCAGGGGCTTCTACCTGACGGGGTCGACGGGCGAAGGATTCCTGCTGTCGGCGGACGAGCGCGTGCGCGTGTACGAGCGCGCGGTGAAGGCCGCCCGCGGCCGCGCCAGGCTGATCGCGCACGTCGGCTGCGTGTCGACGGACGAGGCCGTGAGCCTCGCGCGCCGCGCGGCGAAGGCGGGCGTGGACTGGGTGTCGTCCGTGGCGCCCGTCTACTTCGGGCAGAACTTCGACGCCGCCTTCGCGCACTACCGGTCGATCGCCGGCGCGACGGACGTGCCGTTCATGATCAACTCAGTCGGCCCGCAGGTCGTGCCGGACCTCGACGTGCGGTTCGTCGAGATTCCGTACGTCAACGGCATGAAGGACACCTGCTACGCCTCCTGG
>JAFUEM010000244.1 GCA_017463935.1 Kiritimatiellia bacterium
GGCTTCGCCGCGCTCCATTCTAACTCTCAACTCTCCATTCTCAACTCTCAACTGTCCGGGCTTCTGCGCCTCGACCGTCGCAAGCGCGGCGAAGGCCAGAAAAACGAGGGCCGGTAGGGGTTTTTGTTTTAACGCAGAGGCGCAGAGTCGCAGAGAACGCAGAGATGAGCTTTTACCGACGCCGAGCACAAGCAGAAGCCCGCCCCACGCACAGGCCGCGACAACGCCAAAAGCATTCCAGTCCATCATCCGCCCCCTTACCTGAAACGAATGATGAGCTTCCGGCGCTCGGCGTCCTGCGTCACCGTCTCGGCGAACACGCCCAGCCCGCGATGCAGGATTTTGACGGTGTCCCAGCCGTCGCCGAACTCGCCCTTGCCGATTTCCAGCGTCCAGCCGAGGTCGCCCGCCGTCACGCCGCCCGTCGCCGCGTCAACGCGGTACCAGCCGCCGCAGTCGCAGCCAAAAACGAGCGCCGCCTCGTCGAAGGAAAGATCGCCGTCCCCGTCCGCATCCGCGCCAATCGCAAGCGCAAGCTCGTTGGATGCGTTCGGTGTAAAGTCCAGCGTGAACCGCAACGCTTCAAGGTCGGCGAGGCGCACCGTCAGCGCAACGTTCATCGCAACCTCGCTGTCCGGCAGCTCCCCCTGCGGCAATTGCGGCAGAACGCGCATCCCCGCCGCGCAACGCAGCGCGGCAATTGCAAGCAATAAAGCTATCGGCAATCTTGTCATCGTTTAACCTCCCGTAGTATATCAAATCCGCGTCCGCTCCGGTTGCGACAACACCGCAGCAGCCACCAGAAGTAAGCCGCCCACAAAACCCAGTTGACGCACGGCATGAACAGCACGGCCGCCATCCCGGCGTCGTTCTTCCACGGCAGCGGCCAGCCATAAATATAACGCGGACGGTTCCACGCATCCGGCGACGGCGCCGACCAGAACGGCGTGTTGAGCGTCGCAAGCGTCAGCACGACCGGCAGGACGACGAGCGCGGCCATCTGCAAAAACCGCGCGCATTTCGACAAGACCGCGCACGGCGGCAAGCGCCGCGCGAAAAACGCCGCGCCGAACGGCAACGCCAGAAGCGCGGCGAGAATGCCGCACGTCAGAACCCTCTGCGCCGCGAGCTGCTGCGGCACCGTCAGCCCCATGCGCGCCAATGTCAACGGCCCCGCGCAGACGAGCGAACCGAGCGCCGCCGCACCCGCGATCACCGCGACCGCCGCCATCAGAATCTTTTTCATCGCTTGGCCTCAATTGTCGCTCTTGATGCCATTGCAACGACGGCACAGCATCTGGCAGTTCTCCTGCACCGTCTTGCCGCCGCGCGACCACGGCACGATATGATCGCCCTGCATTTCCTCGAACGCGAAATGTCCGCCGCACTTCGGACAGACGCCCTTCTGCAATTCGTAGGCGATGCGCTTTTCATCGTCATCGAACGCGCGCAGGTTCAGCTTTTCCTTCCGCGCCCCACCCGACAGCAGGTATTCGTAAACGCCCTTGTTGTTCTGCACCTCCTTGTCCGCCATCAGCCGCGCGACCGCCCCTTCCAGCTCGCTCGGGTTGTAGCGCCCCGTGCCGTATTCGGTGTAGAGCCGCCCCCATTCCAGACCTTTCATCTCCTTGCGGTACTTCGGGAAGATCGTCTCGACCCAGTTCACCACCTTTTGGAAATGAAGCCACAGTTCCACCGCCTCGGCGTCGCCCTGATGGATCGCCATGTAGTCCTCGATCGCCTTGTCCTTCGCGGAATTCACCCACCACGCAATCGCCGTCTCCAGATAGTCCTGCCGGTCCGCGCTCCCGTTCAGATATTTGGCGCCGACCTTCGCGGCGACGCATCCCGACTTGCTGAAATAGCGTTTCGCGTCCGTCACCCACGGCCCCGAATAGACGGCGTTGCGCATCTCCTGATCGGTCAGCTTCAGCCCTGCGATGTTGATGACCCTGAACCAATCGATCTTCTCGCTGGGCGTGCCCTCACAGAAATAGACCATTAGCTCGTAGTCGAGAAATTTCCGCTGGATGTCCTCCGGCTGACGGTGGAAGAACTTCGCGCCCAGCCCGCCGACCGCGCCGATCTCGCCCCACGAGAAATCGCCCGCGAAATACCGGCAAAGCGAAATCGTCCGCTGCTGCCCGTCCATCACCTCGAACGTGCCGTCGTCCTTCCGCACCCAGTACATCACGTTGAGCGGGAAACCCTTCATGACGGTCGAAATGACCGCGTCGCGCTCCTTGTCCTTGTAGACGAATTCGCGCTGGTAGGGCGGGCGCACGTCCAGCCGCCCGCCGTAGGCGCGCACGCCCTGCTCGGGGTCGTCGGCGTAGCCTTCGACCAGTTCGCGAATCCTGATGCCGTGAAGTTCAATTTTCATGTTTGCCGGTTTTCAGTTTGTGGGTTGTGTGTTTGTGGGCTGTGTGTTTAACGCAGAGACGCAGAGGACGCAGAGTTGGCATGGACGGGATTGGCAGGATTTCTGCGGTGACGGATGAAAATACGCTTGTACAATTTCTTCCCGCCAACATATGGTTCATTGTGTCGCTTGAAATGCGGCAATTTATACACATCCGCCACTATTCCGTTATCGCTACACCCCATCAGTTCAAATTGTTCTGGATTGTATTTATCCATAAAAGTGATTGGCACACCCATAACACCATCATAATCATAAGGGATGTCGGATGTCACGTTCACATTAATCGCGTCATAATTATCGTATCTTGGGAATTCTTCTGGCGAATATTTTTTATATAATGGCATTGTCTCATGACGCTTTTTGACATCCAAATTCGTAAACCACATAACGCCGGACACTCTTATCATTCCAGCACGATGGTCTTGATCGGTCGCAACATCTTCATAACGTGTCTTGAAATGCGCACAGTTTCGCCGGAAGCCAAAACCGAGCCAAATCTTATTTTGCATGAAAAGTGGGAATATCTCTTTGTAGGTTATTGCGTTTTGATGTCCGATGATCAAAAACTTCTTGTCATGCTTTACCAACTGTGCTACATACTCGCGGAAAAGCGAGAACGGCGGATTGGTGACAACGATATCGGCTTGCTTCAAGAGTTCAATACATTCCACACTTCTAAAGTCGCCATCGCCACGCAGTTCATGGACGCCGATTTCGTCGTCATCCACAGTCAAGTTGCCGTTTATGTCGCCCTCGTAAACCTGATAGATTGCTTTCTCACTGGTGCCGAGCGAAAACAAGTCCACATCCTGGCTCTTGTAGCAAGTTGCCATCAGACGCCTCAACCCGAACGCCTCGAAGTTCTCAGCAAAGTATTTGAAAAACTCGCTTTCCCGCGGATCGTCGCAATTACAGAGAACAATTTTCCCATTGAACTGTTGCTTGTAATGCCGAAGTTCATTTTCAATGTCAACACGTTGCGTGTAAAACTCATCCCTCTTGGCCTTTTTGGCCGCATGGAGCACCGTCGTATCGTTCATCGTCACTCCTCTCCGCGTCTCTGCGCCTCTGCGTGAGAATTCAATGCGGAAAATTCTTGTCGCACTTCAAACGTCGCAGACACCGTATCTGTACATGAAAAAAGAGCGCATTTCCTTCCATACACTTGCTAGAAGCCCTACCACAGGCCATACCGAATGCACGAAGAGAAAATGCGCCCAACCGGACGCATCTCAACTCAACATGCCGCTCGGTATTCGAAACAATGGTTATGTTTCGAGAAATAGTGGTAGTATTTCTAGCAAACGACTTGTCAGCTTTTGATGCTGAAATCAACTTGGGGCGGGAAGGCGAGCCTAGACGCCCATCCCTGCGGATTTCTCCCCGCAAGAACGCGATTAGTATATCACAAATCGCGGCGGATTTGCCGCGCGAGTTTCAACGCGATTTCGACCTCGTTTTACCTCTCCGCAGGGGTGGTTTTGGAAAAATTCCCGAAAACCGCGCGGGGCCCTCCGATGCGGCGCACGGAAAAACCGCCCAAAAAACGAAAATTAGTTTTTACCCACAATTTACCCACAGGATTTTGTGGGTTTCAAAATTGCACCCGCATTGCAACTGGCCGCAA
>JAFUEM010000245.1 GCA_017463935.1 Kiritimatiellia bacterium
GCCCCAGATCGTCCGCGCCTCGCCCCACGCCGCCGCGTCGGGGAACGCGAGCACCTGCTCGTGCCACGCCGCGACGAACGTGCGGTACGACTGCGCGAAGCTGCGCACGTCCTCGCGGTTCATCGCGAGCGCGAACGCCTCGACGAACGCGCGCTTCACCTGCGCGTCGGTCCTGCGCAGGACGCCGAACGAGACGCGCGCCGATTCGCCCGCCGCGCGGTACGCGTCCATGATCTCCAGCTCGCCGGTCAGCCCCAGCTCCAGCGGGAAGGAGCGGACGATCCGCATGAGGAAGCTGTCGAGCGTGCCGATCTGCGAAAGGTGCTGCGTGTCGATGACGGCGCGCAGGAGCGCGGCGTCTTCGGGATGGTCCGCGACGCGCGCGGCGAGGAGCGAGACGAACCGCTCGAAGATCTCGCCCGCCGCCGCGCGCGAGAACGTGAGCGCGACGATCTCCTGCGGCTGCACGCCCGCGCGCAGGAGCGCGATCAGCCGCTCGGCGAGCGCCTGCGTCTTGCCCGTGCCCGCCGACGCCTCGATGAGCTCATTCGCCGTCATCGCCGAGCCTCCCTTCCTGCCGCGCCAGCCATTCGGGATCGACGCTCCCGGCCAGATCCGCACCGAACCAGTCCGCAAAGTCGTGCCGCCATTCCTTCGTCGGCGACGGCGGCCAGAAGATGCCGCGCTCGATCCGCTCCAGGATGTCGATGATCTTCTTCTCCGCGTCGGGCACGAGGTCGCCCGTCATCAGCGGCGAGAAGCCCACCGCGTCCTTCGTCTTGCCGAGGATGCAGTACGCCGACTTGATCTTCTCGCGCGTCACCGCCTTGAAGAGGTCCGACCGGTCCGCGTCCATCATCGCGCAGTAGAGCGGCAGCTGGAGGCTGTTCCATTCGCCCGTCTTCGCGTCGTAGGCGCTCGCGCGCTCCGCCGTGTCCCACGTCTTGTAGTCGATGACGCACCATTCGCCCGTCGCGTCGTTGAAGTCGACGCGGTCGAAGCGGCCGCTGATCTGCGTCGTTCCCTTCGCGCGCACGAGGCCGTACGCGAGCTTGCCTTCCGTCGCGACGATCCGCCAGCCCGCGTCGCGCCACGCGACCTGCACCGCCGCGAAATTCCGCAGCCGCCGCTTGGCCGACTCGCCCTGCAAAGCGACGATCGCGGGCACGTTCGCGCCGAAGCGTTCGGCGAGCCACGCGTCGACATGCTCCGCGAGCTCCGCCGCGATCGCCGCCGCGTCCGTCGACTCCTTCAGCGCGCCCGCGCCCCACTTCTCCAGCGCGTCGTGGATCAGGTTGCCGAACTCGTAGGCCGCGAGCTCCGCCGCGTCGTATTCCGCGCGCTCGCCGAACGTCTTTTTCAGGAGGAACGTGAACGGGCAGTGCAGATAGAGGTCGAGGCTCGACGGCGACGTGAACGCGACGAAGCCGTTCTTCGCGTAGCTGTCGGGCAGCTTCAGCCGCCACGTCCGCGGCAGATCCGCCGCGCGCGTCGCGCCCGTCCCGGCCCGCGCGCCGTAGAAGCGCCGGACGCGCCGCGCGAGCTCGCGGTCGTCCGCGCACGAGAAGAGGAGGCGCGAGGGCTTGACGACGTCGCCCTGCGCGTCGATCGCGTGAAAGAGGAACGTGACGGCCGCCGGCGCGCGGCAGGCGAGCGCGATGTTCAGGATCTGGAGGTCGCGGCGCGCGCGCGATGCGTTGTCGGGCAGCCCCAGGCCGCGCCGGAGCGCATCGGGCAGGAATGCGTGGCCGACGACGCTTTCGGGGACGCACCCTTCCTGGAAG
The DNA here is from genome assembly GCA_017463935.1 of Kiritimatiellia bacterium. GTDB lineage: Bacteria > Verrucomicrobiota > Kiritimatiellia > RFP12 > UBA1067 > UBA1067. The sequence continues at coordinate 1,785 of JAFUEM010000245.1, forward strand.
CCGGCGACGACGAGCTCGTCCGCGTCGAGGAACGGCAGCTCCAGCCAGCCGTCCGCCCAGATGTCGTCGCCTTCGTCCGCCTCCAGCTCGTACGTCGCCTCCCGGAGCCGCCGCGCAAAGAGCTCGAGCGCCGTCGCGGGTGCGAGGTCGGGCGCGAAACATTCGGCCAGCAGGTCGTTCAGCGCCTCGGCCGCGGCGACGAATTCGCGCGCATCGCCGTCGCGCTCGTCGAGGATGCGCGTGCGGAAGATCGATTCGAGGATGCCGCGCAGCGTCTTCTTGCGCAGCTGCACGCCGACGAATTCGAAGATGGCCCGCAGCCGTCCTTTCGTCTTCGCGGCGATGTCGTCCATCGTTTCCGGCAGCAGCTCCGCCTGGCGGTGGTCGAGGTCGTTCAGCGCGTCCGTCATCTCGGCCTCGGTCATCTTCAGCTCGGCGCAGAGCCACCGGCGCACGTCGCCGCCGCGGATGAACGCGGAAAAGACGTCGTAGGCGCGCGCCTGCGCGAGCGCGGCGAGCTGCCCGGCGAGGTGGCCGAGCGAGGACGTCGCGAGGAGCGACCGGGACGGGTTGTGGACGTTCAGGCCCTTCGCCTTCAGCGCGCCGCGCACTTCGGGGAAGAGCCGGTCGTCGGCGAGGCAGAGCGCGGGCAGCGCCTCGTCGGACCGCACCGACGCAAAGAGCTCCGCGACGCGCGCGGCCTCGCTCGCGCCCGTGCCGCACGGGACGATCTGCTCCGTCTTGAGCGGCGAAAACCCGTCGTCGGGAATGTCCGGGAGCAGTTCGACGACCGGCCGCGCGACCGTCTCCAGCCAGCGGTTCAGGACGGGCAGCGGCTCCAGCACGCACGCGAGGACGATTTCCTCCACCTCGTCCGGCACGGTCCACGCGCGTTCGTCCAGCGCCGTCTTCATCGCCGCGATGCGGTCGACCAAGCCGCGCCGCGCGAGCGCCGCGCGATACGTCTTCTCCTGTTCGGCGAATTTCCGCCACCGGTCGATCTCGACATCCGCGAGGTCGCCCGTCAGGATGGCGCCGACCTTCGCCGCCACGTCCGCAAAGTCGAGCGCGTTCGCGCCGAGGATGCGGCGGATGTCGCTCAGCTGCGCCGCGACGTCGAACGAGGGGAGCGCGAATGCCTCCTTGAGCGCGATCAGCTCGTCGGTGCGCGTGGCGACGTTCGCGGCGTCGCCCGCCACGAGCTGCGCGGGGAGGCGC
>JAFUEM010000246.1 GCA_017463935.1 Kiritimatiellia bacterium
CTCATCGTCGTGGACGAGGAGCACGACCCCAGCTACAAGCAGGAGGACCTGCCGCGCTACAACGGGCGCGACGTCGCGGTCCTGCGCGGCCGGCTCGAAGGCGCGCGCGTCGTGCTCGGCTCGGCGACGCCGTCGCTCGAAAGCTGGGCGAACGTCGCGAAGGGGAAATACGTCCTCGCCGAGCTCCCCCGCCGCGCGGGCGCGGCGCTTCTGCCGCGCGGCCTCGTCTTCGACATGAACGAGAACGCGCAGACGGGCGGCGTGCGCGGCGCGATCTACTCGGCGCGGCTCCTCGACGCGATCCGCCTGCGGCTCGACCGCGGCGAGCAGACGATCCTCTTCCTCAACCGGCGCGGCTATTCGCGGTCGGTCGAATGCGCGGCGTGCGGCCACGTCGTCGGCTGTCCCGACTGCTCGCTGCCCTACACCTACCATCAGGCGGACGACTGCTGCCGCTGCCACATCTGCGGCGGGTGGATCCCGACGCCGGCGGCCTGCCCCGCGTGCGGCGCGCGCGCGCTCACCTACAAGGGCGTCGGCACCCAGCGCGCGGAGGCGGCTCTGAAGAAATGCTTTCCGGCGGCGCGGATCCTGCGCATGGACGCGGATTCGACGTCGCGCCGCCATTCGCACGACGACATTCTCGGCGCGTTCCGCCGCCACGAGGCGGACATCCTCCTCGGCACGCAGATGATCGCGAAGGGGCTCGACTTCCCGAACGTCACGCTCGTCGGCGTCCTCAACGCGGACAGCTCGCTCAACCAGCCCGACTTCCGCGCCGCCGAGCGCACGTACCAGCTGATCGCGCAGGTGGCGGGCCGCGCGGGGCGCGCCGAGCTGCCGGGCGAGGTGTTCATCCAGACGTACGATCCGCAGTCCGAGACGATCCGCGCGGCGGCCCGCGGCGGTTTTGCCGCGTTCGCGGACGGGGAGCTGAAGGTGCGCGCGTCGCTCGGCTATCCGCCGTACCGGCACCTCGCGGTGATCGGCCTCCGATCAAAGGACTTGCGGCGCGTGGGTGACTGGGCGAAGATGTACGCCGCGTCGCTCCGGAAGGTGGCGGGACTGGAGGTGTCGGAGGCGATGCCGAGCGTCATCGAGAAGGCGGAGGGCGAGTACCGCTGGCAGATCGTGGTGCTGTCGAAATCGGCGGCGCAGATCGTGAAGGCGTGGCGGTGGCTCGTCGCGGTGCGTCCGCCGCCGAAGGAGATCCGCGCGGGGCTTGATGTCGATGCGTACGATTTGATATAATGTCCCCCAACCGAAATGGGGGTGATCCGGTTTCGACGGGATGTGTTGAGGTCGGGTTGCGCGTCGTGGATCCTCGTTGGCCACGTAAAAAACGAGGGAAAAAAGTAATTGCGAACAACGATTACGCTCTCGCCGCCTGATTAACGGCCGCGATGTCGAAGCGCCGATGTCTGCTGAGCGCCGAGGCATAATTTAGCAGGCCACGCTGAAGGGGGCTCCGCTCGCTCGCTTCAGGGTGCCGAACCGAGCGGATGGAGGCGGTTCAGCCCGTGCATCGGCGTGCCGCTTCCGAGATCAAAGGTGCGCTACACGCGTAGAAGCTCGGGTGATGCCGTTTCGGACAGGGGTTCGACTCCCCTCACCTCCACCAGGTCTTGTCACGACTGAGGGGCTTTGGATGATTGAACCGCTGAAAGATGACTGCGCCGCGCGGTATTCCGCGTTTCGCCGCAGATGGGCGAAGCGATGGGACGGCGGACGTTCGCTCCTGCGCAAGTCGCTGCTCCGGCAGTTGAAGCAACGGCCCGACTGCGCGGAGCTGTGGGCCGCTGAAGACGAGCGCCGGATCGCGGCGGCGTGCGGTCGCGCGTTCAAGGAGAACCTGGGTCTGCCGCACGCGCGTCTCGTGCCGGACGACGCGCTGGCGCTGCTGGCGGCGATCGACGCGGAGGGCGTCCCGGGTGTATTGCCGGACCTTGAGCGGGAGTTTCGCTTCATCTTCGAGCCCGATGTCTGGGAGAAGGTGAAGACGTTCGGGGAACTTGTCCGCTACGTGCACGCGCATCAGGGGTCGGCGACGCTGGCCGAGATCCACAGCCGACAACGGATCGGATGGGGGTGCGCGGCCGTTCTCGGACTGATCCTCGTCAGCGCGACCGGTCTGTCGATTTCAGAAATCGTCCGCGCGGTCGCGGCGGCGCGCAATCTTGAGTTGGATGCCCGAGAGGCCCTTGGCCTGATCGTGAGCGCGCTGGCGCTGATTTTTTTGGCGTTGATGGCGGCTGCGCTCGTCATCAACTGGTACACAGCGCGCAAGGAACTTCGTGCCGAGCGGGAACAACTGTCGAATCCTCCCGCCGCGCATCGCCCGGCCGCCGAGTAGCCGGTGTCTTCGGTTCCGTGCTGCAAAGGACGACTTGCCGAAGAGGAGTGGGGCGCGTGCCTCAACTGGTGGCGGCGGACTCCACTCGCTGCGCTCCTTCCGCCCGCCGCACCTTCCACCTCTTGCCCTGGGAACGCCACTCCTTCCGCCCGCCGCGCCTTCCGCCTGCCGCGCCTTCCGCCCGCCGTTCGCTTTTTTGTCGCCCGAACGAGGACGGGCGGAGGGAGCTCTGCGCGAGTCCCCCGCCGTTCGCTTTTTTGTCACTTGGAAGAGGACGGGCGGAGGGAGCGCAGCGAGTGGAGTCCGGCCGTCAGAGGGAGTCCGGCCGTCAGAGGCGGATGTAGCGCGCGAGCTTTTCCGCCAGGATCGTCTCAAGCCGGTCGAAGTCGCGGAACGACAGCGAGATGAGCTTCTTCCCGGCGCGCTGGTAGAGGAAGAGCTTTTTCTTCATGTTCGCGACATAGTCCGGCGTGTCCATTCCCCAGTATTCGATGTAAAGGTCGAATTCCGGCAGATAGAAGTCGGGGCGGATGCGGACATCGCCCGCCATCCGGTAGCGTTCGTCGTAGACATAGGCGATGCGCCGTTGCGAAAGGAAGTCGGCGATGCGCCGTTCGCCCTGCGACTGGACGGCCGTTCCGTCTTCGGTGCGCTTTTTCTTCGCTTCGTCGACGACGAGCTCGAAGTTCTTCGATTCGAGAATCCGCTCGTCGAGGCAGTGCCGGCAGTAGGGCTTGCCGAAGAGCTCCATCCCCTGCATGAAATCCTCTTCGCCGATGATCCGGCGGCAGCGGGTGCACCAGTGGTGCGTGCGGGCGTAGGCCTGGCGGTTCGCTTTTTGCGCCGCCGCGACGGCCTCGGCCGCCGCCGTCCGCACGTAGTCGCGCAACGTCGGATTGCGCGCGAGATCCCGGAGCCGGTCGAGATGCGCGAGGGCGGCACTCGGATATTTCGCCAGAGCCTTGAGCGCGTATTGGCGGACCTGGGGACGGTCGTCGGTTTCGGCGGCGCGCGCGAGCGCTTCGGCGACGAGGAATTCGTTGGGGCGGCGCGGGGCGAGTTTCCCGAGCGCGGAGGCCGCGAGGCGGCGGACTTCCGAGTAGGGGGACTGGAGAAGGGTGCGCAGTTCGACTTCGGCGCCTACATCGAGCGTGTTGCCGATTTCAAGCGCACGTGCCTTCAGCCGCTGCTGCTCCGCGACAGTTGGATCGTGAGAAGCCATCGCCTCGTCCTCCATGCCGGTTGGTGGTGTTCGAATCGTTCGGCTGATAGTATACCATAATGTCTTGGCGGACTCCACTCGCTGCGCTCCTTCCGCCCGCCGCTCCTTCCGCCTGTCGCCCTGGAAACGCCGCTCCTTCCGCCCGCCGCTCATTCCGCCCGCCGCACCTTCCGCCTGTCGCCCTGGGAACGCCGCTCCTTTCGCCCGCCGCTCCTCGGCGGGAGGATGCCGCGCAGGGCCGCTCGGGCGGGGCGGTTGCCTTTTGACGCCGAATATGGTAATCTAACGGCCGGTCCGCTCGCTCAGGGGGAGCGAGCGGCCGCGGACTCGCTTGGGGGAAAAAGCCAATGAAATCGCTCAGGGAACTTTATCGCATCGGCCTCGGGCCGTCATCCAGCCACACGATGGGGCCGGCGCGCGCGGCGGAGCTCTATCGCGCGCGGCACCCGTCGGCCGCGCATTTCCGCGTCACGCTCTACGGCTCGCTCGCGGCGACCGGGCGCGGGCACTTCACCGACCGCGCGGTCGCGGGCGTGCTGGGCGAGGACCGCACCGAGATCGTCTGGTGCGCGGGCGAGTGTCTGCCCGACCATCCCAACGGTCTGAAGTTCGAGGCGGACGGCGGCGACGCGTGGCTTGTCTATTCGGTCGGCGGCGGCGCGCTGAAGGAGCCGGGCGGCAAGGAGATGGAGACGGAGATCTACCCCTACGCGAACATGGCGGAGATCCTCGCCGCGTGCGACCGCTCGGGCCTGCCGATGTGGCAGCTCGTCGAGGACGCCGAGGGTGCGGCGATCGCGGACTACTTCGACCAGGTCCTGAAGGCGATGTGGACGGCCATCGACGCGGGGCTCAAGCACGACGGCGTGCTGCCGGGCGGCCTGCGGCTCCAGCGGCGCGCGCGCTCGATCTACCAGAAGGCGCGCTTCCTCCAGCCCGAGTTCCGGCGCACGGGGCTCGTCGCGGCCTACGCGACGGCGGTGAGCGAGGAGAATGCGTCGCTCGGCACCGTCGTGACGGCGCCGACGTGCGGCAGCGCGGGCGTGCTGCCGGGCGTGCTGCGGTATCTCGCCGAGAC
>JAFUEM010000247.1 GCA_017463935.1 Kiritimatiellia bacterium
CGCGACGGGCGCGGGCGGCGGCACGTCGTCGGCGTCGTCCAGCTTCGCGCCGGAGGCCTTCGCGCGGTTGATGCAGTTGACCACCTCGGTGCGCGCCTTGCCGTTCGGGAAGTACTTCAGGTACTCCTGGCCGAACTTGAGCACGTTCTTGGCGTGGTCGTCGCCGAGGCGCGAGAAGAGCGGGATCATCGTCGCGTAGCAGCGCTCGAGGTTCTTGAGCTGGCCCGCCGTCATCTTGTCGATCGGGTTCGTCTCCGTCACGCCGCGCGACTGCAGGAACGTCTGGAGCATCGAGGCCGCGCGCGCGCACGACTCCTGCGCCTGCTCCTTGAGGTCCATCGCGTCCTCGGCGGCCATGCGGCGGATCACGACGTCCGCGCTCATGAGGTCGACCGTGTCCTGCTCCTCCTGCGGTTTCCGCCTCCAGTAGCCGCGCAGCTTCTTGACCGCGCCCACGGCCGCGCCGAAGTGCTTCTTGCGCAGGGTGTCGTCCTTTTCGGTGCGGCCCTGCTCGGAGGCGATCTCCACGAGCAGCAGGTTCGCGTCCGCCGCAATGCTCAGCTTGGACATCTTGTCGTCCGCCAGGAAGTCGTCGATCTGGTTGCGCGCCTCGGCGTAGGAGTTCGGCCCCTGCTTGAAGAGCGCCTTCGCCTTGCCGATGCGCGCCTTGGCGACGGTCGAGGGCTGGTTCGCGCCCGCCTTGGCGATGGCCTTCTCGAACGCCTGGTCCGCGAGATCCCAGCTGCGCGCCTCGATCAGCGCCTCGCCCGCGTTCACGAACTGGCCGGCCGTGTAGTTGCCGTCGAGCCGCAGCATCTCGGCGTAGATCTCCGTGCCCTCCTTGCGCATGCCCATCTCGATGAGGCTCTTGGCGAGGCGCGGCTTGGCGTCCTTCGTCTCCTTCGCGTCCGGGAACTCCCGGGCGAGGCGGTCGAGCGCGTCCTTCGAGCTCGCCACGTCGCCGAGCGCGGTGTAGAGCGTGCCGAGCTTGACGTACGCGGCCTTCGCGTACTGGCCCTGCGGATACTGCTTGACGTACTCCTCGAGCGCCGCGGCCGCGCGCTTGCGGAACGCCTCCAGCTTGTCGGCCGGCTTGGTGAGGCGGCCCCAGCAGTCGCCCGCGAGGTAGAGCGCGCCCTCCTTCAGCTTCGCGTACTGCTCCTTGTCCTTGGCGCCCACGCTCGGGTCCTTCAGCTTCTCGTCGGCCGTCTTGGCGAAGTCGACGAACTGCTGGATGCCGCGGATGATCTGGGCGCTGCCGGCCGCGAGCTGCCTGTTGACGGCCTCTTCCGTCTCGTTCGTCTCCGCCGACTTGAAGATGTCCAGGCCGTTCTTCTGGTAGAGCTTCGCCAGCTGCATCTGCGACTGCGTCTTCCTCAGCGGCGCCGTCTCGACCTCGCAGTAGCGCTTGAGCGCCTCGATGGCCGCCGCGCGGTTGCCGAGCTTCTCGTGGCAGACCGACATCTGGATGAGCGCGGTCGCGTAGTACGGCGACTTCTTGTAGTACCGGTCGACGATCTCGTAGAGCGCGAGCGCCTCCTCCCACTTCTCGGCGCGCTGGGCCTCGCCCGCCATCGACGCCGCCGTGAGCGGCGCGTTCACGTGCGCGCGGTAGTTGGAGAGGAACGCCTTGTAGAGGGCGTCCGCGCGCGCGATCTCGCCGCGCTCCTTCTCCTTGGCCGCCACGCGCAGCGTCGCGTCGCCCGCCTCGGTCATGAGCACCTTGTCCCGGCTGCCCGCGAACCGCTCGGAGAGGTAGCCCTCGACCGCGTCCGCGTCCATGCGCCAGGCCTCCAGCTGCTCGGGCGTGCCCTTCTTGCGGACGATCAGCCCCAGATACGCGCTGACGAGGCTTTCGATCGCGTCGATCGACTCCTTGACCTCGGGGAAGCGCGCGAGCACGTCGAGATAGTCCGTGATCGCGCCCTCGTAGTCGCCCTCGGCGAGCTTCGCGCGCGCGCCCTGGAACTGCATCGCGCGCACCTTCGCCATCTGGTCGGCCGTGATGTTCGTCTTGATCTTGGCGTCATACGTCTTCTCGGCGAACTCGCGGATCGCCTCGCTCATCTCGCCCGCCTGCGCGGCCCACGTCGACTCGGGGTACTTGATGAACACGTTGAGCGCGTGGTTGAAGGCGCCCGCGCCGTTGCGCTTGCCCGACTTGAGCTTCTCGCCGAAGAGCAGCGCCTTCACGCGCTCGTCGTCGCGCTTCGGCTTCCTGGCCTCGGCCTGCGCCTCCTTCCAGAGCATGTCGGCGAGCATGTAGCGGCACAGCGGCATCGGCGACTGGCGCAGGAGGCCCTGGCGGCCGTCGGGATCGATCTCCGCCATCTGCTGGTGCAGCTCGACGAGCTGGTCCATGTAGTCGTCGATCGTGGCCTGCGCCTTGGCGACGTCGCCCCTGAGGAGCTCGATGTTGGCCTTCATCGCGATGGCGCGGCCGAAGTAGACGGGCTGGCCCTGCATCCAGAGCAGGTCGTCGACGATCTTCTTCGCGGGCGTGAGGTAGGGCGCGCGCGACTTCGGGTCCGGCTTGCCGTTCGCGAGGTGCAGGTACATCTCGGCCGTCTCGCACGCCACGTTGCACCAGATGCCCTCCTCCTCGTCGGTGCCGCGCTTGTTGATGAGCTTGAGGAGGTTGTCGTAGACCTTCACCGCCTCGTCGAAGCGCTTGTCGCCGACGAGAATCTGGCCCCACGAGTAGCTCGCGTTGCGGTAGAACTCCTTCAGCTCCTTCGGCAGCTTGTTGAAGTCCGCGAACGTCTTGAAGAACTCGTCGTAGATCTTGACGCACTCCGACTTGTTGCCGCGCACGAAGAAGTTGTTGGCGACCTCGAGCCGCGCGGCCCAGTACTTCGAGCTCTTGCGGTCGGGGAGCGCGGCGATCTTGGCCTCGGCCTCGGCGAACTTCTGGAGCGAGAGGAGGCCGCGGATCTCGATGGCGAAGAACATCGTCTCGGACTCGGGCCACTTCTTCTTGGTCGCCGCGATGACGGGCTCGGCGAAGTCCGGGAAGCCGCTGTCGATCAGCGCCTCGACGTAGCTGATCTCGGCCTTGAGCGCCTCGTCGACCTTGTTTTCCTCGGCGGCGGCGGCGGCCGGGGCCTCGCCCTCCTGCGCGCGGGCGCACGGCGCGGCGAGGCACGCCAGGGCGGCGCCGGAGACGCCCAAAACGGTCTTGAATTTGACATTCATCGATTTGAACCTTAAACGCATGATGTCGTTAGTATACTATTTGAAAGCGAATCGCGCAAGTGGGAATTTGAAAAATTTGCGCTGCCCGTTTTTCAGGCTATCGGTGCACCTACCCGAGAATTTTAGGCGGCCGCCCATGCTCTCGCCTTCCTATCGCGACTTGCGTCCGTTGTTGCAAGGAAGGTTTCGACCGCCGACACCTCTACCGTTCATCAGGAGACGTTCAATTATCCTTTCGCAGGTCATGTCCCGTCCGTAATAGCCCGGGCCGCCGTTGATGCAACCATTGCTCCAGTCGTCCGGCGCATGGCCGTAGTTGAAGCGGCGGCTAGCTCATTCTGCCCTTCTTTCACTCCCCGACGGGTTGCGCGTCGCGGACGCGGGCCTCGTAGACTTCCTTCGGCGCGCCGGTCAGCGTCGGGTCGTAGACCGCCGCGAGATTGTCGCGCCGCCGCTGACTGTGGCGGTACGACGGGAACATTTCACAGA
>JAFUEM010000248.1 GCA_017463935.1 Kiritimatiellia bacterium
CGGAAGAGGACGGGGCGGCCCATCGTCGCGGCGACGGCGAGCGCGACCGCCGCGGCGAGCGGCAGCGTCAGGGGCAGCGTCACGAGGACGAGCAGGACATCGAGCAGACGTTTCATGGCGTGTAGTATAGCAAATCGCGCGCCCGCGCGCATCATGAAACGATGAAAGAGAAGGCACGGGGTGTGGACGCGCGTCTCCAGGCACAATCCACGAGAAGGACCCAAATAGACATGTTTCGATTTTGGTAATTTCGTCCGGCATGTACCCGAGCGGGTACTGCGTTCACGAGTGAGATTTGCTATAATGTGGCGACTTGAACGTGAAATGGAGATCCTACCATGGATAAAATATCGCCTGTTGTCGCCGCCCTGCTGCTCGGCCTTGCCGGCGCGGCGGCGTTTCCTGTCGCCGCGCGGGCCGATGGCGGGCCGAACGCCTCGAAATCGCTGGAGAGCGCGCGGCTCGCGCTTCCTGAGTTTCGGGGCGCGGACATCCTGTTCAATCGCGGCTGGCAGTTCCGCCTCGGCGACGACGCATCGTGGGCGGCGGTCGACTGCGACGACGCGAAGTGGCGCTGGGTCGACCTGCCGCACGACTTCCAGTTCGAGCTGCCGTGGGACAAGGGCGCGCGGCCGGCGCACGGCTACAAGCCGCTGAAAACCGCGTGGTACCGCCGCCACTTCACGGCCGATCCCGGCTGGAAGGGCAAGCGCGTCTTCGCGGAGTTCGAGGGCATCATGGCCGTGGGCGATGTGTTCCTGAACGGCGAGAAGATCGCTTCGACTGAATACGGGTATCTCGGCTGCTGGGCTGATCTAACTGCGAAGTTGAATTGGGACGGCGACAATGTGCTGGCCGTGCGCGCCGACTGCGGACGGCCGGGCGGCTCGCGCTGGTACACGGGCGGCGGCCTCGTGCGCGACGTGCATCTCGTCGTGAAGAATCCGGTATCGGTCGCGCGCAACGGATTTTTCATCACATCCGGCGTGACGGGCGGCGCGGCGTTCGCGGATGCGACCGTGCAGCTCGACGGCTACAGGGGGCAGGGCCGCAAGAACACGCTCGAAATCATTCTTGAAGTGTTCGACCCCGACGGCCAGCGCGTGGCGCGCGAAAGCGCCGTCGCGCCGTGGAGCAAGAAGGCGCATCAGGAGGTGGCGCTGCCGCGCGCGGCGATTCCCGCGCCGAAGCTTTGGGACATCGACTCGCCGCACCTCTACACCGCGACGGCGACGCTGAGGCTGAACGGCACGGTCGTCGACCGCGCGAAGGAGCGCTTCGGCATCCGCACCCTCGCATTCGACAGGGAATTCGGCTTCAGGCTGAACGGGCGAAAGGTGTTCCTCGCGGGGATGGCGAACCACGCGGATCTCGGTGCGCTCGGGGCGGCCGTCTTCGACCGCGCCATCGAGCGCCAGTTCCGCACGATGAAGGCGTTCGGCTACAACGCCGTCCGCTGCTCGCACAACCCGTATTCGAAGAGCTTCCTGCGTCTCGCCGACGAGATCGGACTGCTCGTCGTCGACGAGCTGATCGACAAGTGGACGACCGGCACGCACTACTGGAACGGACGCCGGCCCTTCATGGAAATCTGGCCGCAGCTGATCACGGAGTGGGTGAAGCGCGACCGCAACCATCCGTCCGTCATCGTCTGGTCCATCGGCAACGAGACGCAGATGCGCGAGGATCTCTGCGGCTTCGACACGGACGACTGGGGCGTGACGTCGTATCGCATTTTTGACGCGATGGTGAAGCGCTGGGACGCGACGCGCCCGACGACCGTCGCGATGTTCCCCGCGCGCGAAGGGTCCGTCACACGCAAGGACAGCGGCTTCAGCGACGACCCGAAGCCGCCAGAGCTGTCGCGCGTGACGGAGATCGCGAGCTTCAACTACTGCTACGAGGACTATCCGTCCTACACGCGCCACGCGCCGGAGCTGAACATCTTCCAGTCCGAGGCGAGCGTCCACGCGCTGCAGCGTCCGTACGTCGCGATGGACCGCGCGCATTCCATCGGACTTTGCTGGTGGGGCGCGATCGCGTACTGGGGCGAGTCGGACGGCTGGCCGAAGAAAGGGTGGTCGTATTCGTTCTTCGACCGGACGCTCGCGCCGTTCCCGACGGCGTATCTCATCAAGTCGTTTCTCGTCGCCGAACCGATGGCGGAGATCGCCGTCGTCGAGCCCGCAAAAGGCGAGGATGAAGTCGTCTGGAACGACATCAAGGTCGGGCGCATGAACGCGGTGAGCGACTGGACGTTCGACGCGGGGGCCGTGCTGCCCGTCGTCTACGTCTACACGAACGCGGAGGAGGCCGAGCTGTTCGTGAACGGCCAGTCGCTTGGCGTGAAGAAGAACAACGAGACCGATCCCAAGACGGCGCACGCGCTCCGGTGGACGGACGTGACGTACGCGCCCGGCCGGATCGAGGCCGTCGCACGCACGGGCGGGAAGGAGGTCGCGCGGCGCGTCATCGAGACGGCGGGGCCGGCCGTGCGGCTCGCGGCGGCGGCGGAGAACGCGGCCGACTGGAAGGGCGACGGGCAGGATCTCCTCTATGTGCGCGTGACGGCGGTCGACGCGGCCGGACGGCGCGTGCGCGCGGCGAAGGATGCCGTGGCGTTCGAGGTGTCCGGCGCGGCGACGCTGCTCGCGGTCGACGACGGCGACGAACGCACGGACACGCTCTTCCGCAACGTGAACGAAAAACCGCTCCGCGACGGTTCGCTGCTCGTCATCCTGCGCGCGAAGGCGCAGCCGGGCGCAGTGAAGCTGACGGCGACTTCCGCCGCGTTCGCCCCGCTCGTGATGGACTTCGCAACGATTAACTAATCCTACAGGAAAGATTGAACGTAATCCTACAGGAAAGAGTGAACGCCTATGAACAGCAATCGCCGTCTGCCTGAAATCGCTGTTGCCCTATCCGCTGTGCTGCTCGCGTCGCTTCCGCGCAC
>JAFUEM010000249.1 GCA_017463935.1 Kiritimatiellia bacterium
CAGCAACAAGCGCGCGCGCGTAGCCGTCGCACCCCGGGAAGCCGCATCCGCCGCAGTTCGCGCCCGGAAGCGCCGCAGTCACCATGCCGATGCGCGGATCCTCCTTGACGCTCAGGTATCTGTCGGCGATGGCGAGCGTCACCGCCGCCACAAAGCCGATGCCCGCGATGCAGATGATTGCAATTGTCATTTGTTCCAGTCCTTTCTTGTCGAAATCTTGTCGTGTCGTCCGCGCGAGAGGCGGGCGCGCGGCGAGGGCGCGCGCCCGGGCGGACGGCCGCCTCAGTACGGCAGCTTCACGAGGCCCGAGAATCCCATGAACGCGAGGCTCAGGAGCCCGCCCGTCACGAGCGCGACGGCGATGCCGCGGAAGCAGCGCGGCGGATCGGCGTGGGCCAGCTTTTCGCGGATGCCCGAGAAGATGAGCAGCGCGACGCCGAAGCCGAGCGCCGCCGCGAACGAGAAGAAGACGGCCTCGCAAAAGCCCGTGCCCTGCTTGCAGTTGATCTCCGCCGCGCCGAGCACCGCGCAGTTGGTGGTGATGAGCGGCAGGAAGATGCCGAGCGCGGCGTGCAGGGGCGGCAGGAAGCGCTTCATCGCGATGTCGATGAACTGCACGAGCGAGGCGATGACGAGGATGAACGCGAGCGTGTGGATGTAGCCGAGACCGTTCGGCTGCAGCAGCCAGTGGTCGAGGCACCACGTCACCGCCGAGGCGATCGTCATCACGAAGATGACCGCGCCCGACATGCCCAGCGCCGTCTCGGTTTTCTTTGAGACGCCCAGGAACGGGCAGCACCCCAGAAAGCGGCTCAGGACGAAGTTGTTGACGAGAACCGCGCCGACGAGAAGAATTAAGTATTTGCTCATGACAGTAGAATTATATCAAATTCCAGTTGCGCGCGCAAATGCACACCGCAGATTTTGTGATATACTATCCGCCGGATGAACGACGCGCTCGAGAAATTTGCGTCCGTGTTTACACTCCCCGGTCCGTCGGCCGGCGGGGCGGTGGCCATTCCGTCGCTGACCGGCGCGGCCGACGCATTTGTTGCGCGCACGCTCGCGCTCCGCTCCCGCTCCGTCGTCCTCGCCGTCACGCCGGGCCTGCCCGACGCCGACCGCCTCGTTGACGATCTGCGGCTCATCACCGCGCGCGACGCGATCCGCCTCTTCGAGTTCCCGCCGCTCCTGGACGGCGAGAAGTCCGCGCTCGGTCTGCGCCTCAAGACGATTGCCGCGCTGCGCGCCTACAACCTCGCGCCCTACCCCGCCATCGTCGTCGCGCCCTTTCCCGCCCTCGCCACGCCCATCCCTGCGGGGTCTGTCCCCACGATTTCGCTCTCCCTCGCGGGGTCTGTCCCCACGGGTGCGAAAATAAAATTTAGCGAATTTGTTGAAAAACTGGCGAAAATAGGCTATAACCGCGTCAGCACCGTGGAGCAGGAAGGCGACTGGAGCGTGCGCGGCGGCATTATCGACGCATGGAGCCCCGGCGAAGAGTTCCCCGTCCGCGCCGAATTTTTCGGCGACGACCTCGAATCGCTGCGTACCTTCGACGCCGCGACGCAGCTTTCCGTCGAGCGCATCGACCACGCCGAACTGCTGCCCATCGCCACGCACGACGACGACCTGCCGCCCGCCGCGCGCGCGCCGTCGCTCCTCTCGCTCCTGCCCGCCGACGCCACGATCCTCGCGCTCGAGCACAACGCCTACACGCTCGAGCCCGGCGCGGACCGCCTCCGCCGCGTCTACACGGGCGACCCCGCGCCGCGCGGCGTCCTCCCGTACGCGTTCCAGACGTCCCCCCTGCCCGGCTTCGCGGAACTCGGCGCGGACGAGGCGCACCATCCCGAGCTCTTCGACGCGGCCCGCCGGCGGCTCGAACAGCACCTCGCGGCGGCGGCCGCGCGCGGCGACACGGTGCTGAAGCTCGACGACCTCTCCGGAGGCTTCGAGATTCCCGGCCTCGTCGTCGTCACCAAGGCCGACCGCGTCTTCACCCGCCGCCACCGCGCCCCGGCCGTCCGGCGCGCGGTCCAGGGCGTGCGCATCAACGATTTCGACGAGCTCGAGCCGGGCGAATACGTCGTCCACGTCGACTACGGCGTCGGCCGCTTCATCGGCTCGTCCGAAGTCCAGCTCGACGGCAGGCGCAGCGAAGTCTTCACCATCGAATACGCCGACGGCGCCAAGCTCCACGTCCCCGCCGCCCACGCGCACCTCCTGACGCGCTACGTCGGCGTCAAGGGCGAGCAGGTGCGCCTGCACCGGCTCGACGGCAAGCGCTGGGCCAAGGACAAGCTGAACGCCCAGCGCGCCGTCGCCGACCTCGCGGCCTCGCTCCTCGACACGCAGGCGCGGCGCGCGACCGTTCCCGGCTTCGCCTACGACGTCGCGACCTGCGACGGGCTCGATGCGTTCGAGGCCGCGTTCCCCTTCGAGGAGACGCCCGACCAGCTCGCCGCCATCGCCGCCATCAAGGCGGATCTCGCCGCGCCGAAGCCGATGGACCGGCTGATCTGCGGCGACGCGGGCTACGGCAAGACGGAAGTCGCGATGCGCGCGGCCTACATCGCCGCGCTCAACGGCAGACAGACCGCCGTCCTCGCGCCGACGACCGTCCTCGCCGAGCAGCACTTCGAGACGTTCACCGCGCGCTTCGACGGCACGCCCGTGCGGATCGAATCCGTCTCGCGCTTCCAGACGGGCGGCACGCACCAGGGGACCTTCCAGCGCCTCGCCACGGGCGCGTGCGACATCGTGATCGGCACGCACGCCATCCTCTCGCCGCGCATCGCCTTCCGCGACCTCGGGCTCATCATCATCGACGAGGAGCAGCGCTTCGGCGTGCGCCACAAGGAATTCCTCAAGCGCCTGCGCGCGACGGCGGACGTGCTGACGCTGTCGGCGACGCCCATCCCGCGCACGCTCTACCTGTCGATGACGGGCGCGCGCGACCTGTCGCTCCTGCGCTCGCCGCCGCGCGAGCGCGTGGCGGTCGAGACGACGGTCGTGCGCGACGCCGACGCGATCGTGCGCGCGGCCATCGAATCGGAGCTCGCGCGCGGCGGCCAGGTCGTCTTCCGCCACAACCGCGTCACCACCATCCGCAAGGTCGAAGAGCGCCTGCATACGCTCTGCCCGCACCTCCGGATCGTCGTCGCGCACGGCCAGATGGACGCACGCACGCTCGCGCG
>JAFUEM010000250.1 GCA_017463935.1 Kiritimatiellia bacterium
CGACTCGTGGTTGAAGAGGATGCCGTTCGCCGCGAAGTCGCCGTACGCCTCGCGGTAGTTGCGCACGGCCCAGTACGCATAGAGCTTGGCGACGGCGTAGGGGCTGCGCGGATAAAAGGGCGTCGTCTCCTTCTGCGGCACTTCCTGCACGAGGCCGAAAAGCTCCGAGGTGGAGGCCTGGTAGAAGCGCGTCTTCCCGGCGCGGCCCGTCAGGTGGATCGCCTCCAGCAGCCGCATCGCGCCGAGCGCGTCGACATCGCCCGTGAACTCGGGCGAATCGAACGACACGCGCACGTGGCTCTGCGCCGCGAGGTTGTAGATCTCGTCCGGCCCGATCTCGTAGACGAGGCGGATCAGGTTCGAGCTGTCGCCCATGTCGCCGTAGTGGAGGAAGAGCGTGCGCCCGTTGATGTGCGGATCCTGGTAGAGGTGCTCGATGCGGCCGGTGTTGAACGTCGACGCGCGGCGGATGAGGCCGTGGACCTCATAGCCCTTGGCGAGCAGCAGTTCTGCGAGATAGGAGCCGTCCTGGCCCGTGATGCCGGTGATGAGTGCTTTTTTCATAGAGAGTGTTAGTATATCATATTCGCGCTAGGCGCGCTAGGCGCGCTAGGCGCGCAGGATCCCGAGCTCGAACGCGCGGCCGACGGCGCTCGTCGCGTTCGGCACGTGCAGCTTGACCATGATCCCCTTCAGGTGCGTCTTGACCGATTCCGAGCCGATGCCGAGCGCGGCCGCGATCTGGTCGCGCTGGAGCCCTTTCGCGAGGTGGCGCAGGACGTCGAGCTCGCGCGCGGTCAGCGGCGAGGGCGCCGACTGGAACGCCTCGCAGACGAAGTCGCCGCCGCCCGCGGCGATTTCGCGGATCGCCTCCGAGAGGCGGTCCTGGTCCACGTCCTTGGGCAGATACCCTTTCGCGCCCAGCTCGCGCGCGCGCTGCTCCTCGTCCTTGAGCGGCATGCCGGCCAAGAACAGGATCTTCGCGCCCTGCAGCCGCTCGAGCATGGAAAAGCCGTCGAGCTTCGGCATGCGCACGTCGCTCAGGATCACGTCGGGGCGCGTTTCGTCGAACAGTTTCAGCGCCTCCTCGCCGTTGGCGGCGAGCCCCGCGACGGCGAATCCCTCCTCGCTCTCCAGCATGGCGGCGAGCCCATCGCGGACCATCGGGTGGTCGTCGACGATCAGGATGAGAATCGCGTCCACTTACTTCAGCTCCTCGTAGCTGTCGCCCTTGAAGGTGAAGTCGGTCCCCGTGCAGAGCCACTCGGTCAGCTTGCGGTGGTCGCCGGAGGAAAGGCCGCTCTTGGGCATCGTCAGCTTCTCGGTGTGCGCGTCGGCGAAGACGACGTGCGCGACCTTCGTGCGCTTGCCGGCGGTGTGGTTGAAGCCGATCAGCTCGCCGCCCTCGTTCGTCTTGTACTGGAGCACGCAGTCGTTGACCGTGCCCGCCGACGCGCTGTCGTCGACCGGCTCGGACGTGTAGCCCTCCTTGAACTGGAGCTCGGCGAGGAGCAGCCGGCGGTCGGCGCGGTCGAGCGTATCGTAGCGGATGCCGTAGAACGAGTCCGGCTTCGCGCTGCCGCCCTTCGTGTTGTCCCAGCCGAAGTAGCTGTTCATCACGTACGTCCAGAGCGGGCGGGTGCGCTGGAAGCGCTTGAGGCGCGTGTGCTCGGGGCAGACGAAGAGCTCGCGGTTGCCCGAGATGTGCTTCCAGAGGACGCCGTTCGTCAGCGCGTACGTGCGCTTGATGTCGTCCTGGTCGTAGCTGCTCGTCATCCAGCTCGCGCTCGCGATGTGCGACTGCACGGTGCCCGCGTACGCGCCCTGCGAATCCCAGCTGATCCAGCCGGGCCGCTCGCGGTAGCGCATCTTGACGTTCTTGATGCCCTGCGACTCGTCGATGCCGACGCACTCGATTGATCCGGCGAGCGGATAGAAGCCGTACGACATGCCGTACGTCTGGCACGCGGTCGCGAGGTTGCGCATGTTCGTCAGGCACTTGACGGCGCGCGCCGATTCGGTGCCGCCGGCGAACGAGCCGATGAGCACGGCGGAGAGAATGCCGAGAATGCCGATGACGACGAGCAGTTCGACGAGGGTGAATCCTTTTTTCATGTGTTTACTCCAGCTGCTTGTAGAAGAGGATGCGCGTGCGGTGCGGGTAGCCGCCACCGGAATCGCCGGCGTTCGAGATCGTGCCGTCGGTCGCGGTCGGGTCGCGCCAGACGAGCGCCACCGCGCGGCCGCCGAGCTGCGGCGGCAGCTTGCTCATGACGCCGCCGCCCATCATCAGCGGCTCGGCGCGCACGAAGATGAGGAAGAGCTGCTGCCGCGCGGCGAAGCAGTCGCGCCAGAAGCCGTAGAGGAACGAGCGGTCCGCGCCCCACAGCTTGGTGGAGCCGAGGTTCACGCCGCACAGCTCGCTTTCGCTGTTGCCCTCCCAGTCGAGGCTGTCAAATGCGTTCTTCCAGTTCGCGCTGCCGCCCGTCGGCTCCTGCACGCCCTCGTCGCCCGTCGTGTCGCGGCCGCCGCGCATCTTCTGCATGAACGCGCCGGCGATCTCCTCGAGCTTCGCGTACTCGATGCGCGTGTCGCTCTGCATCGCGTTCCAGGCGTACTGCGAGTTGAACTCCTGCGCCGACAGCTCCTCCAGCGTCTCCTCCTGATTGTTCGTCGAGGCCATGCGCCAGTCGACGGGCGTGTTGGCGAACGCCGCCATGACGATGTTCGTCTGGTCGCTGTACGGGTTCACCTTGAAGCCCGTGACGCCGCTCGTGAAGCCGCAGCCCTCGAAGTCGTCGGCGTTCCCCGAGCCGCAGTCGTAGGCGCAGTACGTCTTCCACATGATGCCGGAATTGAGCGCGCCGCCGGCGTTGGCGGCGAACTCGGTGCGGCCGTCGGGCCGCGCGTAGTGGCCCGTGGTGGCGTCGCCCTTCGCGTCGAGGCGCGTGCCGAGGCTCGGGATGAACGCGAGCTCGTAGATCGACTGGAGATAGCCCTGGTCGCTCGTCGCCAGGAAGATGTCGCCGTCGCGGTCGGGCGCGGTCGTGCTGTTCAGCCAGTCGTTCGCGGTCGCGTTCGCCGCCTGGTACCAGCATTCGGGCGCGTGGTTGAAGCGCGGATCGTCCACCTTCACGGCCGCAGGGCTGAGGACGAGGTTCTGGGCGGTCGCGCCGGCATCCTCCATCCACTCCGTGTCGTACTCCATCTTGATGCCCGTGCCGAAGCGCATCACCGGCCAGCTGCCGTGATCCACGCGGTTGACGATGCGGTCGTTGTCGATGCTGTTGAACGTCTTGTCGTCCATGACCGCAGCCGGCACGAGATCGACCGTCTTGCTGTTCTTGTCGGTCACGCGCACCCACAGGGCGAGATTGAGCGTCGCCGCGCCGCCGTCGCCGCCGTTGAGCAGCTCGCGGAACTGGTTGTCGTTGACGTACTTCGCGTTGACGACGCCGCGCGACGTCAGCGGCGGCAGGCCGCAGTGCGCCTTGGCGACGCCGAAGCCGCAGCCCGCGCCCGCCGCCTTCGCGGCCTCGAGCGTGTTGGGCGTCGGCGTAAGAATGCCCGTCGAGGGGTTGGCCGTCCATGTGCGCGTCCACGTGTACGTCACCTCCATGACCGGCGTCTGCGACAGGGGCGAGGCCACGCCGCGCGCGCCGCGCGTGTCGAGCGACACTTCCTTGACGGCGTCTTCCTCGGAATCGCGGTTCTGCGCCTTGAGGTCGAGCTGCTGCGCCGCGCCGAAGGGGATGTTGAGGATGCCGTCCTGCAGCGTCGGGTTCGCCGACGTCAGCTCCGCCGCGTTCGCGATGTGCAGCTTGTCGTCGGCGCTCGTCCTCAGGCCCATCTTGTCGCCGTCCAGCGTGAAGAAGAGCGCCATCTTGCCGTCGACCTTGAAACTCTCGTCCGAGATCGCGTCCTCGTGGGCGAAGGGATAGACGAAGACAGACTTGATGCCGGCACCAAGGCCCTCCGCGAGCTTCTGGCCGTCGATCGTATGCGTCACCTTGACGTAGACCTGGTCCGTGCCGCCCGCCGTGCCCGTCTTCGGCGCCGGGCTGGTGCAGTCCTCGTTGCCGCAGAGATCGCCCGCCTCCGTCAGGATCTGGAAGGTGGACGCATCGAAGCTCGGCTTGAGCGCGACGCACATCGGCATGCGCTCGACGGTCGGGATCGCGAGCGAGATCGGCACGCGGTCTTCGTCGAGGTAGTCGAAGAGCGCGGCCATGCCGAGCGTGGAAAGGCTGTCGTTCAATCGCCCGCTGCGCCCGACGATGTCCATCAGCGTCGTCCGGTTGCCCTCGCGGAGCTGGTCGTAGGAGAACGGCTGGTACTGGCCGTCGGCGAGGTCGTAGAGCTCGGAATAGTCGCTGTCCTCGGCGGACTCCTCGGGCGATTCGGGCGGGAAGTAGCTGTCGGTGACGAACGTCATCTTCACCGCCTTGTCGACCTCGCCGTTGTAGAAGTTGCTGCGGCCGTCGCGGATGTAGCTGTAGAAGTAGCTCTTGATGTCGCCGAACGTCTGGCTGCCCATCGCGAGGTTGAGGTCGCACAGCGACGTGAGCGGCACCTTGTTCTCGTAGTCGAAGCCGAGTCCGTCCGCGGCCTCGTCGCGGAACTGCTTCATGAACGTCTCGTCCCACTGGCTCGCCGCGCTGCCGGGGCTCGTGTGGCCCTCGTTCTCGAAGATGTAGGCGAGCGAGATGCGGCGGCCCGCCGCGGAGGAGCGTGCCACGTTCGCGGCCAGGCGGTTGACGTCGAGGTAGTCCGAGACGTCGAGCGCGCAGAACGCGTAGCGGCCCGCGTCGAAGCCGAAGCTCTTCCACTCGCCGGCGGCCGACCGGCGCGAATAGTAGCGCGCCTCGTTGACGAGCGGCGGCGGGATGTAGGCCAGGCCCTCGAGCGTCAGCACGGGCGCGGTCGCGTCGGCGCTGCGGAGCGTGTTCGCGCCGATGTAGACGCGGTGCTTCCAGTAGTTGCGCTGCCGGCCGATGTACTCGGTGCCGACGCCGGGGTGCGGGTTGTTGGCGACGGCGAGGTCGATTTCGTCGATGGCGCGCGCGAGCGCCGACTTGACGAGGTGGCGCGAGGCCGCGGAGCGGCGCAGGTAGCTCGACGGCAGGCGCGAGTAGCGCATGTACGCCGAGAACGCGACGGCCGAGACGATCATGAAGGCCATCATGCCCAGAACGATGAGGAGCGCGGAACCCTTCTTCATTTCCTCTCCTCCGCGTTCAGACGGTTGAAGTTGGGCAGGTAGTAGCCCGTGGTGAGCGACGACATCGAGTTGAGCCCCGCGATCGCCCCTTCCTTGATCGTGACCTTGTAGGGCGTGCCCCACGGGTCGCGCATCACGCCGCCCGCCGAGAGCGACGCCATCAGCGTGGCGGGGATCTTGTCGCCCGAGTCGCCCGACTCCTGGCCGAGCAGGAAGCCGAGCGAGCTCGCGTCCGCGTCGCGGTCGGTCATCGGCTCGAGCCGGTAGGAGCCGCCGCGCGCGAAGTTCTCGAACGAGAGGATCGCCTGCGAGACGATCTTGACCTCGCTCGTCGCCTTCTGGATGCGCGCGCGCTGCTGCGAGGCGTTGACGGACGTCGTCATCGCGCCCATGATGACGCCGATCATGCCGACGACCACCAAGAGCTCGATCAGGGTGAATCCTTTTTTATTCGAAGTCATCGGGATAGCTCCATATGTCGTCCCACGTGTCGAATTCGCGGTCGGGCCCCGCGCACTTCACGTTCACAATGTAGTTCTTGCCGCCCGACGAGCCGCGCGAGCCGCCCACGCCCTTCTGCGTCAGGGCGTTCGGCAGCGTCGTCTTCGTGAGACCGGTGAGGTACGTCGGCTTGTCGTCCGATTCGGTGTCGGCCGAGATCGCGCGCGTGCGCAGCTCGCCCTCCTCGTTCCACGGCGAGAGCAGCTTGAGCGTGTCGTTGTTCCAGATGTAGAGGTCGTCCGCCTCCTCGCGGACGGCCGCGATGCATTCGCGCACGTCGCCGAGGTCCTCCACGACCGCCGTACCCGTGCGCCAGGCGATCGAGGACTGGTTGAAGATCATGGTGAGGATCGTCACGAGCATCCCCAAGAGGAGGCTCGCCACGAGGAGTTCAAGTATGGTAAAGCCCTTTTTCATTCGTTTGCGTTCCCCTGGAAGCGGACTTCGGTGTAGTACATCGGCGCCGACAGGAGCATCCCCGTCACCTTCGTCGCCCGGAAGCCGATGCGCATGACGGCGCTGTCCTGGTCGTGCATGACGATGAGGCCCGCCTTGGCGTCGCCGAACTGCGAGGACGACCAGCTCCAGCTCGTCGCCGTCGTGTCCTCGCTCTTGAGCCCCGCCGCCTTGAGCTTCGACATCGCCTGGCCGAAGACGGTCGCGGCCTTCGACTCCGGGTTGGACTCGACGATGCCGTCGTTGTTGAAGTAGTCGGCCCAGCCGGCCTCGCTCGGGTAGCTCGGGATCGACCGGAAGACGCTCCACTTGAGGTTCGTGGACGAGATCGCCATCACAAGCGGCGAGATGACCGCGTCCGCGTAGGCGGCGGTGGCGACGTCCTCGACGCTCTGGCGGTTCTCGCGGAAGCCGAGCGAATAGAGGCCGACGATGGAGAGGATGCCGCCCGCCATGATCAGGATGGCGAGGTTGACTTCCATAAGCGTAAAGGCGCGTTTCATGGGGCGTGATGTCTCCTTCTCATCTGCTGGGGTCGTCGGAGGTGTCGACCGGCTGCGCGGCGATCTCGCCCGAGGCGTTGGGCCGGAGGGCGCAGACCTGGATCGTCCGGCCGCTCGAGCCGCTGCCCGCGGTCGCCCCCGAGCCCGCGCTCACCTGGCCCGGCGTGAAGAGGCTCTTCTGCACCTCCTGGACGGGGCTCGCCGTGTCGGTGCGGTAGCTCGTGCCGAAGATGAAGTTCTTCGGCAGCTGGATCTCGGCGAACTCGAAGCCGTAGCCGTCGCCGACGGCCCAGGTCACGCCGTTGCGGTCGAGGAGCTCGTAGGCGTAGGCGTCGATCTCGACCGAGCCCTGGCCGAGCGCGAGCTCCTGGCTGACGGGCTTGGCCTGCGTGCTCTGCGAGATGATGCTGCGCTTGCGCTCCGCGCCGTCGGCCGCGCCGTTGATCTGGTAGAGGTAGATGCCGTCCTCGCTCGTGCCGCCCTCGCGGTCCTCGTCCTCGTCCTCGTCGAGCGTCAGGCGGCTGTAGCGCAGGTCGCCGAACTCGTCGCGCAGGTAGCTGCCCGTCACGCCGGAGATGCGGCCGGCGCGGCGCACCGCCACGGCCTTGCCCACGACGATGAGCGTCTCGGTGTCGGTCTCCTCGCGCAGCGTCTCGTTCCAGAAGTAGACGGCGACGGGCGCGCGGTCGATCTGGGCGCGCTGGTAGGCGACCTTCATGAACTCGTTGACGTTCTGCATGACGCCGCGCTCCTCCATGCCGCGCTGCATGGCGCGGTAGCCGCCGATGGACACGGTGCCCAGAAGGCCCATGATGGCCATGACGACGAGAAGCTCGATCAATGTAAAGGCGCGTTTCATCACTGCTGGGAAACCTTCATTTCGTCCGAGGGAATGGAATAGACCACCTTGAAGCGGCGGAAGTAGCCGTGGCTCGTCTCCGGGTAGCCGAAGTGCATCTCGGCGACCCGCATCTTCTTCTTCGACTGCTTCGTGCCGCGGATCGCGTCCATGAAGTCCAGGCCGAGCGCGCGCGTGCCCGCCTCGCCCTGCGACCGGCTGACGAAGAGGCCCGAGATGTCCATGCAGGGGTTGCCCTGCTTGGACATGTTGATGAGGTCGGTGATCATCGAATCGATCTCGGAGCCGTCGAGGACGTACTTGTCGCTGTCGGAGTAGTTGTCGGCGCCCTCGGTGTTGCTGCGCGCCGAGAGGTTCCCCGAGCGGATGCGCGCGCCGATGGAGCCCGGCCAGTAGCCCTTCTGGGCGTAGAAGGCCGCAAGCCCCTGCTCGACGATGTTGCAGCAGGCGGCCGCCTTGCGCGCGCGCGCCTGCTTGATGGAGCTGGCGGCGGCGGTCGTCACGATGCCGAGCAGGATCCCGATGATCCCGATGACCATCATCAGCTCGACGATGGTGAAGCCGCGCCGGTGTGTCTTAGCGGACATTCTGCGTCTGTCCTTTCGTCCAGCTGTACACGTCGTCCCGGCGCAGGCCCTGCGAGTAGGCCTCGATCCTGCCGTCCTTGCCGCAGCACCAGACGGCGGCGGTCGCGCGGATGTCGATCGTCTCGCCGCCGACGTTCGCGCCCTCGATGATGCCGTCGCCGTCGTAGTCGATGGCGAAGCGCAGGATGTGGTCGTCAACCGTGCCGCCCGAGGGCACGCGCGTCGATTCGCTGACCGCGCCGCCGGAGCGGTGGCGGATCACCGCCGTCGCCCAGGGCGAGACGATGCCGAGGCGGTCGTAGCCCGCGAGCGCGTTGTTCGACGTCGTCAGCGACATGTAGGCGGCGAGCGGGTAGGCGGCCGTCGCCGTCAGCTTGCCGTCGCCCTGCGCGGCGGTCCTGAGCGCGCGCGGCCACGCGCCGTTCTGCTGGAAGAGCGTCGCGAGCGCCGTCGCCGTGTTGCTGACGAGCTCCTGGCAGCGCGTCTTCTCGGCCGTCTTCGAGAATTTGGAGTAGCCGCCGATCGTCGCGCCGACGAGCACGGCGATGATGCCGAGCACGACCAGCATTTCAACGAGTGTAAAACCTTTTTTCATTTCGCGTCTCCTCCTTGTCAGTTGCTCATGTGGATGATGTCGTCCGTCGTCCATTTCACCACGCACTCGTTCGCGCGCGAATTGAGGCGCGCGCGGGAGATCCACGGCGGGAAGGTGCGGCCGTTCGGGCCCGCGCTCCAGATCGTGTACTTCTGGTAGGGCGCGGGCGAATAGTAGTAGAAGTCGTTGTACCAGCCGTCCTTGACCGTCGCGCCGTCGAGGACGTACTGGTCGCCCGTGGAGTCCGCGCCGCCGGGCGAGAAGATCTCGAAGCCCGAGGGGTGCTTGAGGTCGAGGAGGGTCCTGTCGCCCGAGCGGTGCGACTGGATGTCGACGCCGAAGAGCGAGTAGGCGTGCTGGCAGCCGACGATGCCCGCGAGGTTGGGCATCCACCGCGCGCAGACGGCCTGGGACGGGATGTTGGCCAGACGCGCGATGTCGCTCGCCTGGTTGCTTTCGAGCCGCGTCTTCATCTGCTGCCAGTTGGCGAACGACTGGCCGGTGAACGGGTCGCACGGCAGCGTGTTGTTCTGAGCCCACTGCGCGAAGGTGCCGTTGAAGAAGTCGTCCGTGCCGTTCATCATGACGAGGTAGCGCGGCAGGAGGTAGCTCATCAGGCCGAAGCGGAACAGCTGGATGTTGCGCCAGTCCGACTTGTCGCGGTTGGCGCTGAAGCGGCCCGAATCCGACGCGCCGTCGAAGCCCGCCATCAGCTCGCGGTAGCGGTCCGCGCCGAGCGACTCCTCGGTGTAGCCCTCCGTGCCCTCCGACATCAGCTGCTTGATCGCGTCCGACAGGCCCACGATCAGGTTGCGGTACGCCTCGTTGTCGGGGTAGGGGTAGTTGCAGGCGACCGGCTGGGCGCGACAGGCGGCCTGGACCTGCCGCCAGGCGTCGCGCTCGGCGGCCTGGCCGATCGACGTCCAGTTGAAGATGCCCGTGTTCTCATCGTCCGTCTGCACGCCGTGGACGTCGGTGCGCAGGTAGGGGCTGCGCGAGCCGTGGAGCTTGACGGGCGGATAGCTGCCGAACGCGGCGTAGTAGCCCGACAGGCAGTTCTCCAGCCGCTGCAGGCGGTCGATGGTGATGGTGCGGTGGTCGCTGTCGCCGCCGATCGAGCTCAGGCGGAAGACCATCGTCATCAGCGTCGCGAGCACCGCGACGACGACCAGCATCTCGATCAGCGTGAAACCGCGTTTCATCAGGCACCGGCTCCCGAGACGGACGAAATGATCTTGATCATCGGCAGGAACATCGCGATGACGATGGTGCCGACCACCACGGCGAGGACGATGATGAGGGCCGGTTCGATGGCCGCCGTCATGCCCGCGACCGCGTTGTCCACCTCGTCGTCGTACGTGTTGGCGATGCGCGTGAGCATGTCGGCCAGGGCGCCCGTCTCCTCGCCGACCTCCACCATCGACACGACCATCGGCGGGAAGACCGAGCACTGGCTGAGCGGCTGCGTCATGCCCTCGCCCTCCTTCACGGCGTCGTGGACGTTCTGGAGCGCCTGCGAGACGATGCGGTTGCCGGTCGTGTCGCGCACGATCACGAGCGACTGGAGGATCGGCACGCCGGAGGAGAGGAGCGTGCCCAGCGTGCGCGTCACGCGCGAGACGGCCGTGCGCTGCACGAGCGTGCCGGTGACCGGCATCTTGAGCGACAGGAGGTCGTAGAACTTCGCGCCCGCGGGCGTCTTGCCGATGACCTTCTTGATGACGACGAGCGCCGCGACGATGATGGCGAGCGTGAGGCCGTTGTGCTGCACCCATTCCGACAGGTCGATGACCGCCTGCGTGATCGCGGGCAGCGCCGCGCCGCCGAGCATGTCGTTGAACACCTGCTTGAACTTCGGGATGACGGCGACGAGCAGGAACGCGGTGATGCCGATGGCGGCGACGAGGACGACAATCGGGTAGATCATCGCGCCCTTCACCTTGTTCTTGATCTTCTCGGACTTTTCCGCGAATTCGGCCAGACGCCCGAGCACGACTTCCAAGACGCCGCCCGCTTCGCCCGCCTTGACCATGTTCACGTAGAGGTTGTCGAAGATCTTCGGGTACTGCGTGAGCGATTCCGAGAACGTGCCGCCGGCGGCGATGTTGTCGGCGATGCCGTTCAGGGCCTCGTTCATCTGCGGGTCCTTCATCTGGCGCTTGAGAACCTCCAGGCCGCGCATGAGCGGCAGCCCCGCGTTGACGAGCGTCGCCAGCTGGCGCGTGAACTGGGTAAGGACCTTCGTCTTCACCTTGCCGCGCATCCAGTTCGGCAGCTTGAGGTTGATTTCCTTGCTGCCCAGGCCCCCGCCCTTCTTCGCGACGGCGCCGCCCGCCGCCTTCTTCGCGGGCTTTTTCGCGCTCGGCGCGCTGGCCGCCGGCGCGTTCTTCACTTCGCCGAGCGCGGTCGGCAGAAGCCCCTGCGCACGAACTGCGGCGATGGCGCTTGCGCGGTCGCCGGCCTCGATCTGGCCACGGGTCTCGTTGCCCGCGGCGTCCTTCGCGATATATTGGAATGTCGCCATAGAATCCTTTTGCAAGTTTGGGGAGATTATATCACATCTCAATTACGCCAGTCAACGGGAGGGGGCTAGGTTTCTAGGGGC
>JAFUEM010000251.1 GCA_017463935.1 Kiritimatiellia bacterium
CCGTACCGAGCAGGCCGAGCGAGGGGCCGAGGTTGCCGCAGACCGACACCCAGTTGAGGCGCTGCATCATCTTCTCCTGCTCGAGGTCCGAGGCCGCGTTCACCGCCTCCTGGATGACGTCGAAGCCCTCCTCCACGTGCTGGAACGCGGCGGTCAGGATGTTGGACATCGCGCTCGGCGTGTTCTGGCAGGCCTCCATCGCCGCGACGACGTCGCCCTGGCCCATCGCCTCCTGCACCTTGTCGATCAGCCTGGCCGGCATCAGCTTCTCCGGCTTGATCATGATCATGCAGTCGATCGAGAAGTAGATCGCGAGCATGCCGTCGCCGAAGAGCGCGAACCACAGCAGCATGCCGACCGTGCCCGAGCCGAAGACGATGTCGTAGAAGCCGCCGCCCTTCTTCGGGGAGTTGGTCTTCGTGTTGGCGTCGACGACCTGGCCGTCCGCGCCTTCCAGTTCCTGTCCGAACGAGCTCAGCGCCGCGACGGGGGCCGTGCAGGTTCCGATAACGATCATGAGAGCCATCAGCGATTTCTTGAACTTGTTCATTTTGTCTGTTCCTTGGGGTTGGTTGAGTTGAATGGGTGGATGTTGGGTTTGTCGAAATGTGTCAGAGCGCCTTCGCCTGGTTGCGCAGGCCCTCGGCGCGCGAGGCCATGTTGAGCTTGTCGAAGCACTGCGCCGCCTTCAGCAGCGCCGTCTGGCGCGCCGCGCGGCAGGGCTCGTCCGTGTACATGAGCGCCACGCGCAGGTAGGCGTCGGTGAGCGCCTTGCGGTAGGCCGCCTCCGTGTCGCCCTCGGCCTGGAGGATCATGTCGCCGCGCATCGACAGCGCCGACGCGCTCGACGCGCGGTCGCCCGACTCCGTCGCCTTGCGCAGGCAGTTTTCGAGCTGCTGCTGCTTGCCGAGCCTGAGGAGCGCCTGCCAGTACGCGGGGGCGAGCTCGCCCGACCACGCGGCCGACTTGTCGTCGGAGATGATCGTCTGCGCGGTCTCGAACGCCTTCTGGGCGTTGTTCGCCGCGAGGTACGCCTCGACGAGGTAGCGGCCCGCCGGCTTGTCCCAGACGAGCATCTTGTAGTCCTGGACGATCTTCGTGAGGCCCGCGATCGCCTGCGCGCCCTGGCCGGCCGTCACCATCTGCACGAGCTTGTCGAAGTTGGCGGGCTTTTCGATGTCCAGCTCCTCCACGTCGTCGAGCGGGTACTCGGCGTTGATGTCGGCGCCGCCCCTGCTCTTGATCGCGATCAGGTAGGTCTTCGCGCGGCTCTGCCACTTGATGTCGCCCTTCTTCGTGTCCGTGGCCGTCTTGATCGTGCCTTGGATTGCCCAGACGGACGAAGCCGCGAGCAGAATTGCCATCGCCATGATGAGTTTCTTCATTTCGGTTGTCTCCTTGAAAAGATTGTCTTGTCGGGTGGTGAACGGGTGGTTTACTCGGCGGCCTCTTCCGCCTCCTCCTCGTCGGGCGCGTCTTCTTCCTCGGCGGGGGCCGGCTCCGGGGCGGGCGCGGGCTCCGCCGCGTCCTCCTCCTCCGCG
>JAFUEM010000023.1 GCA_017463935.1 Kiritimatiellia bacterium
CGGACGCGGCTCAACATCGTCGCCTGCGGCGGGCCGAGCGGCGGAACGCTGACGGTCGCTTCGTCGAACCTCGCGAAGCTGACGCACCTTTCGGGCCCGGATCTGCCGTTTGCGCCCGTGGCCGTGCCCGCGTCGACGCAGATATCCTACTCTGTCGTCTACGAGGGCAACGAGGCGAGTGCGGCGGCGGATGACATCATCGTGACGGCGACACTGACGGACGCCGGCACGGGTGAAGCGTGGACGAACGACTGCGCCCTGACGGCTGTTCGGCTGGAGCTGACGCCGGTGTGGGCTGCGCCCGAAAATCCCTGCACCAACCGTCATGTCTACGGCGTCGGGGAGAAGGTGCTCTTCAAGGTGCGTCCGCAGTTATTGTCGGTCACGCTCTCGACGATCAAATATGATGTCGAAGATACGTTGGGCGACTATGAACTGTTTGATGCGATGCAAGCGGCGGTCACGGCCGAGCTGGACAGGATCTACACTTGTCCGATATCCCGAAACTATGCGCCGCCGCTGAAGGTGCAGCGCGGGGATGTCGTGTATACCCCGGCGGTCTCCCTCGTCGAGCCGCAGATCGTTGTCACGACGGGTGCCAGCTGGGGTGAAAACGCCGTCGATTTCTTTTATGAAGGCAGTCGAAAGTGCTGGGCTTCGGGCGACGTCGGCGCTGCCGCGCTTGTGACGACCAATTACATCGGGCCATTGACGGTTTCGTTTCAGGGGATTGCCGTGTCGGAACTTCCTTGCGAAGATGAGGACACAGTGACAGGTTGCTTCACGAACGGCCACTACAGGACGCATACGGCCGCTGCAGGGGCGGGAGAGGCGCATTTGATTGGCGCAGGAAATTTTTGGTTTGTCGATGGCGCGCGGATGGGACGGGCAGAGGCGAATTGGAGCCCGAACAGCATCCTTGACTGGAAGATTCCGGTCGGATGGCATCGCAAACTGCCGATGTATGCGGGTAATTTCAACGTCTCGGATTCCGATTATGAGCGCATGGATGACGCGGCTTCCCGACCGCTGTCCATGGATGTCGTCTATCACCAGCGCTTCAGCATTGATGGAAATGGTGTCTTTAAAACGGAGAAATTCGGTCATTGGATCTCACGAAGTCGCTGGTGCCGCGTGATTCTTGACGGGGAGACTTTACAATGGATGCATCCGCTATGGTAAATAAAATCGTTGTTGTTTCACTTTCGGTCCTTGCGCTCTGGATCGGCGGAGCTGTCATCGCACGAAAAGATCCCCGTGTCGCGCAGCGCCCGTCAACGGCGCAAGACAAGGCTGGCCGTCAGGATCCATGCTCCTGCGGGGAGCGCAGGGAGAGATACCAACCCGCGCCGCGCATCGCTCTCTCCGCCGACCAGCGCACCGATGTCGCAAAGACATTTGAAAATCTTCTGCACGCCTATACAAACGGGCAGTACACGGCCATGCGGACAGTCATGGAGACGATCCCCGCTGTCGTCACGAACATGCCGGAACGGGACTTCTCGGAGGCGGTCAATCCTTTGCGTACTGCACTCAAGAGCCGATTCTTGTTCGCTGACGACCTGCAGCCCTTTGCCGGGGCAGACGACTTCGAGGCGTTTGCGCGGCTGAATCTGGATGTCATCCGCTTTCTTGGCGATATCTATATCAGGCGAGGCGGAAACAGCCGTCTGCCGCTCGTTTCTGAAAGCCAGACCCTCAAGCAGTTCATGCGTTGGAAGGATCTGTTTCATCAGCAGAATGATCTGGACGGGGAACGTGTTGCCGACACGTTCATCGCCGAATGGGTTGGACAGATAGAGTCCGACAATGGTTTTACCCGTCGTTACATGCGTTTCCAAGTCAACTTGCAACGGTCGCTTGTTCAAGAAGGGAAGATGACGCTTGATGAATTGTCGCACTATGTCAAGTCGTATGCGGACGGCCTCATACGTCTTGGCTACACACCGAAGTGGCTGTCGGAATTCGACGATCTGTCCAAGGCGGCGAAGTCGGACGGAAATGTCGCCACGCAGGATGTTGGAGTATCCAAATGACTAGGTGCTGCCAGATGTTCAATCGTGTCAAGGAAACGGGGCTCGCATGAAAGAGCGAATCATGGCACTGCTTATTCTTCTGTGCGAGCGCGCATCCTGCGCGGCCGCCGCGCTTTCGATTCCGCCGCTGTCGGCGGCTGAATGGGATGATACGGAGGTGGTGACGAACGTTGCGCTGCCGGCTGCCGGCGCCGATGCGCGCATCTTCTCGTTCCGGCTGGAGCTGGACGCCTCGCCGTCCAACTGCGTCTCGCTCGTGTTCGGACGCGATGCGAACGCGGACGGCGTTCTCGCCCGTTCCGAAGAGGCGGCGCTCGTCGGGTGGGATTGCGGGGCCTGGAAGATCGTCGATTGCGTCACGGGCGCGGAAACGGCCGAGCCGGGCGCAGCGGGGCGGACGGCGCTTGACGGGCGGCTGTTCGCCGTTCCCCGGGCCGCGCCGCATGCGCTCGAACTGTCGGCCGGCGGCGTTCCCGTTTTTGCCGCGCGCGCGGCAAAAACGCCGCGCTTGCTCTTCGATGCCGGATGGGATACGTTGAAAGTCGTTTGCCGAGGCCTTGACGCGCCCGTTGCGCAGATCGACTGTTCCGCTGATAACACACCGCTCGTGATTCGAATACGGTAAGCCCGTGAATTGTCACCTTCTTGTTGTTTTTTTTGGAACGGAATTGAGATATAATTCTGCCGTTCTCGCGTGGGAACTTGATCTTTGACAGCGGCGGGTGCACAAGGGCCCGCTTGAGACGCAACCGAAAGCGGGCGATTCGGGTGAAAGGCTGTTGGAGGCGGTATACGAGACGTTCTACGGCGGCAATACAAATATCGACAAGAAAGCCGCGTTTGAGATAATGCGGCAAGGGCTCCCGCCAGTTTACTAAACACGCGATATTTTTCGTCATGCCGAAATTTCTGTCTTTTTGTTGTTGCTTTTTCGGCATAACTTATGCTATACTCTCGGTTGACATATCACGAATAAGGAATACGTGCGATGAAAAGAGGTTTTTATATAGAGAAAATAATGCCTTTGGTGGATAAAAATATCATAAAGGTGTTTACAGGCATACGTCGATGCGGAAAGTCCTATATAATGAGCATGGTGCGAGACTTGCTTGTTGCTCGCGGGGTTTCTGTCAAGCAAATAGTTGAAGCAAACTTTGAATCCAAGAAGATGGATTTTGTAAAGACTGCCGATTTGGCATTCTCTCATGTCAAAACACAGTCGGAATCTGTCGGCGGCAAGCGCCTTTATCTTCTATTTGACGAAATTCAGGAATTGGATGGATGGGAGAAATTCTTGAATGCGCTTCTTGTAGATTTCGACGTGGACATCTACATAACAGGTTCCAACGCAAAACTGCTTTCGGGAGAACTTGCTACATATCTTGGCGGACGCTACGTGGAAATACATGTGTTCCCGCTTTCCTTTTCCGAATATCTGGAATGGCAGAGGATGAAAGGCAATGACATGTCTGTTCGGGACGTGTTCAGGCATTATGTCCGAGAGGGTGGAATGCCGTTCGTCCAGGATGCCGGCATCAGCGGAAATGCCGCGATGTCATACCTTTCCGATGTTTTTGGATCGGTAGTCGTAAAAGACATCGCAAAGCGCCACAGAGTAAGGGACATCGACCTGCTGGAGAGGGTTTTGACCTATCTCATGTTGGAAGTGGGGCATGTTTTTTCGGCGGCATCCGTGAAAAAGTATCTTCGGCACGAAAACCGCGATGTTGCCCTTGAAACGCTGTACAACTATCTGAAATACGCAGAAGAGGCATGTCTGCTGATTCCGCTCAAGAGAAATGATCTTATCGGCAAAAAGCTGCTGACGAGCCAGGAAAAGCTATATGCGGCCGATCACGGATTCCGCGAAGCGCTGTTTGGCAGCAACGAGGCGTCGATAGACCAGATATTGGAGAACATTGTCGCCGTCGATCTTGTTCGTCGCGGCTATGCCGTGTCGGTCGGCGAAGTAGGTGCAAAGGAAGTGGATTTTGTCGCCGAGAAGGGAAATGGGAAACTGTATCTCCAGGTCGCCTATCTCATGCCGACAGAAGAGATTCGCCAAAGGGAGTTTTCTTCGCTCTTGAAGATAAAGGACAACTTCCCGAAGTACGTTCTTTCCATGGACGAGGTCGATTTTTCACGCGATGGCATCCGGCATTGTCCAATCAGCGAGTTCCTTCTGCGCGACACTCTGTAGCGTTTCCCCCTGTCAGATTTTGGCGGAATTAGGAAATATCCATGTGGAGGGAAAATTTGTGGAACCTCCAAGCATCTGGCGATTTGACGGCGTCGCATTCAATATGGTATGCTATCGGACAAAGCATAGCGCAATATGCAAAAGGCTGATTGGCTGACATGATACCAGAGACATCCACGA
The DNA here is from genome assembly GCA_017463935.1 of Kiritimatiellia bacterium. GTDB lineage: Bacteria > Verrucomicrobiota > Kiritimatiellia > RFP12 > UBA1067 > UBA1067. The sequence continues at coordinate 4,417 of JAFUEM010000023.1, forward strand.
CTCTTTTGAGGAATATTACGGACGCGGACAGTGTACGCTGGCCGGAGTTCGTTTCGCGGTATCGTCCGATGATGACCGCATACCTTGCGTCTCATTTCCCCGCACTGGATGCGGATGACATGATTCAAGAGACGTTTGTCGCCTTGTTCAATGTCCTGCCGCGCTATCGCTACGACCCCGACGAAACAGGACGTTTCAGGAACTATCTTACGGGCATTCTTCGCAAGAAGGCGCTCAAGCAGTGCGAAAAAGCCGATAAAGACCGGATGGCTAAGAACGAGTTGCAAAAGGGGCAGGCGGCATCTTCGCTTCCGTGTCCGTCGGACGGCCATGACGAATGGCGTAAAGCAATTCTCGAAATAGCCATGCGCGTACTGCTTGATGACGACAGAATCCCCGATAAATCGAAACAGATATTCCAGCGCCTGACGGTAGATGGCGGTGCGCCGGACATGGTTGCCAAAGCATACGGCACGAGCAGAAACAACGTCGACAAGACAAAGAGCCGAATGATCGCGCGCCTTCGCGAAATCGTGCGCACGCTAGAGGAGGCCGGCGATGGCTGATGTGACGGATGCGGAAGATGGCGAGATAGAACGGCTTCTGCATGAGCACGGGCCGTTCGAAAAGCCGCCGCAGCTGAAGGAAAGCGACAGAATCGGCGACTGGAATGTGCTGGCGTTCCTCGGACGCGGCGGAAGCGCCGAGGTGTACCGCGCCGAAAATCTTGTGACCGGCATATTCGGTGCGGTCAAGGTCTTGTATCGATCCGACGAAAAGGCTCGCGCACGATTCAAGCGGGAGGCGCAACTTGCGTCCGAGTTGTCCGGCGCGGCGTTCCCGAAGTTCTATGGCGCGGGCGAAGATTCGGGGCGCTTTTACATCGCGGAGGAAGTCCTTGAGCCTGCGGAACTCCCGCAACGTGATGCGGCAGTCGCCCGCTACGTGCTTGAAGTTGCTTGTGCCGTGGAGGAACTGCACGGGCGGGGATTCATCCATCGCGACATCAAGCCATCTAACGTTATGGTGCGTCCGGCGACCGGCGAACATGTCCTTATCGACTTGGGGCTCGCAAAGGAAGAGTGGGACTCGCCGCAGTCTAAAAACGACACGCTTTCCGTAGTCGACGGACATGCCGTCGGTGTGGGGACGCCTGGATTTTCCGCGCCGGAGCAGTTCGAGGGTGGCAAGATCGGCGCGGCGGCGGACATCCACGCGCTCGGGGTACTTGCGAACGTCTGCTTCAACGGCAAACCGCCGCGTGCGTGGATTCCGATTGTAAGACGTTCGACAAGTTCGATTCCCAAACAGCGCTATGCGACAGTCGCAGAATTCATGCGGGCCGTGCGTCGGCGGCATGTTGCGCGCGTGTGGTGGATTTTGGCTGCGTTGGTTTTGACAATTACGGCATTCATCGTTTTCCTTATCGTGCAAACTCGTCCGCAAGCTAACGACGCGGATGTCGAAGCCAAGTCCGAGAAGGCTGCGGTCAAGGCGGTTGCCGAGGCGTTGCTAAGTGTGATGCACGAGCAGTACCGCGACGAAGTGGCGGGCAGCACCAACAAATGGGGTGAGAGCATCAAGCCGCTCGACAAGAAGGCGGCAGAGGAAGCCATGAAAGGCGGAAATGTACTTTGGCTTTGACGGCCTCAATTGAGATTGTTTCATCCCAGCCTGTCAGATTTTAGTGGAAATCGGGAATATCTATGTGGAGGGAACTCTGCATGGAAAATTTCGCGACGCACAGAAGAGAGATATTTTGGTACAATATTAGCGTTCCGCAAGGGCGGAGCGACTTGTTCTTTGACATCGGTTCCCGAATATTGCAAAGAAGGTCTGACCTACTTTGCAATGTTTTGGAAACCTTCGGGCGGGCGCATCCCTGCGCCAGCCAAAACCCCGGCATCGCGGTTTCGATAAAACCGCCGCCAATGGTAGGGCGTGATGACCCCATCGCGCCGCCAACGGTAGGGCGCGATCACCGAGCGCGCCGTCCCGGGGAGCTGCGGAAACGCATCCGACGCCCGCAGCACATACGCTACATCAGCGTATTGGGTTTCGTGGCAAAGCCTCTAACTTTTCGCAACGAAAAACCGGATACGACGGTGCGTCGCGTGTCATTCACGCGGCGTACCCTCTTTTCTTGTTTTTCGTTAAGGTTCTTAGAGGCACCTGCCACGAAACGGGATTTCGAGGGTGCGCCGCTTTTCTTTTCCGCGCCGAAGTGGCGGCATCCGGTCAGGTAGGCGCGGAATAGGAAAGGCTATGCTATGACTGAACGACCGAAGACAGGTACAATCAGGCTTCACAACTGGCGTGACTTTACAAAAGTCATGAAAATCATGAAAGCCGGGGAATGGATTTTTCGAGGTCAAGAAGACGCTTCGTGGAGATTGAAAAGCGGCTTGGATCGTTGGCTTGCGAAATTTGAAAAAGCCGGGCAACGAGGAAAGGATGGTGCTCGAGGCAAACTATTCCTTTCGACTTTCCCACGTGCAGAGTACTTTGCGATCTCGCGTTTTCAGGCGATGTCGCGAGCGTATCAAGAATGGTCGTCGGATGCAGACGCATTGATAGCCATGCAACATTACGGAGCTAAAACCAGACTTTTGGATTTTACAACGTCAATTATGGTCGCCTTGTTTTTTGCCTACGAAAATAAGGGTACCGGCAAGGAACGTGCGATTTACGCCGTCAATTACAAAGCGTTGATGGAGCAGAATGGGATGTGGTGCAATTACAAGAGTTTTCTTGAAAGAAACGCTAGGCAGGTCAACAGAGGCGATGAGCAAGCCAGATGGGAGTTTGAATCGCAAATAGAGAATCACTATTTTCGCCGATTCGCGCTTGAAAAGGCAAATAAGATTATATCTGACGACACGCAGGATGGCGACATTGACATAATTCCGCTTTACACAGTTTGCTCTAATAAACGACAGACGGCACAGACGGGGGTTGAACTGTTGCCGCGCACCTTTGACTGGTTCGACAAGAACCTTGCGGCCGCATTGGGGGTTCAAGATGTCGATGAGATCAACAATCCATCACGGCTTGTCTCAGATGACATATCGCATCTTGCGAATGCTGAACTATATCTCCCTTCTGCTCTTGTCAAATTCGTCTTTGACCCCACAATGGAAAAAGATGCGTGGCAATTTCTTGATCAGGCTAATATCAATGCTGCAACAATCTATCCCGACTTGGTCGGGATTGCTAAAAGTATTCGCTACTGTAATAGCTCAATGATTGAACATGCACTTGGATTTGCCAATGAGACGTTGACAGTTCAGAGTTTGTGGATTCCAATCGATGATGTTACCAAGGGTTTTCTGACAGATACGATTTCGTCCATTGCAAACAAGATGTTGGACAAGCGACATTCCCATGTGCCGATTTTGGATGAAAATGGTGCGGTTGTCGGCGTGTTCAGCGAAAGCACGATGTTAGAAGCATGGACGGCAGGTGTCAGTTGCGCTCAGACTGCAACTGTGCACGATCTAAACGATTCGATTCTTATCGAGAAACACAAGGTTGATGTATTCAAGTTTGTGTCGCGAAAAACTACTGTCGCCAATCTCAGGAAAATACACAAAGAGGCTGTTGCGAAGAATCAGCGTATAGGGCTTGTCTTTGTGACAGAGAATGGTCGTGAAGATGAGCCTTTGCTTGGAATTCTCAATGTGTGGGACATACCGGCGGATGAAGGTTCCGCAAACCCGAATTCAACCAAGGCGTGAGTATATCAAGGAGGTTTGCGTATGGACATTCTTTGCCCGCACTGCGGAACGGAATACGAGATTGATGAGTTTGAATTAGGCGAGCACGTTACTTGCCAGATATGTGGTAAAAAATTTTTCGCCGCGGTAGGAAATTGTAATCGTGCAAGCTCAAAGACTTCACCAAAGTTACCATTTGGTTGTAGTACATTGCATGGAAGTTATATCTGTACTAACTGCGCTGAGATTACATCGTCACCTACAATTGTAAACGGGACTTTGATTGGGTGTGCAAGCCTGTGTGTCATTCCTGTTGCTCTTCTGGCGTCATTGATATTTACGCCACTTGTCGGGATAGCTTTGTCGCTGTTTTTCCTAGTTGGTGGAATTGTTTCAATAGCTACAGGGCGATCTATGTTCTGTCCTAAGTGTCAAAAGCGGAATACGTTGATATCGACAACGAGTCCGCAGGGTATAAGATTGCTCAAGGAGACGCAACAAAATAATGTTCTTCAGCGTCCGAGACATGAGGCATCACAAATGGCGACGAATGAAAGGTTAAAAGAATTACGGCGATTGCTGGATTCAGGACTGATAAATGAAACCGAATACGCCAATCAGCGTAGCCGTATCCTCGATAATATTTAAGATTCCTAAGGTAATGTTATGAACATCAACTGCCCGCATTGCGGAACGGAGTATGAAATTGAAGAGCGAGAATTTGGGAAGTATGTTACTTGCCAGGTTTGCAGTAAAGGGTTTGTTGCCGGAGTCCTGCCAGAGCGTTCTGGCGAGCAGATTCAATTGCAAACTCACTCAGCAGCGACAAGGAGACAGCAGCGCCGTCGTAATGGAATGGCAAACTTTTCCATGCGTTCGATCCAACGTCAGCGACACGAATGGTCTTCCGATAATGAAAAGAGTGGCACAATGGTTACAGTTATCGTGGCGGCCTTGATTGTTGGAATTGGAGCTATGATTGCAATTCCCGTGATAAAGTCTGCTGCGACGCATTCTACGTGGGGGGCAAGACGGCCTGCTGCGGTGCAGCTGGAAGAATACTATGCTCCTACGCAGTCAGAGATACGCAATGCTAAAAAGGCATTATCAAAAGAGCACCAGTCTGTGGCCGATTTGCATTCAATAGGCCGAGGCATGACGCCAGTGCTTTTAAAAGGCCTTGGTCGTGTTTTCGATTGCCCGCTTTGCGGTAAATCTTGTAAAATTCCATCGGGGCTCAAGTATAAAATTGGGGAAGAGCGTGATTGTCTATGCCCATATTGTCACAAAAGATTTCGCCATGCGTTGCGATAAAAGGGACAACGGAAGAGTTAGCGTCCAGCTTCTGCAAAGTATGAAGTAATGATAATGATGAGCATCGATTATGAATGATATGCATATAATGTATTTGGCGAATGTAAAATGTTTGCTTGCCGCATGTCTTTGCACGGCAGGTGCGTTTGGTGCGGGCAATGCCATCCCGCGAAGTGCTGACGAGGCGATTGCAGGGGCGCTGGCGAATGTAAAGAGCCGCTATCGCGCAAAGCTCGACCATTACGGTCTTACAGAATCGTACTTTGACGAGACGAGCGGAATATGCGACCTGATGCTGCTGGATGTCCAAAACTGGACTAAGTATCAGATCGTCTATTATCGGGCGACGGACGAGATTTCGTGGCCGTGCATGATGCCGAAAGGCGTCGCCAAAGACTTGATGCAAGACCGACTCATAATCCACAAGTACGAGCTTGTACTTGGCAAGGGAGAGAAGAAGTCAAAAGATGACGATTCTAAAAGACCGAAACCTTCCACAAAATCTGCGCGCCGCAAGAAGCCAAAACCGCCGATACTGCACCAAGAATATGTTCCCACCTCGGAAGAGAAGGCTACAATGGAAGACGCACTCAAAAATGCTCACGAAGCGAACGATGCGTATGAGAAGAAGCGCAAGAAGCCTCCGCTCGCGCAGACTTCCGACTTTCGGCAGATGGAGGAATTGAAGCGCGGTGGCATGAGCGGTGATGAAATCGCGAGCCGGTTCGGAATCGACCGGGTGCGAGAGTACAATGCGGCGCATCCCGGCAAGCCAATCAAGACCAGCAAGCATTCCAAACCCGGCGCACCTGGGTTGGCGTGGTGAGATGTCGAATCAGAGGCATAATTGCATTCGCCGAATAGAACCGCTGAGATGCCGGCCAAAGCCGCTTGCGCGGGCGGGGGTGAAATTATGATATACTATTCACCCGTTATGGCAGAAGAGAACAAATCATCGCTGGATGCGCTCAGCGCCCTCGCTAAGCGCAGGGGATTCATCTATCATTCGTCGGAAATCTACGGCGGCATGCCCGGCTTCTGGGACTACGGTCCCCTGGGCTGCGAGCTGAAGCAGAACGTCAAGGCGGCGTGGTGGCAGTTCACCGTGCGCGGCCGCGAGGACGTGGCGGGGCTCGACGCGACGATCATCATGCACCCGAAGATCTGGAAGGCGTCGGGTCACCTCGATACGTTCGCCGACCCGATGACGATGTGCAAGGACTGCAAGAAGCTGATGCGCGCCGACCAGATCAAGGACATCTACGCCGAGCAGAGGAAAAAGCCGCAGCCGAAGGTGCCGGGCAGCGACTTCTTCTGCCCGCACTGCGGCGGCGAGCTCACCGAGCCCAAGCCGTTCAACCTGATGTTCAAGACGATCGTCGGCCCGATCGACGACCCGTCGAACGTCGCCTACCTCCGCCCCGAGACGGCGCAGGCGATCTTCGCGCAGTTCCTGAACGTCCTCGCGACGAGCCGCCAGGCGGTGCCGTTCGGCATCGCGCAGATGGGCAAGAGCTTCCGCAACGAGGTGACGCCGCGCAACTACATCTTCCGTTCGCGCGAGTTCGAGCAGATGGAGCTCGAGTTCTTCATCCGCCCCGACGAGGCGGTGGAGCTGCTGCACGGCCACGTCGTCACGCTCGCCGACAATCCCGACCTGAACGGCCCCGTGCAGGACGACTGGGGCTGGGAGGTCTGGCACAAGTACTGGGTCGAGCAGCGCAAGAAGTTCCTGAACGCGGTGGGCCTGCCGACGGAACGCTTCGTCGAATACTGGCAGAAGCCGGACGAGCTCGCGCACTACGCGCGCGCCTGCGTCGACATCGAGTACGACTTCCCGTTCGGGCGCCAGGAGCTCGAGGGCATCGCGGCGCGCAGCGACTTCGACCTGACGCAGCACCAGAAGCATTCCGGCGTGCCGCAGACGGTCTTCGACGATCCCCTCAAGCAGGCGGCGAAGAAGCTCGACGACGCGGCGAAGGCGGCGTTTATCGCGAAGGTGCAGGCCGACTGGGTCGCGCGCGGCAAGGACGCGCTCGCGGCCGAGAAGTTCTGCAGGGACCTCTTCGACGGCAAGTACGTGCCGCACGTGATCGAGCCGTCGGCGGGCGTGGACCGGCTGATGCTCGCGCTCCTGTGCGAAGCGTACGAGGAGCAGACGCTGAAGGACGAGAAGGGCAAGGACGACGTGCGCACGGTCCTCCACTTCTCGCCGAAGGTGGCGCCCGTCAAGGCCGCGATCTTCCCGCTCATCAAGAAGGACGAGGCGCAGATGAAGTTCGCGCGCGACCTCTTCGAGAAACTGCGCCGCAAGGTCAACGTGCAGTGGGACGTGTCGGGCGCGATCGGCCGCCGCTACCGCCGCCAGGACGAGGCGGGCACCCCGTGGTGCATCACGGTCGACGCGCAGACGGTCGAGGACGGCACGTTCACGGTGCGCGAGCGCGACTCGATGGCGCAGACGCGCATGACGTACGAGCAGTTCCTCGCGATGATGTACGCGGCGCTCGAATTCTAAGATGTGACAAAGCGCGAAGAAAAATGGGCAGCGGTCCGGGAGAGGGTCGGCGACGGCCGTCTGTCGGTCGTGCTGCCCGTTTTCAATCTCGCGGAAACGATCGTCGCGAACCTGCGCGCGACGGCCGCGCTCTTCGCGGCGCACGGCGTGCGCGCGGAACTCGTGCCGGTCGACGACGGCTCGACGGACGGCACGCGCGCGGCGCTCGC
>JAFUEM010000252.1 GCA_017463935.1 Kiritimatiellia bacterium
GGCCACGTCGCAGCGCGCGGCCGACGCGGCCGCGGCCAGGCCGACGACCGCCGCACAGACGACGATCCGCTGCGTGAGGCGCGGGGCGACCGTCCGGACGTTTTTGACTTTATGACAGAACCATGATTTCACGGGACAACTCTCCTTGCACCGCATAATGTATCATAAAAATGGACAGACATTCAATATGAAGTTTTGACACGACTTTAACTTTTTGACACACAATGAAGCGTAATTATGCTATACTTCGCGCCATGAACAAGTTCCTCTACTGCCCCATCAGCCCCATCCAGCGCCAGTTCGGGCTTTATGTGACCGGTGCGGGACACGAGCTGACCAAGCCCGGCGAGCCCTACCCGCACGAATACCACTCGTCCGACTACTATTTCACCTGGCGCAACGGACGGGCGCTCGCCGAATGGGAATACCAGCTTCTCTACATACGCGAGGGCAAGGGAACGATCCAGTTCACGCGCGGCAAAAGCATCGCCCTCGGCGGCGGATCCGTCATCATCCTCCATCCCGGCGAATGGCACCGCTACCGCCCCGATCCCCGGACCGGCTGGAGCGAAGCCTACATCGGCATCGGCGGCGAATACCTCCGGCACATCGTTTCGGAACCGTTCTTCCCGCAGTCGCCCACCATCATCCGCATCGCGCCAAACGGACGCTTCGACCACGACCTGCTCGCCCTTGTCAACGAGATCCAGACCTCCGGCGCGGAGCACCCCTACACCCTCGCGCTCAAGACCGCCACGCTCATGGCGTCGCTCTGCGAGAACCCGACCGCGCACCACGGGAAGTCCAGCCACAACGTGGCGATCCGCAGGGCCAACCTCTGCATTGCGCACGATCTCGGCAAGACGATCGACTTCCCGGCCCTGGCGGCGCAGCTCGGCATGGGCTACACGCTGTTCAGGCGCTGCTTCCGCGCCTACAACGGCATGGCACCGCTGGAGTACCAGATCGCACTGCGCCTCAGGCGCGCGCTGCATCTGCTGGAAAGCTCCAGCGTCCCCGTCGCCCAGATCGCCGAAGAGACGGGCTTCAAGTCGCCCGCCTACTTCTCCAAATTCTTCCACGACCGAACCGGCCTCTCGCCCCTGCGCTACCGACTTTCGCGGAAATAGCCGGTCCTTCCGGCGCGGCCGCGACTTCGCGCGCGCCGCGTGCGGAAATTTTGCTATACTATCCGCCGGAATGAAACCTTTTTCGCTTCTCGTCAAGCCCGTCGGCGCGGCGTGCAACCTGCACTGCCGCTACTGCTTCTATGCCGATCACGCTGCCGGCGCGATGACGCCCGCGCTCTTCCGGCAGATGCTGGACAGCTACCTCGCGCTCCCCTTCGCGGCCAAGTCGATCGCACTTCAGGGCGGCGAACCGCTCCTCGCCGCGCCCGACATCCTCGCCGCGCTCGGCGCCGCGCCGCTCGACAAGTCGATCCAGACGAACGGCACGCTGCTGACCGACGCGCACGCGCGCCGCTTCGCCGCCGAACGCTGGCTCGTCGGCGTCTCGCTCGACGGCCCGCGCGAGCTGAACCGTCTGCGCGGCGACAGCTTCGACGCGGTCGTGCGCGGCATCCGCGCGCTCGAGGCGGCCGGCGTCGACTACAACCTGCTGACCGTCGTCTCGCAGGCGAACGTCCGCCACGCCGCCCGGGTCTACCGCTACCTGCGCGACACCTTCCGCACGCGCTTCCACCAGTACATCGAATGCACCGCGCCGTGCGAGACGATCGACGGCGACGAATGGGGCGCGTTTCTCGTCGATCTCTTCGACGAATGGATCAAGGCCGACGCGCACACCGTCTCGATCCGCCTCTTCGATTCGCTCGTCTCGCAGCTCGTGCGCGGCTACCCGACGCAGTGCAGCGCGGCGGACTCGTGCCGCCAGTATCTCGTCGTCGAACACGACGGCTCGGTCTATCCGTGCGACTTCCACGTGCGCGCCGACCTGAAGCTCGGCAGCATCCAGACGCACACGTGGGAGGAGCTGCTCGCCTCGCCCGTCTACCGCGACTTCGCGGCCGCCAAGACCGCCGCGCTGCCGGATGCGTGCCGCGCGTGCGAATTCCGCCGCTTCTGCCAGGGCGACTGCCCGCGCAACCGCCGCGCCGGACGACCGCTCCTCTGCGCGGGCTGGAAGCGCTTCTTCGCCCACGCGCTCGACCGCCTCGCCGCGCTCGTCTGATCAGCCGCCGGTGATGGCGTCGGTCAGGATCGCCCGCCATTCGGCGAGCCGCGCGGCGGTGTCGCACTCCGCGACGAGCCGCAGATAGGGCTCGGTGTTCGATTCGCGGATGTTGATCCACCCTTCGGCGAATTCGAGGCGCAGGCCGTCCATCGTCGCGCGCCCCGTCTCCCGCGGCAGTTTTGCCGCGCTCGCCGCCAGGACGCGTGCGATCGCCGCCTTCTTGTCGGCGACCTTGAAATTGAGTTCGCCCGAATTCGCGTAGCGCGTCGCGATCGGCGCCATCATCTCGCTGAACGTCCGGCCCGCGGCCTTCGCCCGCGCGATCTCGCCGAGAATCCGCCGCGCCGCCAGCACGCCCGAATCGCAGTTGTAGAATTCGCTGAAATAGTAGTGGCCCGCGAGCTCGCCGCCGCACGCGGCCCCGCAGGCGCGCAGCGCCTTCTTGGCGAAGACGTGGCCGACCGGCACCATCACCGGCTCCAGACCGAGCGCGCGGATCGCCTCGATCGCGCCGCGCGACGTGCGCACGTCGTGAAGGATCTTCGCACGGCGGCC